>NZ_JFZJ01000033.1 GCF_000636015.1 Rhodomicrobium udaipurense JA643
TAGTCGGACGCTGTAGTCATAGTCGTTGTGGGTTCGCGGGATCAGCTTCGGTGTCGCGGTACTCCCCCCGGACAGATTGAAAAAGGCGACCTCGTCGGATGCCGAGGGAGCGTAACAATTCGCCCCCTCGGACGGCGTATTGATCCAGTAGTCAAGGCTTGAGCTGGAATTCGTTTCTCCAAGGAACAGAGCCACCGAGAGATTAGGCGATATTTCCTTGATGACATCCACAAACGCATCGTCCGAGAACAGCGGATTGGCGCGGGTGCCGATCAAAAGGCGGGGCGCGATTTGTCTTGCATAGGCAGTCAATTCAAGCTTGCGATGAACGAACAGTGCATTGACCGGCGCCACGCCAATCTTCAGCAGGGCAAAGAAGACGATATAGAATTCCGCGACGTTTGGAAGCTGTACGAGCGCTGTATCGCCGACCCTCATGCCTCGCGCGACCAAGCGTCCAGCAAGGTTTGAAGACAGTTGATCGATGTCGCCATAGCTAAACCGGCGGTCTCCGCAGATAATAGCCAGATCCTTCGCACAGTCTTTTTTTCTATCCTCTATTATTTGACTCAAAGGACGACCCAGCCAAAGCCCCTCCGCGACATAGAGTTCAGCCATATCATTCGGCCAGCGACTATATTCTATATTCATACCGAGCCATCCATACACTAGCGAATTGCATATCAGCTCAAATAATGTCTTGCAACGAGATATCGATAAAATTTAATAGATGTTTTTGTTATTGTAATAAATACAAGGCCGTAAATATTATAACTGTTATAAATTTAGAATATATAACTTGCGCTAATTACTTGCCTCGCCCTACATTATCTTGATTTTACTTTCATGACGTATTGCATTTGACGGTACACTTCGATCGATCGTCAATCTGCTAATCTGACCAAGGTACATGCGTAATGAGAGAGCTTAGCGCAATGCAAGCTGCTTACTGGGCTGGCAGAGCTTCCAGTGGCCCCCTTGGAGGGGTCGCGGCGCATCTTTACGCGGAATTTGACGGCAACGAACTCGTAGCGGATCGCCTGCGCTGCGCATTGGACTGCCTTGGTTCAGTTCATCCTATGGTTTGGCTTACTGTTGATGCAGACGGTCGGCAAAGCATCCGCGAAGGATAGAGAGATGCCGGTCTTGGAAACGGAGGATTTGAGCGCCTTGCGGGGCACTTCGCTGCATCGGCACCTGGCGGCGAAGCGTCGGGCGTGGGCCGAGCAGGCGCTGGATCTGATCGAGGGGCAGGCGACAGCCTTCAGCCTCAGTCTTCTGCCTGGGGGGCGAACGAGATTGCACGTCGACGCGGACATGATCGCCATCGATCCAGTCAGCTTCCGCGTCATGATGGATGATCTCGCGGCTCTATACCAAGAGCCTCAGTCGAACCGCACTGGAGGAGCGCGCTTCTTCGACTGGCTCGACAGCATGAGCGTTGAAGCCGAACACAACAGGCAGCGCGAGCGGGACCGCCTTTGGTGGCAGGAGAAATTAGCCGACCTCCCCCCGGCTCCTCTCCTTCCCTTACGCCCGGATGGAAGAGCACGGCGCAAGAACCGTCGCCTGGCTACACGACTCTCTTGCGCGCAACGACACGCTCTTGAAAACGCCGCGCGAGCCTTGCGGGTCACGCCGACGACCCTGCTGCTCGGGCTTTTCGCCATAGCGCTTGGGCGCGCGACGCAATGCGACCGTTTCCGGCTTAATCTGCCGATATTCTGGCGCGCTCCGGCTGTCGGTAACGAGGACCAGCTCGTCGGGGAGTTTTCCAACCTGCTCATCGTGGCCATCGATCTTCACACAGTCGATACAGCAGGGGCGCTTTGCCAGGAGCTTCAGACACAGATCTTCGAACTTCTTGCTCACTCGGCCTATCCGGGCGTTAACGTCATGCGTGATCTATCCCGGAGGCGAGGAGATCTGGAGGTCTCGCCCGTGGTGTTCTCGTCCGGGCTCAGCTCAACGGTGGGGGAATTGTTTTCCGAGCGTGTCCGCCGTGTGTTCGGCAAGCTGAACTGGGTGACGTCGCAAGGTCCGCAAGTCACCCTGGATGTTCAAGTGGCAGTCGTCGACGGGGGGCTCCTGATAAATTGGGATGTGCGCATCGATGCCGTCGCGCGCGACTGGGTCATCGATCTTTTTAACTCCTATTCGCGATTGCTGCGAAAGGTGAGCGATCAGCCAGACCTTCTGAGCGCCAGCTTGAGCCGCCTGAGTGACGAGTTTCAGCTAGCCGGTCGTTCGGGCGACCTCGTTTCGAGATCGGCCAGCGATGCAGAAAAAATGGTGGTCCATCTCATGAAAAGGCTCTGTGGCGATCGGTCCGTCATTGAGGCGGATACCGACATCGCAACGATCATGGCGGAGAACGAACTTGCCGATTTTCGTGGCTTCATCAATCGCTACATCCCCTCTTGCGCGCTGTCTGAGGAAGACTTTCGAACACATAATACCCCCCGCCGTATCGCCGAGTTGATGCGCAGGCGCACGAATGAAATCTCGGAATTGATTGCGGGCGCTTTCCTGAAATCCGTGTGCTCCGACGCTCGAACAGGGGATGCCGAAATTCAAGACCAAAGACGTCTGCCGACGCACTTTGGCGATGGCACGCCGTACCGAACAAAAAGGTCGTGATAACGATGAGTGTCGAGGAAAGCGTCCTCGTGCGGCCATTGACGAAGCTGCAACAAGCTTATCTGCTTGGGCGAGAAAAACATCTGCCCCTCGGCGGTGTGGCGATGCAGGAGTTCCGGGAATATCGCGGCCGAATCGATCTCGACAGGCTTCCCGAGCGCCTCGCGGAACTCGCAAGATGTCATGAGAGTCTGCGAACGCGGATTGATAGCGTCAAGCTCGTCCAGCAGGTTCCTCCGGACGCGGCAATCAATTACGAGGAAGTCGACCTTCGGTCCTGTGCACGTTCGGAGGCGTTCGACCGGATTGATGAGCTTCGCAGCGATTTCGCTCATGAGCTGTTCGACCTTGCCGCTCCTCCTTGGCGCGTAGCCGCGTTTCGGCTGTCAGAGCCCGATGATGGCGATCCGTGCCGAGACACGGGAGTCGTCTTCGTCCGCTTCGATGCGCTCATTCTCGATGGCCAGTCGATAGCAACCTTGATGATCGAATTGTTCGGCGCGGAAGCGTTCCACTTGGAGGGAACGAAATCGCCAGCTATCGCTTCGTCTTCGCCCGAAAAAGCCGCAAGGGCCAAGGATGGCGACTACTGGCGGGAAAAACTCGCCCATGTTACCGATCCGGCGCAGTTGCCTTGGAAAAAGCCTCTCGAAACCATCGCTTCGTCGCGATACGACCGAGCAACCCTCATCATAGACCGCGACAGCTTCGCGAAATTGTCCTCAATCGGAGCACGCCACGTCCTTTTCAAGAACACGGTGATCGTGGCCGTCATCCTTGAGGTGCTTTCAAAATGGCAAAAGGAGGGGGCTCTCTGCGTCGGCGTGCCGGTGGCACCTCCCGCATCGAAATCCTTGAGCAACGAATCCAGCTTCATCGCGGTCAGTTGGGACAGACGGGTTGGCTCGATACTTGACCGAACGCGGATGCTGCAAACCGACATACATGAAGGGCTGGCTCATCTCTCGTTTTCGGGCGTCGATATAGCGCGGCTTCTCGTCAATACCCATCGCCAAAGCCCGGCGCTCCCCGTCGTCGTGACCAACGGTCTCTCCTGGCCGACCCTCCCTGCGCAAACACTCGTGCGACAGCACGCTGGGCTTACCCAAACGCCGCAAATTGCGATGGATATACGCCTGACGCTTGATCCGGCGAAAAACCTTGTCATCGACATCGATCACGCCCGCGAAGCTATTGACAGGGAAATCGTGCTTGATCTGCTCAAGGCGCTGGAGCGCGCGATCAAGGCGATTTGCTCGGCTGGCGCACTGGCCTTCGAACACAGCGACGTCGTCGATCTCCAGCACTACCGGCACAACACGGCCCGGCAGGAACTCATTTGCAGTAACTACCTGCAACGCATCGCCGACAACATGTTCAGCCTCCGCGCTTCGAAGACGGCGCTGGTTTGCGGTGAGCGACGTCTTTCCTATCGGGATCTCGGACTTGATGTCGCCAAAGCGATGGCGTCGCTTAGGGCGCACGCAATCGGCAGGGGCAGCGCCGTTGCAATCTGCTTGCCCCGCTCTCCCGAGCACATGGCGGTCACACTGGCCAGCGCTTTTACAGGAGCGATCTGGGTGCCGATCGACGCCGCGTCGCCGCCGGATCGGTTGCACTATATGCTCGAAAATTGCAGGCCCGACATCGTGATCGCTTCCAGCCTAATCGCCGGCTTCAAGACTTTGAGCGTCGAAGAGATGATGGCCCAGGAAGCGCCGCGCGATCCCTATGCCCTCGCGGAACCGCTTACCGCACTCTCTTCGAGCGAGGAGGCAGGCTATTACCTCTACACATCCGGGACTACCGGCAAACCGAAATGCGTCGTTCTCTCGAACAAGGCAACGTCGAACGTCATCGAACAGACCATCGATGCCTGGAATGTAACCGAGCGAGACGTTTTCATGTCGGTGACGCCGCTCCATCACGACATGTCGGTCTTCGATATCTTTGGCTGCCTGACCGCAGGCGCGACCCTGGTCTATCCGGAAGCCGCCAAGGAGAAGGATGCAATCGACTGGAACCGGCTTATTGCCGAGCACCGTGTCACAATCTGGTGCTCCGTGCCTGCGATTCTCGAAATGCTCCTCGCTTGTCGGCGAGGCGGCGAACTCAAATCTTTGCGGCTCGTTGCGCAGGGCGGCGATTACATCAAGCCATCGGTGATCGACGAGCTTCGCCAGATGAACGCAACCTTGCGCCTGATCTCCCTTGGAGGACCGACGGAGACGACGATCTGGAGCATCTGGCACGAGATCGGATCAGACGACATTGGCCAAATCCCCTATGGACGGCCTCTGCCGGGAAACAGCTATTTCATAATCGACGATATGGGAAACCATTGTCCGGCAGGCGTCACCGGACGGATCCATACTGCCGGCGTAAATGTCGCGCTCGGCTATATTGAGAACAGCGGCCTGCATCAGACAGATTTTGTCACCGTTGCCGATGAGAACGGGCTTCAGGTGCGCGCCTTTCGTACCGGCGATTGTGGCCGTTATCGCAAGGACGGCACGATCCTCTTTTCGCATCGCGTCAACGGCTACATCAAGATCCGTGGTGTGCGCGTTTCCCTGTCAGACATTGAAAGCGAACTGGTCGAGCACCGTTCCGTGCAACGCGCGCTCGTCGTAGACTATGGGAGCGAGCATCGTGGGGAAGCAGCTATCGGCGCGCTCTACGTTGCCAGACCAGGAGCGGATGTAACGGCTGCCGAACTTCGTGCATTTGCCAGAAGGCGATTGCCCGAGTTTCACGTGCCGACAGTCTTCACGCAAGTAGACGACCTGCCGCTTTCGCCGAACGGCAAGCCTGATCGGCGGCGCGCCCGCGAGCTTTTCGTTTCGGAAAGTGACCGCGAGCGGAAAACCGGGAGCGCTTCAACGCTATCGACGACCTCCGACAGGGAGCGGCGCGTGCTTGCCATCTATCTTGAGGTTCTCGGAGCATCGGCAGATGGGCCGGATCCAGGAACGCAATTCATGTCGCTTGGCCTGCTGCCGTCGCATCTGCATGCGGTTTCGCTGCGAATGAGTAAGGAATTCGGCGTGGAACTCTTACCGAAGCAATTGCTGAAGTGTCGGAATGCGAGGCAGGTCGCAGGCTTGTTGCCGCCTCAGTCTGAGAAAATCCTGTCAGATTGCAACACCTAGAGCCTGCGTTAAGTCGGCATCGATTTGGCGCAAACAAGCTGATCGACAACACAAATCTACAGCGTCGTCCTGCGTTTGTTTTACCGCACGATGCTGTAAGTTCTCACGCTCATCATCGATGAGGTATTTCATGCACGATATCGACCCGGGCAACGGCTGGATGCCGTTGACTCTGCCTCAGCTCGATTTTTGGGAAGAGTTCCTGTTTCATCCTGATCAGCCGCTTTCGACCGTTGCCCACTGTCTTGAAATCGATGGTGAAGTCGACCAGCTGGCCTTGCTGCAAGCTATCGCCCAAAGTGCTCGTGAAGCCGAGGTTCTATCTATAAGGTTTCGCATACCGGCGGAAGGAGAGGCGCCGCTGCAACGCTGCGAGCCGGATCTCATTCCCACGCCCGACTACGTGGACCTACGCGAGTTTCCAAATCCGCTCGCAGAGGCGCGCCGGCGGATGGATCTCGATGTCGCGGCGAAGCTCGACCTTCGAACTGACATGCTCTCCACACAAGCGCTGTACCGTATCGGTGCCAAGCGATACCTTTGGTATAGTCGCGCTCATCACATCATCGTGGACGGCTATGGCCTTGCCCTGATCGAGCAACGATGCGGCCAACTCTATCGCCATTATCGGGGGGCGGAAGAGCCCGGCAGTCCCTTCCACCCTTTCGCCAGCTTTATCGAAGAGGAAACAGCCTACAGGGAAAGTGCTCGATGGCACGCCGATCGGGCTTACTGGACGAACTATCTCGCCCAGGAGATCCCCGTTTCCGTCCTCGACAAAAGCAACGAGGATTATGGAGGAGGTGGCCACCATTCCGATGATAAACTTGAGGACGAAGTCTTTCGAAGCATCTGGGATCTTGCCTCATCCATCGATCTTGGCTGGCCGGACGCTCTGAACCTTCTGACGGGCGCCTATCTGTACCATGGCCTCTCTCCCGAGGAAGGCGGAGGCGGAACGAGGCTTACGCTCTGGTTGCCGTTCATGAGCCGCTGGGGCAGTGTCGGCGCCTACACCCCGGCGATGCTGGTGAATATCCTCCCTTCCACCTCGCCTGCGACCCGCAGGAAACTCTATTGGATTTTCTGGCGCGCAACGCCGTGGTGCTCAGAAAACAGCGGCTCCACGGGCGGTTTCGCATTGAGCAGATTGCGGCCGATTGAGGAACAGGGCAATATAAGCGTCGCTGCCAGTCAGAAACAACTCCGCTCGAAAAAGCGGCACGCGCTCGGGATCCCAAGTTGCACTTTGGCGCGCCAGCACGGCTTCGATGAGATCATATCGCGAGCCGACGACCCGGATAGCCACGCATTCGCTTTCCCGAGCAGATATGTGTCTGCGAAGCCCCTCCTCTTCGTCGAAGTAATAGCGGGCGTTCAAATCTGGCATCGCAGATCGACGATACAAGCTTAGATGCGTTGAGGGTTCCGCTCAGACGATAGATCGCGCTTTGGACGCGGACTGCATCAGGCTCCTGCTGTTGGAGAAGCCATATCCGCCCTTCATGCTCAGTTGGATGACGATTAATTTCGGAACTTTTCGAAGATACTTCTCTGATTGCATCTGTTTAATTATAACTAAAATAATTCAAAAATATAAAAATACTTGAAATATGTCTTGTCGCAGGACAAACCTGTCAGTAGCATCTCTCGTCACGTTCGTTCACCTGAATGAGCGCCTGTTTCTATTCGACAAATCTCTGGAAAGGTCGGAGAATGCGCCTCGTTGCGACAGCAGTGGCTACTGTCAAAGATCCAGTCCGCGTCATCGAAAGCGCATGCGACCATTTCTCGGATCATGACGCGGAGGTACAACACGAAGAGGCCGCTTATGTCGTAACGTTTCCCTTCGGCACGGGCTATCTGACAGCGGAGGCCAACACGATCTCATTGCGCGCAGAAGCCGACGAGATGCTGGGTCTTTATTATATGCGGATGGCGCTTGCCGGCCACATCAAGGAACTGGCTGGGGAGCCCGAGCCGGACATCGTCTGGTCTGGCGACGGAGGCGATATCATGACGCCGCCGAATTTCCGGCTGATCCGGGTTCGCGCGATCCGCGACATCACTCCGCACATGCGGCGGATTACCTTCGCAGGGGCGGACCTCCCCCGCTTCGCCTCAGACGAGGATCTTCATATGGGCCTCGTCATCCCGCAGCCGGGTACAACGATGGTTGTACCGACGATCGGCAAGGACGGTTTACTGTGCTGGCCCGAGGGGATGGCGCGGCCTGTCATACGCCGGTACACGACGCGGCGCTGCGATCCGCAGGCCGGCACGATGGACGTTGACTTCATACTTCACGACGACGCCGGGCCTGGCGCGGCCTTCGCCGCAAACTGCAAGCCGGGCGACGTGATCGGTGTCGCGGGGCCCTTCGGCAGTTCGGTTCCGCAGGATCGCGGCTGGTATCTTCTCGCGGGCGACGAAACGGCACTTCCCGCTATTTCGCGGATGCTTGAGTTTCTGCCGGAGGCCGCGCGCGGCGTAGCGCTGATCGAGGTGGCGGACGAAGCGTGCGAAGTGGAAATCGCGAACCGCACGGGCATCGAGCTGCGATGGCTGCACCGAGGCGGTGAGGCGCCCGGCACGACGACCCTTCTGGCCGATGCCGTTCGGGGCGTCGAGTTTCCCGCCGATACTTCCTCCGTATACGCATGGGTCGGCTGTGAATTCGATGCTTTCAAGTCCATCCGCGCCCATTTGCGCAAGGAGCGCGGGCTGAAGAAAGGGCAGCAACTCGTCGTCGCCTATTGGCGGAAAGGCGCGAGCGATGAGGAAGTGGCCGAAACACCCCAGCGGGACGATTGAGGCACCGGGAAGAACACCCGCCGCCCCTGGCCCCGCAAAGCTCTTTTTCGCATCATCACGCTATCGGCGGAGCAGACCAGCGTCCGCCGAAGCCGGCGGCATTTCTGCTGCCGGAACAGCGACAGTTGTCGTCGCCGCGAAATCGCTTGCTCCATATGAAATCGTTTGGCAACGCATCCAGTATGAAGAATTGGTCTAATTATAACTCTATTATCCATAGCGAACTATTATAAATGTATAAGCCACACTAACGACAAAACTTGCAAGAAACTGATCGTAGATAGTTGAAATACTTGTCTCTGCAATTCATCCTTCGCGCGGGCACTCTAACGGGCACTTAGGAGAGTAACTGGGCATGTTGTGGGGCAGCAGGGCGGCTTATGCCGCAGCGATGGCGTTTGCGTCGACCTTGGGTGTGGTATCGGCAAGCGGGCAGTCGGCGTTTGCACAAGAAGGGACGGTCGCACTCGATACGATCACCGTGACCGGCGAAAAGATCGAGCGCGATATCAAGGACACCGCGTCTTCGGTAAGCGTGATAAGCGCGGAGGATCTCGCGAAAAAGCAGAGCGCGACCTCTGTAGCCGACGCGATAGCCGATACTCCTAACGTGGTTTACACCGGTACTGTCGGCGTTCCGGTCATTCGCGGTCTGAATGCGGAAGGGCCTAATTCGGCCACAAGCGCCTTCTTTGCAGGTACCATTCCTCGCGCGACCATCAATCTCGACGGCCACTACCAGAACTATTGGGAATTTGCGCTCGGCAGCACGTCGATCTGGGACGTTCAAAGCATTGAGGTCTTCCGCGGTCCTCAGACCACATCGCAAGGGGCGAACGCCATTGCGGGCGCTATCATCGTCAACACCAAGGATCCGACCTTCACGCCGGAAGGCGCCTATCAGGTCGAGGCTGGCAGTTACGGCAAGCTCCGAACTTCGATCGCAGCGTCGCGCCCGATTATCGACAACGAACTCGCCGCACGCATTTCGATCGATTACTGGGGCCGCGACACATTTATAGATTATATCAACGGGAACGCGGCTAATTTCGTCCAAGGCGACACGGACCAGCGCTTCCGCACATTTAATGCTCGCGGCAAATTGCTTTGGACGCCGACCGATATTCCCGGTCTGACGGCGAAGCTCACCTATGCGCACACCTACAACAATCGCCCGACGACGGAGAGCGCGTCGCCTCCCTATGACAAGCTGGAGTCAAATGCGACCTCCGGTGTCGCGAGTTGGGAGCAAGTCACCGACAGCGGTGTCCTCGACCTCTCCTACGATCTCGGGACCGGCATCAAGCTTTATAACCAGACCCAGTATTCCGAATCCAACGTGGATCGCGTTCTAGCGGTGCCAACGACCGGGGCCGCGATCATCGGCGAAAAGAACCTCACGAATGAAACGCGCGTGACCTGGGGCGACAGCACAACAAAACTCAGCGGTGTGACAGGGGTCTTCGTTTCGCATACGACATCGGATGTGTGGCTTAACACCCGTGGCATTTCCACTTACGACGACGAAAAACTCAGCCTGGGAGTGTACACGGAGTCGACCTACAAGCTCACGGATCGCTGGTCGCTGACTGGCGGGTTGCGCTATCAACGTGATAACGTACAGCGTGAAGGTGTGACAGCGGTTGGATTCGGATCCCACCCGCTCGACTTCGACGAGACGTTTCAGGCGTGGCTGCCGAAAGTATCGCTCGCCTATGAAATCGTCCCGGGAATGACGGTCGGAGCGATGTTCAACAAAGGCTACAATCCTGGTGGCGTAAACTACGATTTTTACAATGGAAAATACACAACTTTTGATCCGGAAACATTGAACAACTATGAACTGTTCACGCGTGCGCAGCTCCTCGACAACAAGCTGACGCTCACAGGTAACCTATTCTATACCGACTACAAAGACGCGCAGCGTGTGCAGTTGGCGGAAGGCGCTACCGATATATCTGACCTCTACTACGTCGTAGTGAACGCTGACTCCGCGGAGGCCTACGGTCTGGAGGTTTCGGCAACCTATCAACTGCGGGACGATCTGCGTATCAAGGGAGGCGCGGGACTGCTTCAAACCAGGATCAACAAATACACCGACGCCAACGGAAATTCGGTGAACGAGGGTAATGAGTTCGCTAGCGCTCCCGGCTACACGCTGAGCGCGGGCATCGAGTGGGAGGTCATTGAGAAGGTCAAATGGTCCATCGATGTCCGGCATGTCGATGGCGCCTATTCGACGGACAACAACTCGCCCCTCTACGAAGTCAACGACTACACCGTCGCGAACAGCCGCATCTCGTATGAGTGGCAGCCGGAATTCGAAGTCTACGCCTACGCGAACAATATTTTCGACGAGCGGGAGGCGACATGGCGTTATCGTGGACGGTCCGGCGAGATTTATAACGGCACAACGGCTGTCGTAGGAACCATGCTTGAACCGCGCATGATCGGCGTCGGCATCAAGGGCAAGTTCTGACGCAAATCAAGTTTTCCGCCGGCTCAGGTGATGCGTGCGGCGGGACTTTTCAGAGGGAGGATCCGGAGTGCCTCAGAGCGCCCCGGATCGTCGTCATTCAAAAGGGACCATCCATGCGATTGCCGATCCTGCTTGCGCTCGTTTTCGCCATCAACGCCGCCGCCTTCGCGGGAGAACGCACGGTCACCGACGACGTCGGCAGAGCCGTCACGATCCCCGACGAACCCAAGCGCATCGTCGTCATGCATGAGCCGCTGCTCGGCGTGCCACTGATGGACCTTGGCGTGAGCGTTGTCGGCGGTTACGGCCGTACGGACGATGGCAAGTTCGTCAGCATCGATTTCATCGACACGGTTCTCGGCAAGGGGCTGCCCAAACCGAAGGGCATCGGACCGTTCGGACAGGTCGACCTCGAACGTTTGCGTGCGCTCAACCCGGACCTGATCATCGGCATGGAGATCGACGTCGACAAGGTGGCGCAGCTTTCCACCGTCGCGCCCGTTTATCTTCAGAAGGTCAGCAACGGCAAGACGCGCGGCATCCGCGTGGAAGAAGAACTAGCGCAGCTCCTTGGTCGGCAGCAGGCGTTCGCGGAGCGCATGGCAGTCTACCGCGCCCGCCTCGAGACGGTTCGAAAGGTGCTGCCCACCGATCCGACCGGCAAGACCTATCTCGCGGTATTCCTCACCGATCAGCTCAACGCAGTCGGCGACATGTCGGGCGCGATCCAGGCGATCGAGGATCTTGGCTACACGCCACTGAAGCTGCCCCAATCGTCTGCCTCCGGCATGGGCTCGACATTGCTCGCACCGATGAATCCGGAGGTCTTCGCGCGGGCGAATCCCGATCTGCTGATCGTCATGAACACCTATATCGGCGCCCGCGATGAAGCCGGAACGCGCGCCGCCCTCGACCGCATCGTGCCGGGTTGGGATCGGTTCACGAAGCCGGTCCGCGAGGGAAATGTCGTGTTTCTCGATTCGTCGAAGGTCACGACCCCGACGGTGGCCAGCGCGCTTCACACGCTGGACGCCATTGAGGTCTGGGCGAAGAAGCGCCGCTAGATCGGCATGCGTTTGGACCCGATTGACGCAGAGACGCTGATCGACAACAGAAATCTACAGCGCGTCGCGCCCCGTCTGATGCACGGCACGACGCTTCGTCTTTTTCTGCGAAATTCAGGCTGAACGCATCTATCCTCACCTGCGCCTGCTCGAAACGGACAGCGTGACGATGAAAAGCGGCACGCCGATCAGCGTGAGGCTGAGGCCGATGGGCAGGGGAAGATTGCCGAGCAAGCCGCGTGCGAGAGCATCCGCCGCCACGACGAGAATGCCGCCCATCAGCCCGGACAGCAGCAGCCGTGGCCGACCGACCGCGGGGGATATGAAGCCTGCGAGATGCGGGGCCAGCACTCCGAGGAATGTCAGCGGACCAACGGCAGTGACGGCCGACGCGGCCAACATCACGGCAAACACGAGCAAAACCGGCCGGGACCGGCCGACCGGCTCGCCCAGCGCCATCGCCATCTCGCTTCCGAGATCGTAGGCCTGAAGCGCGCGCCCGGCGAAAAAGATGCCGATGAGGCTTGCGACGAAGACAACCGCGAAACTCCCGATCCCGGGCCAACTCGCGCCGAACAGCGAGCCTGCTATCCAGTCGGACAAGGCATAGGATGTCTCCGGCGGGGTATAGAGGAGGAGGAGTGTGTCGACCGACGACAAGACGGTTTGAATTGCGATGCCCATCAGCAGGATCGAAAGCCCGCTCGACCGCTCACCGCCGACGAGCCAGATCAGCAGCAGCGCAACGGCGAGTCCGCCACCCATGGCAGCGAACGCAATGAATTCCCGGGGTGCGCCGGGAGCGATAACGGCGAGCAGCATGATCATCGTCATGGCTCCCTGGCTCAGCCCGAACAGGCCAGGGTCGGCCAAGGGATTGCGCGCGATGGATTGCAGCAGGGCGCCCGCTACCGCAACGCACCATCCCGCCATGAAGCCCATGACGATGCGCGGTAGGCGCACCGTCCATAACGCGTAGGCCTGCTCGTCGCTCAATTCCGTCCCAAGGAAAAGGCGCACGAGGTCCGAAACTCCCGTGTCTGTCCTGCCGAGCCCCGTCGAAAGGGCTGCGAGCAGAATGGCCGCAACGACGAGACCAGCCGCGGCCAGAAGATTGCCTGCCGGGATTTCCAGGCCGGTCGAGAAACGGAACACGGCCTTTCCGTCTGTCGCGCGCTCGCGCCTCATGCAAGCCCCCTCGCCGAGCCGGACAGATAGAACCGCCTCACGATGACGATGAACACCAGGCCGCCAAGCAGGTCCATCAGGACGCCGGTGTGCAGCACATAAGGGTGGAAGGCCGCGCGTGCGCAAAGGTCGGCGAAGAGACAGACGCTAGCCCCAGTCACCATGCAGGCGGGAAGGAGAGCCGAGAGATTGGAGCCGACAAGCGGGCGCAGAATATGCGGCACAACGAGCCCCACGAAACCGATCGGCCCGCAGATCGCGACCGCCGATCCAGAGGCCAGAACCGTCGCTCCGATGGCGAGATTCGAAACGAGATCGACCCTCACGCCCGCCGATGCTGCCTTTTCATGGCCAAGAAGGATCAGCGTCAAGGACCGGGAGAGCGCAGCGAGGAGCACCAGCGCTGCGGCGCCGATCCACCAGAATGCGTAAAGGCGGTCGCCGTAGACATGGTTGATGTTGCCCGTTACCCAGCCGAGGAAATCCATGCGCCGAGCCGGGTCCGACAGCAGGAACGCATTTGCGATGCCGATGAAAAGGATCGACACGAGCGCTCCCGAAAGAATGAGGGCGAGTCCGCGCGGATCAGCCGAGCCACCGGCCAGTCGCGCGATGGCGACGCAGGCGAAGAACCCGAAAAGTGCACCGACAAGCGCGGCCATTCCCTGCGCCGTCATGCCGAAATCGAAGAGATAGGCACCGGCAACGACGAAGACTGTCGCGCCTGCGTTCATGCCGAGCGTCGAAGGCGAGGCGAGCGGATTGCGCACAAGTCCTTGCAGCACGGCGCCGCTCACCGCCATGGTGGCGCCGACGTAGATCGCGATGAGCGCGCGTGGAAGCCGCTGGTAGAGGACAACGGCCCCTTCGTAACTGTCGGCTTCCATGTGAAAAAGCGCGCCGATCGCGCCGGCTGGAGAAATGGAGCCGGGACCGAGGGATATATTGGCGAAGAATGCGAGTGCGAGGACAAAAGGCGTGCTCGCGAGAACGAGGCTCCGCCGCGTCATGCCGCGACCGCTTCCGCGTGCGACATGCGCGGCAAGCAGACGACGCGTCCGTCACGCGAGAAAATGTCGGCTTCGAAATCGAACGCCCGCTCCACGTTCGCCGCCGTCATGGTTTCCTGCGCAGGCCCCGCGGCCACGACCTTGCCATCGCGCAGCATCACGACGTCATCGGCGAAGGCAGACGCCAGATTGAGATCGTGCAGCACGACGATCACGGTCTTGCCATGGCGCGCCGAAAGCTCGCGCACGAGACCGAGCACCGCATATTGATATTTCATGTCGAGATGGTTGACCGGCTCGTCCATCAGGATAACGTCCGCCTCCTGGGCCAGCACCATGGCGATCCAGGCCCGCTGCCGCTGACCGCCGGACAAGGAATTGACCTGGCACCCGGCCTTATCCGCAAGACCGACGAGGTCGAGGATCTCCGCGAAAAGCTGCCTGTCGCGCGCCGACGGGCCGCCGACGAGCGAATAGCGCGAGTATCCCGCCAGTTCGATCAACTCTCCGAGCGTCATGTAGTCGGGGCATTGGCACTCCTGCGGCAGGTAAGCGATCCGCCTCGCGAGCGCCTTGCGCCCGATCAGCCTGATGGGCTGACCCTCGAGCAGGATCTCGCCACCGCTTATGGGCATGAACCCCATGATGGCCTTCAGAAGCGTGGACTTGCCGCAGCCGTTTGGCCCGACAAACGCCGTCACCCGGCCACGCGCAAAGTTCGCGGACAACGCATGCAGGACGACGAGCCGGCCATAACCCGCTGTGATATTTGAGACCTTGAGCACCGGGATTAGATCTCCGTGATCTTACGAATTTTCGCGAGGCTCAAGGTAGATCAGGTCGAAGTTACCTCACAAGGATATTCGTAGCTTATTGGGCATCAAGGAAAGCAAGCCGATAGATCGCATTCGCGTTACATAAATTATATTTATAATAATTCCAAGCGACGAAAGCAAAACCTCTGAAATTTGTTGAAGACTGGTGCTCACCGTTCGCAGGCGGGAGCCGTACCGTCAGTCTCCGTTGCTTGCCCTTGCAACTATGGAGGCAGCGCCGCCCGCCGCCAGAACGGTAGACACAGAAAATGCTTTTGCGAGGCCGCTCTCGTCTGAAAGCCGCCGGTGGCCGGAGCCGTTCGATCGGAAGCTCCGGTCGCGGAGCGCGCGAAACGCGTAATTTGTGGCCCAGACCTATGCGCCAGAGCGCTAGAACGTGAACTGCGGCTGCGGTTCGAAGCCGGGAAGATAATCCGCGGGCGCGTCGAATAGCGGGCGTCCCGAAACGCTGTCGCCGCTCTTTTCATACAGCCATGCGCGGCCAAGCCAGCCCTTGCGTACGACAGCAACGAGTCTTCCGCCATCGGCAAGCTGGTCGAGCAAGGTCTTCGGTTCGTCGGCAACCGCGCCGTTTACCACGATGAGACCGAACGGCTTTTTCGAGGGCACACCTTTTTCAAGCGGTCCCGCGTGAACGTCCACGTTGCTCGCCCCAACAAAGGAGAGGCGATTCTTCATGGCCTCGGCGAGCGCGGTCGACGTTTCGAGTGCGTCGACCTTGGCGGCGAGTCGCGACAGGATCGCCGCGCCGTAGCCCGTTGCCCCGCCGACGTCGAGCACGTGATCCTCCCGGCGAGGCTCCGCCGCCTCAAGGAGCCTTGCCAGCACCATCGGCTGAAGAAGATAACGCGCGGGCTCATCGGCCGCCGCTTCAATGGCGAGCACGCCCTCGTCGATATAGGCGAGGTGCTGTCGCTGCTCCGGGACGAACAGCTCGCGCGGCAGCGATGCAAACGCGTCGAGTATGAGCGGGTCGCGCACCCCGTTCGGCCTGATTTGCGATTCGACCATGTGAAGCCGCGCCGTTGCAAAGTTCATCGTCTGCCGTGCCCCGAAAGTTCCTGCGCCGCAATGGGTAACAAAAAACGGCGCGCGTGAACAGAGGAACGAAAGCCGATTGCATGAGCGCTTTTCATGCGGCGTCGATCATGCTACCAAAGCCTTCTGAGGCCACGTGGCGGAGTGGTGACGCATCGGACTGCAAATCCGCGTACCCCGGTTCGATTCCGGGCGTGGCCTCCACTTCCCGATGTGGGCGATTGGCTTATCTCCGATCGACCCGCGCCAAAGGATCAGGATGCCCCATCATCGCGCACCTCCTCGATGGCAGCGATGACGCTGTTGCGCTGCGTCCGCCAATACCCTGCCTCAATGACGTCAAGAAACTTCGCCCGCATCGCTTTGGCCGCCATCGGGTTCGCCGCTTCGAGAAAGGCCCGCACCTCCTCTTGGCCAAGCGTCGCATCGAAATAGACGTCGAAGTGGTGGCTTGCGACCGCGTCTGCGAGATGCGCGAACAGCGCCATCTGGTCGAGCGTCCACGCGATCTCCGCCGCGCCGCGAAAACCGTGGCGCATTTGACCGGCCACCCACCGGGGGTTCGCTGCGCGGGCGCGCACCACGCGGGCGATTTCCTCGTCAAGCGTGCGCATGCGGGGCGCTTCGGCACGCGCTGAGTCGGCGTGATAGAGCGCCGGTTCGCCGCCGAGCGAACGAGCCGCCGCCGCGAAGCCCGCCTCATGCGCGGCGTAGTCGGGCGCCATGAGAAGGTCCGTCTCCGGCAGATCCTGCGTGTGGACAAAGGCGTCCGCAGCCGAGGCGCGCGCTTCGAGTGCGGCACGGGCGGGCGCGCCATCGTCGCGGCCGCCATAGGCAAACGCGCTAGCCGAAAGCCAGGCTTCCGCCGCCGCCTCGCGCGTCTCCTCCGTCAGCCCGACCACCGCCTCCGCGACGCCCACGCCATAGCTGCCGGGCGCGGGGCCGAAGACACGCGGGCCGCTCGCCTCCTTGAACGGGTTCTCCTCCGCCGGTTCGTCGCGCGCAGCCAACGCCGCGACGGCCTGTTCGAACAGCGCGGGCAGCGCGGGGAACACATCGCGGAACAGGCCCGAAATGCGCAACGTCACGTCGATGCGCGGGCGCCCGAGCTTCGCGAGTGGCACGATCTCGAAGCCCGATACGCGGTCGGATGTGTCGTCCCATACGGGCACGACACCAATCAGCGCCAGCGCCATCGCGAATTCCTCGCCCGCCGTGCGCATGCTGGCCGAGCCCCAGAGATCGACGATGGTCGTGCGCGGCCAATCGCCGTGATCCTGAAGATGGCGCGTCAGGAGCGCGTCGGCGAGGCGCTTGCCTTGAAGTGCGGCGGCGCGGCTCGGCACCGCGCGCGGATCGATCGTGAAAAGGTTACGGCCCGTGGGCAGCACATCGCGGCGTCCGCGCCAAGGCGAGCCAGCCGGCCCCGCCGACACTGTCCGCCCATCGAGTGCGGCGAGCAGCCCGTCGCGCTCGGCGCTCGCGCAGGCGTCGAACGGCATCGCGGCGAGCGCCTCGTCCATGTCTGGCAGAAGAGGCGCGCGGCCGAAGACATGCAGCCCGTCCGCGAACAGCGAATTCTTCACGTCGCACACGAAGGCGTCGAGCTTCACCACGGCATCGAGCGGCGCCGTGTCGTCGGCAAGGCCGAGGTCGCGATCAAGCTTCGCCTCGCGCGCCGCCTCCACGATGTCGCGGGCAAGCCGCTCGCGGCGGCGGGGGTCGAGGCCGTCCGCGTTGGAATATTCGTCGAGCAGGCGTTCCACCGTGCGGAACTCGGGTGGCAGCGAGGCGAGCCGCTGCGGCGGCGTCATGTGGCCGATGGTCACGGCGCCGAGGCGTCGCTTCGCGGTTGCGGCCTCGCCCGGATCGTTGACGATGAACGGATAGGCGACGGGTAGCGCGCCGGTGAGCGCCTCAGGCCAGCACGCGGCGGACAGCGCGACCGACTTTCCGGGCAGCCATTCCAGCGTTCCATGCGCGCCGAGATGCACCAGCGCGTCGATTTTCGCGGCCCGACGCAGCCACAGATAAAACGCCACGAAGCCGTGACGCGGCGGGCGGCGCGGATCGTGATATTCGGCGACGCGGGCGCGCGCGCTGCCGCGTTCGGGCTGGGCCGCCACGATGATATTGCCGAAGCGCGCGGCGCGGAAGCGAAACGCGCCATCGCGACAGGCGGGGTCGGCTTCCGGCTCACCCCACGCGGCGTGAAGCTCGGCCACGAGCGCGGCCGGTAGCGTTTCGAGCGCGGCGCGATAGGAGGCGAGCGGCCATGCAACGGCTTCGGCGAGCAAACCTGCGATCAGCGCGCCGTTGTCAGCCGGGATATCGTCCACCTTGTAACTATCGGCCTTGAGCAGGCGAAGGATTTCCAGCGCGCTTTCCGGTGCATCGAGGCCCACCGCATGCGCGATCTGGTCATCGCGACCGGGATATGACGACATCACGAGCGCAACACGCCGCGCGCCGCGCGCGCTTCGGCGTAACCGCACCAGCGCCGCCGCCTTGTCCGCCACCGCCGCGATGCGCTCCGGCTCGGGCATATGAACCACGCGCGCGAAGCCGAGCTCCGGGTCTGAAGCCTCCGGCTCCTTGAACGACACTGCGCCTGCGAAGATGCGCCCGTCGATTTCCGGCAGTACCACGTGAATGGCGAGGTCGGCGGGGGAAAGACCGCGCTCCGACTCGGCCCAGGCCGCGCGCGACGATCCCGCCAGCGCGACCTGCAACACGGGTGCGTCCGAGGCGTCGAACGCGCCGCTTTCCGCATCGCGCGCGGAAAAGGCGGTCGCGTTCACGATCACGTCCGGCGCGATGCAGCGAAGCGTGTCGGTGAGCCATGCGCGCGTCGGCTGCTCCTTCAGGCTCGCCACGAAGATCGCGACCGTGTCGAAACCGCGCGCGGCCAGCGCATCGAGCAACGCCTCGATGGGCGCGGTGTCGGCGGCGGCGAGCGCGGCGCGGTAGAACACGACCAGGGCGCGAGGCGCACCGCCAGCACGAGGTGGCGCGAGCGGACAACAACTCGGATCGCCGGGGAAAAATCCGTGACGCGGAAGCGGGTGCGCGCCATCCACCGCCGCGACGGCGATACCGGCCGCCCGCGCCAGTTCGCCAAGCGCAGCCCGCGCCGCCGGTGCGCCGCCCATATCGCACAGCGCCTGCAAGCGTCGTAGCGTCGGCAGCGGCACCGTTGAAGCCTCGTCGAGACGCGGATCGGCGCGCCCGTCGCCCGAAACGAACGCTAGCGCGATGCCCTGCGCTTCGGCCAGCGCGCGAAGCTGCTCCACGCCGTAACGCCAATATTCGATGCCGCCGAGCAGCCGGATCAGGACGCCGCGCGCGCCCGAAAGCGTCTTCTCGATATAAAGATCGACCGAAAGCGGATGCCTGAGCCGCGCGAGGTTGGCGAGCCGCAGCGTCGGCAGGTCGGCGCGACCGGCACGCCAGCCAGCCGCGAACGCCGCGAGGTCGCTGTCCGCGAACGACAGGAACACGAGATCAGCGGGCGACTGCCCGAGATCCTCGGCGACCGCCGCTTCTTCGAGGCCATGCCGTTCGCGGAACAGAATGTGCATCACGCGCCTTGAAGGATCGTGGCGATAGCAGCGGCGTCGAAGCCCTTTTCGCCGATGACGACGAGCCGCGAGAGGCGCTCCTCGCCCGCGCGCCATGGCCGATCGAACTGCGCGCGAACGCGGGAGCCGACACCTTGCACGAGAAGCCGCATCGGCTTGCCCGCGATGGCAACATACCCTTTCACGCGGAGGATATTATGCGCGCGGGCCGCCGCTTCGACCTTCGCCACGATGTCGGCCTGTGACGCCTGCTCCGGCAGAGTGATCGCGACCGTTTCGAAATCGTCGTGGTCGTGCGGCTCACCGTGATCGTGATGCGTTGGCCGCGCGTCGAGGTCGTCTTCCGCCGCCGCGCCAAGCCCCAGCACCACGCGCGGATCGACGCGGCCTTCGATTGCCGCAATTACGGGGATGGGGCGCGGCGCTTCGGCCAACACCACCTCGCGCGCGACCGCAAGCCGCGCCTCGTCCAGAAGATCGGCCTTGTTCAGGATCACGAGATCGGCGCAGGCCACCTGATCCTCGAACACCTCGCCGAGCGGGGTGTCGTGGTCGATGCTGGTGTCGCCCGCGCGCTGCCTCGCCACAAGCTCGGGGTCCGGCGCGAAACGGCCATCCGCCACGGCCTCGGCGTCGGCGACGGCGATCACGCCGTCTACCGTGATGCGCGTTTTCAAGTCGGGCCAGTCGAACGCCTTGAGCAGCGGCTTCGGCAGCGCGAGGCCGGACGTCTCGATGAGGATGTGTTCGGGTGGCTCCTTGCGGTTCAACAGCGCCGTCATCGTGGGCATGAATTCGTCGGCGACCGTGCAGCAGAGGCAACCGTTCGTCAGTTCCACGATGGCATCCTCGGGGCAGGTGGGGTCGGCGCAGCCTTTGAGGATTTCGCCGTCGATACCGATATCGCCGAACTCGTTGACGAGCACGGCGAGGCGGCGGCCGTTCGCGTTTTCGATCAGATGGCGGACGAGGCTCGTTTTCCCTGCGCCGAGAAAGCCGGTGACGATGGTGACGGGAACTTTCGCGAGAGACATCAGAGGCTCCTTTCGGGAAGCGGCGGCACGCGCGCGATCAGCGCGCGGCGAAAGCAGGCGGGGCGCTCGTTCCATGGCACGAGGCCGTCTTCGGTTTCGGCATTGGCGATGCAGCCGCGATAGATGCCCGGCGCGTCCTCGATCGTCAGCTCACCGAACATGTACGTCCAGCGATCCGGCCCGGCGATGGCGACGGAGAGGCCGCGATTGCAGTTCGACAGGCATTGCGCCGGTTCGATGCGAAAGCGCGTTTCAGCGCGAGCCTCGTGCTCGGCGGCGAGCGCATCATAGAGCGCGCGGCCGGACGGCGGCGCGGCCTTGTCGGCGGGGTTGCGCCCGCAAAGCACGCATACGAAGACGGTGGCGCGGCGCGCTAGCGGGACTTCAAAGGTTGATGTCGCTTCCATGCTCGTTCCGAGGAGCGGACGGCGAACCGTCCGGCGCGTGCGGCGGGCGAACCTGCACTCCACCCATCCGACTTTGCGCTCCGGGACACCCCGCCCGGAACGGCGCTTCATCGGAACGCGATAACGCGATCCGGGCAGGCGACGGCAGGTCTCCTGGCTCGCGGGTCACGGCCCGCGCCGCCTTCCCGGAACAAGTCCAGTGGCCATGGCGCAGGCTCGCCGCTTACAGTTGCGGGGGCAGCTCCGGCTTAGCGAGATCTGGCGCGTCCGGCATTCCCTTTTTGTCCCCGAAGGGACCGTCGGCTGCCTCGATTTGTGATACGTCAAGCCAACGAAGTCAATCGGCGGCGCTTTATCGGCGCAAGCCGAACATGAGCAATTGGTAGAGAACGATGAGCGGAACGAACCCTTTGATCCGAAAAGCGAGCCGCCGATGACGGCCCGCGCGCTGATGTTTCAGGGAACCGGCTCCGATGTCGGCAAGTCGCTGATCGTGGCGGGGATGTGCCGTCTGCTCGCGGATCGCGGGCTTTCCGTGCGCCCGTTCAAGCCGCAGAACATGTCGACCAACGCGGGCGTCACGGCGGACGGCGGCGAGATCGGCCGCGCGCAAATGCTTCAGGCCCGCGCGGCGCGCGTGGCGCCGAGCGTCCACATGAACCCCGTGCTGTTGAAGCCGCAAAGCGATACCGGTGCGCAGATCGTCGTGCAGGGGCGCGTGTGGGGCAAGGCCGAGGCGCGAGATTATCAGTCGCGCAAGGCGGCGCTGATGCCGCCGGTTCTCGAAAGCTTCGCGCGGATGAAGGCGGAATGCGACCTCGTGCTGATCGAGGGTGCGGGCTCGCCGTCCGAGGTGAACCTCCGCGCGAACGACATCGCGAATATGGGCTTTGCGCGGGCGGCCGACGTGCCCGTGGTGCTCATCGGCGATATCGACCGGGGTGGCGTGATCGCGAGCCTCGTCGGCACGAAGGCGGTGCTCGATGCGGACGACGCCGCGATGATCCGAGGCTTCATCGTCAACAAGATGCGCGGCGATGCGAGCCTGTTTGCGGACGGCATGCGCTTCGTCGCCGACCGCACGGGCTGGACGCCGCTCGGCCTCGTGCCGTGGTTCGCCGACGCGCATGCGTTGCCGCCGGAAGACGGCTTCAGCCGCGACTGGGTGCGCGAGGGAGCGAAAGCCGGTCAGCGCGTGAAAATCGCCGTGCCCGTGCTGCCGCATATCGCAAATTTCGATGATCTCGATCCGCTGCGGCTTGAGACGGGCGTCGATCTCGTGGCGCTGGCCCACGGCGAGCCGCTTCCCGCCGACGCGGATCTCGTCATCCTGCCCGGCTCGAAGGCCACCATTGCAGACCTTACAGCGCTCCGCGCCTGCGGATGGGAGGCGGACATCGTCGCGCATGTCCGGCGCGGCGGGCGCGTGCTTGGCCTTTGCGGCGGCTATCAGATGCTGGGGCGCTGGGTCGCCGATCCGGCAGGCGTCGAGGGCAGGCCGGGCGGAGTGCCGGGGCTCGGGCTGCTCGATGTCGAGACGGAGCTTGCGGGCGACAAGACGCTCGCAGCGGTGACGGGCCGGACAGCGGCGGACAACGTGCCGCTTTCGGGCTACGAAATCCACATCGGCCGCACCTTCGGCCCGGACACAGCGCGGCCTCTGGTGCTTCTCCACGAGGACGGCGGCTGTAGGCCTGACGGCGCTACGTCGGCAGATGAGCGCGTGATGGGCAGCTATGTCCACGGGCTTTTTGCGGAGGACCGCCAGCGCGCGGCGTGGCTGGCGCGGCTCGGCGGCGAGCCTTCCGCGCTTTCCTATGAGGCCGCCATCGATGACACGCTTGACCACCTCGCCGCCCACCTCGCGCGGCACATCGACATCGACGCGTTGCTGGCGCTCGCCCGCTGATCCGCGCCGAAGACACACGGGATTGCGCTGCAACCGCAAATGTGTAAACCAGACGCAAGCGCGGCTTTCACGGGATTGCCATCGCGGTCCGGCCGGGCGATCCGGGAAAGTCGGGGGCTACACTCGTGCAAGTGGTGCATGGACTGGCGGGCATTGCCGCGCTTCTTGCCGTGGCCTGGTGCCTGAGCGAGGATCGCTGGCGTCTTCCCCTGCGGATCGTGGCGAGCGGCATCGCGCTTCAGCTTGCCCTCGCCGTGCTCTTCATCGAATTCCCGCCCGCGACCGCCGTTTTCGCCACCCTGAACGATGCCGTCGGAGCGCTTCAGACCGCCACCGACGCCGGGACCGCGCTCGTTTTCGGCTATCTCGGCGGCGCGCCGCTTCCCTTTACCGAGGTCACGCCCGGCGCGAGTTTCGTGCTGGCGTTCAAGGCGTTTCCGCTCGTGCTAGTCATCAGCGCGCTCGCTAGCCTCATGCTCTATCTGGGCATCCTCCAGCGCATCGTCGGCGGCTTCGCTTTCATCCTGAGAAACACCCTCGGCATCGGCGGCGCGCTGGGGCTGGGCGGGGCGGTCCACATTTTCGTCGGCATGGTCGAGGCGCCGCTTCTGGTGCGCGCCTATCTCATGCGGATGTCGCGCGGCGAGCTTTTCGCCCTGATGAGCTGCGGCATGGCTGGCGTCGCGGGCACCATGATGGTGATCTACGCATCGCTGCTCGGCCCGGTCATTCCCGGCGCGCTCGGAAACATCCTCATCGCTTCGGTGATTTCGACGCCCGCCGCGCTCGCCATCGCCGCGATCATGGTGCCGTTCGAGGCGGGCGCGCGCGAGCCTGCTGTGCTCGAACAGAGCGATCCGCCGTCGAGCGCCCTCGAAGCGATCACGCGCGGCACCACCGACGGTATCTTCCTCGTTGCCAGCATCATCGCGATGCTGATCGTGTTCGTGGCGCTTGTTCATCTCGTCAACGCGGCGCTCGGCCTCATTCCCTATCCCGGCGGCGGCGCTTTCACGCTGCAACAGCTTTTCGGATTCATCTTCAAGCCGCTCCTCTGGGCCATCGGCATCGGGGCAAGCGAACTCGACGCGGCAGCGGGCCTGATGGCGACCAAAACCGTCGTCAACGAGTTCGCCGCCTATCTCGACCTCGCGCGGCTTCCGCCGGATGCGCTCAGCCCGCGCTCGAAAATGATCATGACCTACGCCCTTTGCGGCTTCGCCAATTTCGGCAGCGCAGGCATCATGATCGGCGGCATGAGCGTAATGGCGCCGGAGCGCAGGTCTGAAATCGTGGAACTCGCGCCAAGGTCGATCGTATCGGGTACGCTGGCGACCATGTCGAGCGGGGCCGTTGCGGGGATGCTGGTTTAGGCAGCGCGCACACGACCGCCCCTTTTCCCTGTCCTCCGTAACGCAATTTTCATCTTCATCCGCGTGTCACAAGGCGCTGCTAGAGCCGTATGCGGGCTTGGAGACATCCTGTGCGCACCGAAACCGTTGTGGAAGTTTGCCGGATCTCGAAATCGTTCGGCCGCCAAAGCCGCGTGCTTTCCGATGTCAGCTTCACGCTGAAGCGCGGTGAAATGGTTGCGCTGATCGGGGCATCCGGCTCCGGAAAGTCGACGCTCATCCGCGCAATCGGCGGCCTGATCCCCGTCGACGCGGCGCCTGTAAACGGCGACGGCGCATCCGGCGTCGTCCGCCTGTTCGGCCTGCCCATGCAGGAAAACGGTCGTGTCACGCGCCACGCCAAGGCCCTCCGCGCACGAACAGGCGTCATCTTCCAGCAGTTCAACCTCGTTCCTCGCCTCTCCGTCTTGACGAATGTCTGCATCGGCAGCCTCGGCCAACGGCGCACACTTCTCGGCGCGGGCGGGTACTTTGCGGCGGAAGACAAGCGAACCGCGATGCGGGCGCTCGACCGAGTCGGCATCGCCCAGCTTGCGCTACAGCGCGGCTCCGACATTTCGGGCGGTCAGCAACAACGCGCCGCCATCGCGCGCACACTCGTTCAGCGCGCCGAGCTTCTCCTCGCCGATGAGCCGCTTGCTTCCCTCGATCCAAGCTCGTCGAAGCGGGTGATGAACATCCTTTCCGACCTCAACCGCGAGGACGGCATCACCGTTCTCGTCTCTTTGCACCAGGTCGAATACGCCATCAAATATTGCCCGAGGACCATCGCGCTGAGAAACGGCGCCATCGTCTATGACGGGCCGTCAGCCGCGCTCGGGCGGGACTTCCTGAACGAGATCTACGGCGAAGAGAGCGAGCAGTTGTTCGTGCCGGGCTTCGATGCGCCCGCCGTTCACGCCGTTTCGACGCTGCCGGGCGAGGACGTTTCCGCGCCCGCAACCACCGTTCCCTCGCTGAGAATTGCCCCGTCGCCGGCGCAGATCGACGCCCGGCAGCCTGCGTGATGCCGAAGCGAAGAGCCGTCGCATAGCAGTGAGTGCCGACTTCTTCCGAACGTCCAAGAGGTGATCATGCTTTCTTTCAGAAAACTCGCGTTGGCGGCCGCCCCGGTGGCTGCGCTTTTATTCTCGGTTTCGCCGAGCTTTGCCGAGCCGGATGAAATCAACTTCGGCGTTATTTCAACCGAAGCGTCGTCCAACCAGAAGAAGAACTGGGAACCCTTCGTCGACGCCATGTCGAAGGCGCTCGGCGTGAAGGTGAACGCGTTCTACGCCACCGATTATGCGGGCGTGATCGAGGCGATGCGCTTCAACAAGGTGCAGATCGCGTGGTACGGCAACAAGTCGGCCCTCGAAGCCGTCGACCGCGCCAATGGCGAAGTCTTCGCCCAAACCGTCTCGAAGGACGGCAGCGAAGGCTACTATTCCCACATCATCGTGCACCAGGACAGC
The DNA here is from genome assembly GCF_000636015.1 of Rhodomicrobium udaipurense JA643. Taxonomy (GTDB): domain Bacteria; phylum Pseudomonadota; class Alphaproteobacteria; order Rhizobiales; family Rhodomicrobiaceae; genus Rhodomicrobium; species Rhodomicrobium udaipurense. The sequence continues at coordinate 26,019 of NZ_JFZJ01000033.1, forward strand.
CCGCTCCAGACGCTCGACGACGTGCTGAAGTGCGACAAGACCCTCGACTTCGGCATCGGCGACCCGAACTCGACCTCCGGCTTCCTCGTGCCGACCACCTATGTGTTCGCGGCCCGCAAGGTCGATCCGAAGTCTTGCTTCAAGACGGTCCGCAACGGCAGCCATGAAGTGAACTCGCTCGCCGTCCTCAACAAGCAGGTCAACGCGGCGACGAACAACAGCGAAGACCTTCAGCGCCTTGAAATCAAGAATCCGGAAGGCCGCGCCAAGATCCGCGTCGTGTGGACGTCGCCCATCATCCCGCTCGACCCGATCGTGTGGCGTCGCGACCTCGATACCGAAATGAAGACGAAGATCTACAAGTTCCTCCTGAGCTACGGCCGCACCGGCAGCGACGAGGAACTCGCCCAATCGCACGCAGTGCTCGGCAACCTGCTTTGGTCACCGTTCAAGCCTTCGTCCAACGATCAGCTTTTGCCGATCCGCAAGCTCGAAGCGAACAAGTCGCTCATGAAGATCGCGGCGGACGAGAAGCTTACCGCCGAGGAGAAGGAAAAGCTGACGACGGATCTGAAAGCGAAGATCGCTTCGATCGAGGAGCTTGAGAAGAAGGCCGAGACCAGCGAATTCAAGCAGACTGTCGCCGCTTTCGTCGCCGCCGACAAGGCGGGCAAGAAGGACGAGGTCGCCAAGACCATCGAAGACCTCGCGCTCAGCGTGTCCAAGACGAACTGACCTCCCAGCAAAGGTAGGCTGAAGGCGCCGGTTTCCTGCACCGTCCGGCGCCTTTCGCATATCCAGAGGACCGACATGGCGAATACCATCGACTTGCCCGCCGCAGCAGTTCCATCGAAGCCGATCAGCGACCGCGTCAGGCAATGGGTCTTCTGGCTCATCGTTGTGGCGCTGCTCGTGTGGAGCTGGCGTCCGGCGGAAATGTACCGCGCTGTGTCTCTCGTCACAGACTGGCGGAACATGGCCGAGTTCGCCGGCGGCTACATGCAGCCGAATTTCGCGGACTGGCGCATATACCTCGAAGAAATGATTGTGACGGTGCAAATCGCGCTCTGGGGCACCGCGCTTGCCGTTGTCGTGGGCATCCCCTTCGCGATCCTCTCATCGGCCAATATCTGCCCGCAATGGGTGGTCCAGCCTGTGCGCCGCCTGATGGACTCGTTTCGTGCCATCAACGAGCTCGTCTTCGCGCTGTTCTTCGTGGTCGCGGTCGGTCTCGGCCCCTTCGCGGGCGTGATGGCGCTTTTCGTCCACAATGTCGGCATCTTCGCGAAACTCTTTTCCGAGGCCGTCGAAGCCATCGATCCGCGTCCCGTCGAAGGCATCCGTTCGACCGGTGCGAGCCGCTTCCACGAGGTGCTGTTCGGCGTGATTCCGCAGGTGCTGCCGATGTGGAGTTCGCTGACGCTCTACCGGCTTGAGACGAACGTGCGTTCCGCGACCACGCTCGGCATCGTCGGCGCTGGCGGCATCGGACAGACGCTCTACGAGAGTATCCGCAGCTTCCAATATGCCGAAACCGCCGCGCAGATCATCATCGTCGTCCTTACCGTCGTGATGATCGACCTTCTGAGCGCCCGTCTGCGCCGTTCACTCGTCTGACGGGCGACGCTATGCGTTTTCGTATTTCGACAGGAAGTCCTCGGCCGAAAGCGCGCGGAAATCGGCAAGCGCAGCGTGCAGGCGCGCATGGTTCCAGTTCCACCACGCGAGCGCGCGCATGCGTTCTGCGATACTCGCCGGGAAGCGCCATTTGATGAGCCGCGCCGGGTTTCCGCCGACGATGGCATAAGCGGGCACATCCTTTGTCACGATGGCGCCCGCGGCGATCACCGCGCCGTCGCCGACGCTGCGCCCGGGCAGGATGACAGCCCCGTGCCCGACCCACACGTCATTCCCGATAATCACCGCGTGGCTGCGCCGCCACGCGAAGAACGCGTCCTCATCGCTCTCGCCCTCGAAATAGGCGCTGGCACGGTAGGTAAAATGAGACTGCGACGCGCGGTGCATCGGATGATTGCCGGGATTGATCCGCGTCTTCGCCGCAATCGAGCAGAACTTGCCGAACGTCGTATAGGCCACGTCGGAATCCCGTTCGATGTAGGAGTAATCCGAAAGGGTCACTTCGAGGAGGCTGGTCCTTGCGCCAACCTCCGTATACGCGCCGAGAACGCAGCGCGTGATCTCGCAGCCTTCGTGAAGTGTGGGCTTTTCGGAGAAGGTCTGATGGTCATTCGGCGGTGCACCTTGCTGAAGCTAGGCCATTCTTGTCCGAGCCCCGTAACGCGTAAATGACATGCGCCGTGTCATGAAAGCGTCACCGGATGCGTTCTAAAGCTGCATGCAGGGATCGGGCGCTCCGTCGTCCGCATAAGGACTTATGACGAGTTCACGCAGCACGCAGACAACAGACGGCGAGACCGCGATGCGCCAGGCCGCCATGGCAACCTTCGCGGCGGCTGAGACGGCCGAGCTTCGCGTCGCGCTCGAAAGCATGGGAAGCACCGACGCCGTCGAAATCCGCAAGCCGGAGACCGGGCTCGTCATGGTTCGCGGCCGGATCGGCGGCGACGGCGCACCGTTCAATGTCGGCGAGGCGACGGTGACGCGCTGCGTCGTGCGGATCGCGAGCGGCGAAACCGGCTTTTCCTATATCCTCGGCCGTGACCACGAAAAGGGGCGGCTTGCGGCGCTGTGCGATGCGCTCTGGCAGAACCGCGACAGGCGCGCCGAAATCGACACGCTCATCATCGCGCCCGTTCGCCAAAGGCTCGCCAGAGAGCGCGAGGAATCTCGCGCGAGAACCGACGCCACGCGGGTCGATTTCTTCACTCTCGTCCGAGGGGAGGACTGACCGGTGCCCGCCATCTCTCCCGCCTTCGCAAATCCCGTATTCGACACGCAAGCGACGTTTCGCGCGGTGATGGACGCAATGGCTCGCCCCGGCGAGACAAGGGCCGTGCCCGCCGCCCTCACGCCGCCCGCGCCGTTGTCGCCATCGGCGGCTGCGCTGGCGCTGACGCTTCTCGATTATGAAACGCCGTTCTGGCTCGACGCAGCCTTGGCGGAAGTTGACGACGTCGCCCGGTGGCTGAAGTTCCATACGGGTGCGACCGCGACGGCGAACCCCGAACAAGCGGTCTTCGCCTTCGCCGCCGATCCGCTCGCCCTTCCGCCGCTCGGCGCGTTTTCGCAAGGCACGCCCGACTTCCCGGATCGCTCGACGACGCTCATCCTTCAGGTCGCGGCGTTCACCGGCGGTTTGCCGCTGACGCTTTCCGGGCCGGGAGTGGCGGGTCGACGCGTCTTCGCGCCGTCGCCGGTTCCGCCGGACTTCGCAGTCGATCTTCGCGCCAACACCGGCCGCTTCCCATGCGGTGTCGACATCATCTTCGCCGGGCCAGGATCGGTGGCGGCGCTGCCCCGCTCCACCCGCATCGCAACCATGCGCACCGACGAGGATCGCTAGATGTATGTTGCCGTGAAGGGCGGGGAGCGCGCGATTGCCAACGCTCACAAGCTTCTGGCGCATGAGCGGCGCGGCGACGCGACCGTGCCCGAGCTATCCGTGGAGCAGATCGAGGGTCAACTCGCGCTCGCCGTCGCCCGCGTGATGGCGGAGGGCTCGCTTTACGACCGCGAGCTTGCCGCGCTCGCCGTCAAGCAGGCGTGGGGCGATCTGATCGAGGCGATCTTCCTCGTGCGCGCTTACCGAACGACGCTGCC
>NZ_JFZJ01000034.1 GCF_000636015.1 Rhodomicrobium udaipurense JA643
TGATATTGCGACTGCCCGTAGCCGCCCGACTGTTGCTGCTGATTCGAATAATTCTGGTTGGCGTAGGGCTGCTGTGGCTGGGGCGCGAAGATGCCCGGCTGCGACATCAGGTTCGACAAGTCGTTGCAGAGGTTGTCGACCGTGATCTTCGCCGAGTTGTTGAACATGTCGCCAACCATGGTCATGCCGCCGCGCATCCACTGGCCGCCGCCGCCAAACTCGGAGAGGTTGAACTGTGCCATGCTTCCGCCGCCGCGAATGACGGCGTCAAACATGATCTTCACGGAGTCGATGGCGATCTGATAGCGGTCGGCGATGGCGGCGACGAGGCGCTCGCCCTCGGGCGTAAGGTTTGTCATTGCGGCGTCTCCCTTTAGCGCATCCGCGCACGCATGTTATTTTGGCCTTGGACAAGACTTGATCACGCTCTTCTCGCGCAAACGCTACAAAATGAACTTCGAAAGGTCCGCGTTCTTCGCGAGATCGCCCACCTGCGTCTTAACATACGCCGAGTCGATAACGAACTTCGTGCGCGCCTTGTCGGCGGCCTCGAAGCTGATTTCATCCAGCACACGTTCCATGACAGTTGAAAGACGGCGCGCGCCTATGTTTTCGACGTTCGCGTTTACTTCCACCGCCACATCGGCGATGGCGTCGATGGCGTCTTCGCTGAACTCAAGTTCCACGCCCTCGGTTGCCATCAGCGCGATGGATTGCTTGATGAGGCTCGATTTCGGCTCGCGCAGGATGCGGCGGAAATCGTCGCCCGTCAGCGCCTGAAGCTCGACGCGGATCGGCAGACGGCCCTGAAGCTCCGGCAACATGTCGGACGGTTTCGCCACGTGGAACGCGCCCGATGCGATGAACAGGATGTGGTCGGTTTTCACCGGGCCGTATTTCGTGCTGACAGTCGTTCCCTCGATCAGCGGCAACAGGTCGCGCTGCACGCCCTCGCGGCTGACATCGGCGCCGAGCCGCTCCGAGCGCGCGGTGATCTTGTCGATCTCGTCGAGAAAGACGATGCCGTTTTCCTCAACCGCCGTGATGGCGTCCTGAACCACCGCCTCGTTGTCGAGCAGCTTGTCGCTCTCGTCGTTGATAAGCACCTCGTAGGAATCGCGCACGGATAGGCGGCGCGTCTTGGTGCGCTGGCCGAACGCTTTGCCGAGCACGTCGTTGAGGTTCATCATGCTGATGGACGAGCCGGGCATGCCGGGGATCTCGAAGCCACCCACCCCGCCGCCGGTATCGGCCACCTGAACCTCGATCTCCTTTTCGTCGAGTTCGCCGTCGCGCAGTTTCTTGCGAAACGCATCTTTCGTGGCGGGGCTGGCGTGCTGCCCGACGAGCGCCATCAAAACGCGTTCCTCCGCCAGAAGATGCGCCTTCGCGCGCACTTCCTTGCGTTTCGTCTCGCGGACGAGGCCGATCGCGCTTTCCACGAGGTCGCGGATGATCTGGTCGACGTCACGGCCGACATAGCCGACTTCGGTGAACTTTGTGGCCTCGACCTTCAGGAACGGCGCGTTGGCGAGCTTGGCGAGGCGGCGCGAAATCTCCGTCTTGCCGACGCCTGTCGGGCCGATCATGAGGATGTTCTTCGGCAGCACCTCTTCGCGCATGTCGTCCTTGAGCTGCTGCCTGCGCCAGCGATTGCGCAGCGCGATGGCGACGGCGCGCTTCGCGGCGTGCTGGCCGACGATGTGGCGGTCGAGTTCAGAGACGATTTCACGCGGGGAGAAATTGGCGTCAGTCATTGGACGGCAGGCTTTCGACGATGATGTTGTTGTTCGTGTAAACGCAGATGTCGGCGGCGATGGCCATGGCCTTGCGCGCGATGTCCTCCGCCGAAAGGTCGGTATCGAGGAGCGCGCGCGCGGCGGAGAGCGCGTAATTGCCGCCGGAGCCGATGCCCATGATGGCGTGCTCGGGTTCGAGCACGTCGCCCGTGCCGGTAAGGACCAGCGTCGCGTTCTTGTCGGCGACGATCATCATCGCTTCGAGGCGGCGCAGATAGCGGTCGGTGCGCCAGTCCTTCGCGAGATCGACGCAGGCGCGCACGAGCTGGTCGGGATACATTTCGAGTTTGGATTCGAGGCGCTCGAACAGCGTGAATGCGTCGGCGGTCGCGCCCGCGAAGCCGGAGATCACGTTGCCCTTGCCGAGCGTGCGGACCTTTTTCGCATTGGCCTTGATAACGGTCTGGCCGAGAGACACCTGTCCGTCACCGGCGATGACCACCCGGCCGCCCTTGCGAACGGTAAGAATTGTGGTGCCGTGCCAGCCTGTGGGGTCGTGAGGGGATTGCGCAAAATGCGTCATTTGTCGTACCTGCTTTATCGAGCGGATATGGCGCGCGGGTTTAAACCGTCAAGAAGCGGCTTCGCTTGCGCAGCCTGTAGAGGATCGAGACTGTGAGAAAAGCGCGGATCGAACGGAAGACGAAGGAAACCGGGATCGCTGTCGAGGTAAATCTGGACGGAACCGGCGCTTTTTCAATAGCGACGGGCGTCGGCTTCTTCGACCATATGCTGGAGCAGCTTTCGAAGCACTCCCGCATCGACATCGCGCTTTCGGCCGAGGGCGACTTGCATGTCGACCAGCACCACACGGTTGAAGATGTCGGCATCGCGCTCGGTCAGGCGATTGCGCAGGCGCTGGGCGACAAGTGCGGCATCGGCCGCTACGCACACGCCTACCTGCCGATGGACGAGACGCTGACGCGCGTCGCGCTCGATATCTCCGGCCGCCCCTACCTGATCTGGCGCGTGAAATTCCCGACCGAGAAGATCGGGCAGATGGACACGGAGCTTTTCCGCGAGTTCTTTCAGGCGCTGGCGCAAAATGCCGGGATCACGCTTCACATCGAGACGCTCTACGGCGAGAATGCGCATCACATCGCCGAAAGCTGCTTCAAGGGCTTGGCGCGGGCGCTGCGTGAGGCCATTCTGATCGACGAGGCCGCGCGCGGCGAAATTCCATCGACGAAAGGGCAGCTCGGCGGGTGACGTCGCGCTGGAACCGCCCATGATCATCTACACCGTGCACGAGCCGCCGCACTCCACCGGCAATGTCGAGGAGCGCTCCGAACGCATCGTCTTCGTGCGGGAGGGCTTCACGTTCTGGGGCTTTCTTTTTGGCCCGTTCTGGCTTCTCTGGAACCGCCTCTGGCTCGAAGCCATCGCTGTGGCGGCGCTGGCCGCCGGGCTTTACGCGGTGCTGATGCAGCTCGGCGTCGGCGACCAGACAGCCGGGGTCGTCAATCTGCTGGTGGCGCTCATCATCGGCTTCGAGGGCAACGACCTCATCCGCTGGCGGCTTCAGCGCAAGGGCTACACCTTCATTTCCTCCGTCGCCGGACGCGACCGCGAGGAGTGCGAGCACCGCTTCTTCGCCGCGTGGATGCCGCCTGTCATGGCGGTCGGCGGCGGGAGAGCTTCTGGCGCCGTGCGGGGCGACTGGCGAACGCCGCATTCCGTTGGCACCTGGCCGGAGGCGACAGCCTGACATGAGCGTCGCAATCGTAGACTATCAATCGGGAAACCTGCATTCAGCGGCCAAGGCGTTTGAACGCGCGGCGCGTGAAGGCGGCTTCGACACCGAAATCCGTGTGACATCCGATCCCGAGGCCGTTCGCCGCGCCGACCGCGTGGTGCTACCCGGCGTCGGCGCGTTCGGCGACTGTTATCGCGGGCTGTCGGAAACGCCCGGCATGATCGAGGCGTTGAGAGAGGCCGTGTTCGAGCGCGGGCGGCCGTTCTTCGGCATCTGCGTCGGCATGCAGATGCTGGCGGATCGCGGGCTGGAGCATGGCGAGCACAGGGGGCTTGGCTGGATCGGCGGTGAGGTGGATCTCATCGCGCCATCGGACCCGCGCCTCAAGATCCCGCATATGGGGTGGAACACGCTCGACATCGCGCGCCCCCATCCGCTGCTGGAAGGCATTCCCGGCGGCGACGAGGGCTGGCACGCCTATTTCGTGCATTCGTATCACTTCAAGCCGACGGACGCCGCGGACGTGGTGGCGCGTACGGATTACAGCGGACCTATCACGGCGCTTGTTGCGCGCGACAACATCGCAGGCAGCCAGTTCCATCCGGAGAAAAGCCAGAAGCTCGGCCTCAGGCTGATTTCAAATTTCTTGCGGTGGCGGCCTTGAGGTGACGCGACGCCTTCCCGTTGCGGCTGAAGATGGCGGTGAGGATCTGGCTTTTCGACCGCGCGTCGGCGATCTGCGAGACCTTCTCGCCGCCGGCTTCGCACGTGTTGAACGCGGCCACTTCCTCGCCTGCCTCGCAGACAAGCACGCGATCCCGAAACGTCAGTTCCTGCATCAGCGCCGCGCGAATTTCCGTCGCCGTCGCATCGGTGCGGATGAGCCAGACGCCCGTCATCGGGTGTTCCCAATCCGTTGCGAGCCTGCGGATGCAGTCGGCAGCCTTGATGGCGCGCCTCTCCCGGTGAAACTCGCAGCAGATGAGATAACGGCGCATCGCACTCTCTTCGAATAACTCGGTTTGAACGGGGCCTCTCCGGCTGATACTAAAGGAAAGCCGAAGCGTCCGGTCAAAGAAAACAGCCTGCGCACGTGGTATTGTTCCACGTGGGTTTAATCTTGGGGACAACTTGAATGATTCTCTATCCCGCTATCGATCTCAAAGACGGGCAATGCGTACGCCTGAAACAGGGGCTGATGGATCAGGCCACGGTGTTCAACGACGACCCGGCGGATCAGGCGCGGCAGTTCCAGACGCAGGGCTTTTCCGCGTTGCATGTGGTGGACCTGAACGGCGCGTTTGAAGGCCGCTCGGTCAATGCCGACGCTGTGACGCATATTCTGGCGGCGGTCACGATCCCGGTGCAACTCGGCGGCGGCATCCGCACGCTGGAAGGTGTGGCGCACTGGATCGACCGGGGCGTGTCCCGCGTGATCCTCGGCACGGCGGCGGTGCGCGATCCCCATCTTGTGAAGGAAGCTTGCGCGCGCTTTCCGGGAAAGATCGCGGTCGGCATCGATGCGAAGGATGGCCATGTGGCGGTGCAAGGCTGGGCGGAGACGTCCGATCTTTCAGCCGTGGACCTCGCCCGGCGTCTTGCCGATGTGGGCGTCGCCGCGATCATCTACACCGACATCGCGCGCGACGGCATGCTGACGGGCCTGAACCTCGAAGCGACGGCCGAACTCGCCCGCGCCGTGCACATTCCGGTGATCGCGTCGGGCGGGCTGGCTGGCATCGCCGACATCGAAAAGCTTCTGTCCCCGGCCCATGCCATCATCGCGGGCGCTATTGCCGGGCGCGCGCTCTATGACGGGCGGCTTGACCCCAAGGCAGCGCTTGCGCTTATCGGCGGACAATCATGATGCCGATTGAGACGCAAGCTTCGCCTCATCTAGCGGGGTTATCAATCGTGGTGTCGGGTGCTTCTTATGCCCCGCTCCACCCTTGTTTCGGCCACGCCAAGACTTCTGCAACACATAATTGACGAAATCCGCCACTACCGGCAAAGGGAGTGGCAAAATGATGCCTGCGAAAGGAAGAGCCTCCTTAATGGCAAAGCGACCGTTGCTTAGCAGCGATTGGGCGAGTCCCGCTGCCGTTGTCTTCCTTTTGCTCCTGTTTTTCGCCTTTGTTTCCATAGCCAGGGCGCGCGCGGAGGAGACGCCGCAAGGCAGCGTCGCCGCGTCGGACGCTCCGTCCGAGAAAAAAGCCGAAGAGAAAAAGCCGGAGGCTCCTCTGCCTTCTGAGAGGGCCGAAGCTCCTCAGCCCGCGGAAAAAAAATCCGAAGCCGCGCATTCGGCGGAAAAAAAAGCCGAGGCCTCGTCCGATGCCAAGCCCGAGGCCGACAAGTCGCAGCCAAAAGCGGCGGACGTCCCTGAAGCAAAGCGGCCGTCCCAGCCGAAGTCGGCCGATGGCCCCGAGCCGAAGCGGCCGCCTCAGACGAGCGCTTCCGGCAATGGCAAGACGGGAGAAACGCGTCCATCGGAAAAAGCCGTCGACAAGTCTTCCGCCGACCGTGCTTCCGAAAAGGCTGCCGATCAGCCGAAAGACCTGACGCCAAAGATCGACGGCGGCAATGGCGGACTAGCAGTGCGCGGCTCGACAATCAACGCGCTCTACCGCATCCATTGGATCGGCGCGCATATTGGCGATTTTCGCATTCGCTCGTCGATCACGAACCGCCAGTATTCCTTGCAGGCCGACGCCAACATCAGCGTTTTCTTCGGCAGCGTGAGCTGGCAGGGCGTGACATCGAGTAGCGGCCTCATGACGGCCAACGGCCCCGTCCCGCAAAGCTACATGTTCCGCTATCAGACGGGCAATCGCGGCGAGACGGTGGAATTGCGCTTCCAGCAGAAGATGGTGCGCGACATTCTGATCAACCCGCCCGCGCGGCCGGGCGCTCGCAATGCGCCGATCACGGCGGCTCATTTGCAGAATGTCGTCGATCCGCTGAGCGCGCTTGTGCTTCTTTCGCAGGCGCGGCTTGCGAAAAACGCGGGCGAAGGCGCCTGCAACAAGCGCCTGCCGATCTTCGACGGCAAGATCCGTTACGACCTCGTGCTGTCGCCGAAGGGGACGCGATCCGTCTCCGGGGCTGGCAAACTCAGTGGCACGGCCTATGTCTGCAACGTGCGCTATGTCCCGATCGCGGGCTATAAGCTGGGCAAAGCCGGGGGAAGCGATTATGCAACCGGAAATACCGGTATAGAAGTTTGGCTTGTACCGTTGCCGGAAGCAGGTTTAATAGTACCCTACTACGTGCATGTGCCGACCCCCGCAGGCACCGCTTCCCTGGTAACAGCGACATTCAACGTGGAAACGGCCGGGGGGCGTCACGCACTCGCCGAGTGAAGAGGGGACAAACACGGGCTACCATTCGCGACGATAGGCTGAGCTGCCAACGAAATCAGGGCCGGCTCGCTTTATTGCCGCAGGCGCACCTCTTCGCACACGCCTTGCGCCGAAGCCTGATACATAATCACCAACAGCGTGCGGTTTATCAGAAAGTCCGCTCATGAGCGCATCAACGCAGACGGCTTCCATCAAGCCATCCCAGTCCCGTCATGTTACGGCGGTGCTGGGTCCGACGAATACCGGCAAGACGCACCTCGCAATCGAGCGCATGCTCGGTCACGAAAGCGGATTGATTGGCCTGCCGCTCAGGCTTCTCGCGCGCGAAGTCTATGACAAGATTGTCGCGCAGATCGGTCCGCGAGACGTTGCGCTCATCACGGGCGAAGAGAAGATCAAGCCCGAACGCCCGCGCTATTACGTCTGCACCGTCGAGGCGATGCCGCGCGATGTGGAGGTGGACTTCCTAGCCGTCGACGAAATCCAGCTTGCCGCCGATCCCGATCGTGGGCACGTCTTCACCGATCGCCTGTTCCATTCGCGCGGGACGAGCGAGACATTGCTGCTCGGCGCCGCGACGATGACGGACGCGATCCGCGAACTCATTCCCGGCGCGAACTTCATCGCACGGCCGCGCCTGTCGAAGCTGACCTACTCCGGCCAGAAGAAGATCACGCGGCTGCAAAGCCGCTCCGCCATCGTGGCGTTTTCCGCGAACGACGTCTACGCCATCGCCGAGTTGATCCGCCGCCAACGCGGCGGCGCGGCCGTGGTGCTTGGCGCGCTCTCGCCCCGGACGCGCAACGCGCAGGTCGCGCTGTATCAGAATGGCGACGTGGATTTCATCGTCGCGACTGACGCCATCGGCATGGGCCTCAATCTCGACGTGGATCATGTCGCCTTTGCGGGCACCCGCAAGTTCGACGGGCGAAACCACCGGGACCTCACTCCTGCGGAGATCGCCCAGATCGCTGGTCGCGCCGGTCGCCACCTGAACGACGGCACCTTCGGCGTCACCGCCGATGTCGAACCCTTCGATCAGGATGTCGTCAACAAGCTCGAAAACCACGATTTCGAGCCGGCAAAGCTGCTCCAGTGGCGCAACACTCGCCTCGATTTCGACAGCGTGGACCGGCTGAAGGATAGCCTGCGTCAGTTGCCCGACCATCCGCGCCTCACGCGCGTGCGCACAGCAGACGACGTCGAGGCTCTCGACCTCGCCGCAAGCGATCCGCGCATCGCCGAACTCGCGTCCGGTATCGGCTCGGTGAAGCGGCTTTGGGATGTCTGCCAGATACCGGATTACCGCAAGGTAGGCCCGAGCCAGCACGGCGAACTCGTCGCCACCCTCTACAAGCACATCATGACCGGCGAAGGCCACATCCCGGAAGATTGGTTCGCCCAGCAGGTCGAACAGGCCGACCGGACCGACGGCGACATCGACACGCTGTCGAACCGCATCGCGCATATCCGCACGTGGACGTTCGTCTCGAACCGCTCCGAGTGGCTCAATGATCCCGAGCAGTGGCAGGGCAAGACGCGCGAGATCGAGGATCGGCTCTCCGACGCCCTGCACGAGCAGCTGACGCAACGCTTCGTCGACAAGCGCACGAGCGTGCTCATGAAGAGCATGCGCGACAAGGACAGCCTTTTCGCCGAGATCGAGAAGGATGGCCGCGTCGTCGTCGAGAAGCACTATGTTGGCAAGCTCGAAGGCTTCTGCTTCACGCCCGACCTCGAAGCCACATCCGGCATCAACGGCAAGGCCGCGCGCAACGCCGCCGCCAAGGTGCTGGTGCACGAACTCGCCGCCCGCGCGGATCGTCTCGCCGCCGCCCCGGATACCGGCTTCACGCTGACGCGCGAGGGGCGGATCGTCTGGGAAAATCAGGAGATCGGCAAGCTCGCGGCAAGCGACGATCCGCTGAAGCCGACTTTCGCGCTCAACTCGGACGAGCATCTCGCTGCCATCGACAAGGAAAATATCGGCAAGCGCGTCGAGACGTGGCTTCAGCATTATATCGAGGTGCGCCTCAAGCCGCTGGTCGAGATCGCGAAAGCCGAGGAAATCACAGGGCTTGCGCGAGGCATTGCGTTCCGGCTGCGCGAGAATTTCGGCATTCTGAAGCGCGACACCGTGGCTGATGAGATAAAGACGCTCGATCAGGACGGCCGCGCCCAGCTTCGGAAATATGGCGTTCGCTTCGGCGCGCATCACATCTACTTCCCGCTGCTGCTGAAACCGGCGGCCGCCGACCTTCTGTTGCTGTTCTGGCTCCTGAAGAGCGGCGCGGAGCATAATCTTACGCCGGGTTCCATCGGGGATGCGCCGCGCCAGGGGTTGACCTCGGTGCCGAAGACAGCCGAGGTGCCGGAGGCGTTCTATCGCGCGGCTGGTTTCCAGGTGTGCGGACCTCGCGCCGTGCGCATCGACATGCTGGAGCGGCTCGCCGATATCGTCCGTCCGCTCACGACGTGGAAGCCCACCGACACTAACGCCGAGCCACCGGCTGGCGCGGCGGGCGGCGGAGCATTCCGTATACGGCCCGAGATGATGTCCATCATGGGCTGTTCGGCCGAAGAACTGGGCGCGATCCTCGAGTCGCTCGGCTTCCGCCGCGAAAGGCGACCGATCAAAAAGGCTCCGGCCGCCGAGATCGCGCAGACATCGACAAGCGTGGCTTCGCCGGACGAAGTTGCGACGGGCACATCAAGCACTGTCGTGACGGAAGCCGCCGCAGAGGCGCCGGTTATCGAGACGGAAGGCGAAATCAAGCCGGAAAGTGCGCCGCAGGCCTTTTCGCAGGTCGAGCATGAAGACGCCGCACCCGTAGAGCCTGCGCAGGAGGAAGCCGTGGAAGCGGCCGCCGCCGAGGCACAGGACGTGGCAGAATCGAACGCAGCTGCTCCCGCATCTGTCTCCGCCGCTTCGGAAGCAGCCTCCAGCGAACCCGCCGCCGCTGACGATGCGGTGCCTGCCGAGCCGGAGTTTGAGGAAGTCTGGCGTTTCCGTCGTCCGAAGCCGAAATTCGAGCGTGGCGAAGGGCAAGGCGACCGCCGTTCGCAGCATCGCCGCCACGGTGCCGCAGGTCAGGGCGATCGCGGTGGTCAGCGACAGCCGGGAGAACGCGGGCCGCGTCCGCGCTCCGACACTGCGCAGCAACCGGCAATCGCCGTCGGCACGGACGCACCCGCCGCACAGACTGAGGGCGGCGCAGCGGCGATCGGCGACCGTGCGCCGCGGCGCGATTTCTCGCGGGACCGGAGCGGGCCGCGCGATCAGAACCGCGAACGGGGCGACCGCAATCGCCAGCCGCGTTCCGATGGCAACCGTGACCGCCCGCAAGGCGCACGTCCGGGCGAGGCGCCTCGCGCCGACAATGCCGAACGCCGCGCGAGCGGCGGCCAGCCGAACAGGCCACAACATCAACGGTCCGACCGGCCGAACGACCGCAATCGGGACTCGCGGCCTCCGCGTCCGCAGGGCAGACAGCAGATCGCGGCGAGCGCCGCGCCGAAGCGAGCGTCCGGCGGAGTCGATCCTGATTCACCCTTCGCAGCGCTGAGCAAACTCAAGGAGCGCCTCGAAAAGCAGACCGAGGATCAGACCGCTTGACGGCATCGGATGAGCAGCGCCTCGACAAGTGGCTCTGGCACGCGCGGTTCGTGAAATCGCGCAGCCTTGCCGCGAAGCTGATCGAGGAAGGCTGCATCCGGGTCAACCGCCAGCGCGTCGTGAAAGCCGCGACCTGCATCAAGTGCGGCGACGTGCTGACGGCAAGCTTGTTCGGGGATGTGCGCGTCATCGAGATACGCGGAATCGGCGAGCGGCGGGGGCCTCCCGAGGAAGCCGCCGCGCTTTACTGCGAGCGGCTGGCGCCGTTGTCGTCAACCCCCGCAGACGGCGAGGGCGGCGAGGCATGAGAATGGACGCGCCGCCCGATTCGACGCAAGCCGATCAGCGTATGACCTCCACGACGGAGATGTCTACACTCATGGCGCGCTTCGGCTTCCGTAGGATCGCGCTATTAATCATTGGCAAAATACCGGAGTTCTGAGCGGGTCTTACGGATCGCTACCTGGTTCGTGACGAAGATCACTTCGTAGTCGCCGCGATACATGTCGAGGAACTGTTCGATCGCAGGTTTGGCGACCATTCCGGAATAGGGCTTGAAGGACCAAATATAGTCATCCCAGATCAGGATGCCTCCGACTTTCAATAGCGGCCATGCCATAAGTGAGTCGAGCATCACATGCCGATAGAAATGACACCCGTCGACGTAGATTACGTCGAAGCTCTCGGCCTGATCTTCGAATGTTGGAAGCCAGCGGAGCGAGGTTCCCTTCAGAACGCGGACCCTGTCGCAGATAGGTTGGATGTTGCCGAGGAACCGCTTTTCCAATTCCGACACTTGAACTGCGGTGTGCTCGTCACTTCCACCGAATGGATCGATGCAGGTCAGGCGCGCATTTGGAAAGAGCGATGCCGCAAAGAGTGCTGATCGTCCCTCGAAAGAGCCGATCTCAAGATACTCGCCGACGTCGTTTGCTCCCTCCTTCAAAAAATGGCTCCAGGCGCCGCGGGTGCCGAACCAGTCCTCGCTTAGCGTGGCCTGGTTAAACACGCCCTCATCGTCGACAACCGACCATTGCCAACTGCGGGACGCCGCTTCTTGCAATACATCATTGAGAGCCCTTGAGGCAGCCTTCACCGGGGGGAGCACCGGTCGGCTCATCTGTCCCCGCATTCGCCTCAGAACACGATTTGGATAGGCGATATTCTTGAAATCGCGCAAATATTTGTTTACTAACGTCTTTTTTCCCATAGCTCCACCCGAGGTGCCCTAAAAATTATCTATAAAATTATCGATAGCGGAAGCACGGAATGAATACAACCCATCTTAATGAAGGTTGCAGTTAGCGAGTCTGCCATCGGAGTTTACCCCATCCCCCGCCGCGCGACCTCGCGTCGGACCTCCGCCCAAGCGCGCAATCGCTCCTCAATGCGCACCTCATAGCCGCGCCCGCCGGGGTGATAGAATTCGGCGCGGTCGAGCCCGTCCGGGAAGTAGTTTTGCCCGGACACTCCCTCTTCCGTGGCGTGGTCGTAGACATAGCCCGCGCCGTAACCCTCGCTTTTCATGAGCTTCGTCGGCGCGTTGAGGATGTGCTTCGGCGGCGGCAGCGATCCGCTTTCCTTCGCGTAGCGCATCGCCGCGCCGTAGGCCTTGTATGCCGCGTTCGATTTCGGCGCGGTCGCGAGATAGACGACGCATTGCGCGAGCGCGAGTTCGCCCTCGGGGCTGCCGAGGAAGTCGTATGCATCCTTCGCGGCGTTCGCCTGCACGAGCGCGTTCGGATCGGCAAGCCCGATGTCCTCCACCGCCATGCGCACCATGCGTCGCGCGAGATACAGCGGCGTCTCCCCGCCATCGATCATGCGGCAGAACCAGTAGAGCGCCGCGTCCGGGTCGGAGCCGCGCACCGCCTTGTGCAGCGCGCTGATGAGGTCGTAATGGCCGTCGCGGTTCTTGTCATAGAGCGGCGCGCGGCGCTGGACGATCTCGGTGAGTTCGGCGGTGTCGATCGGATGCGACGGATCGCGGCCCGTGGCGAATACGTCTTCCGTGAGGTTGAGCGCGGTGCGCCCGTCGCCGTCCGCCATGCCGATCAGCGCGCCGCGCGCGTCCGGCGTCAGCGGCAGCGTCTTGCCCAGCACGCTTTCCGCTCGTGCGAGAAGCTGCTCGATGTTGTCGTCCGTCAGCCGCCTGAAGACGAGCACCTTTGCGCGGGAGAGAAGCGCGCCGTTGAGTTCGAAGGACGGGTTCTCGGTCGTCGCGCCGATCAGGATGATGGTGCCGTCCTCGACGAAGGGCAGAAATGAATCCTGCTGCGAACGGTTGAAGCGGTGGATCTCGTCCACGAAAAGGATCGTGCCCTGTCCGAAGCGCTGGCGATCCTTCGCGGCGTCGAACACCTTGCGCAAATCCGCCACGCCCGAAAAGATCGCCGAAATCTGCTCGAAATGCGCGCCCGCGCCCTTTGCCATGAGCCGCGCGACGGTGGTTTTGCCCGTGCCGGGCGGTCCCCAGAAGATCATTGAGCGCGGAGCCTCGCCATCCGCGATGCGCCGCAGCGGCCCGCCTTCGCCGAGGAGATGCTCCTGCCCGATCACGTCGCCGAGCGAGGCCGGTCGCAGCCGGTCGGGGAGCGGACGCGAGGCCAGCACTGCGGGCGACGGCGGCACGCTTTCGAACAGCGTCGCGCCTTCAGTCGGTGCGGATGAGGAGGAGCGCGGTTTGGCCATGTCTGTCACCGGTGGGAGTTCGGCTGAACTCGGTTCGCTTTGCGGGGCTCGCGTGCGCTTTTCTGAAGATGGCATTGGGACGCGGAGTTTGGAACGGCGTGTCTCTCGCGATCATCATCGCCGGGCGACGGTAGCCGCGTCAATGCGCGCCCGAGATTTGACGCGCCAGCGCGGGCCGAAACGCCGTCTTTTATGCTGGCTCACGCATTCGGGGGCCATCGCTTGGCGACGGCCCCCGATCTCTGTGCCGGACGCGCTTTCGTCACGCCAACCGGCATCCACTTCACTCGAAAAACGCTCCTGTCGCTGGCGCGCAAACGTCCGCTCGCAGGCACGGCACAAGACCGGCCCTTCGAGAGGCCACCAGCGAAAAGGCTGCCGCCGCATCCCAGTCGCGGGGATGCTCCCCGCTAAGCGGCAGTAGGAGGCTTTCGCATTCGGGAACGGCACTGTCGCACGGTTGCAAAGTGCCTTGTGCTTGTTGCTTCAACCCGAACTAGCACCCATCTTGTGGCATCACCGCGAGCTTAACAAGACGCCAGTCGCCGCTGTCTACAAGCTGGGGAAATGTGTCCGGCAATCGCTGCAACCTGTCTACATGCGGGATGGCAGCGTCTCGCTTACGCTCCTATAGCGCCCTGTTATTACGAGATATTTTAGCCCGCCATGGGGCGCGTTTCGGGTTGCGGGAACGAGCGGCGAACGATGTGGAAAAATCGGCACAAGCGCCTGGATGGCTTCGTCCGCCCACGAAGGGCCAAGAGGTACACGGAGAGATTGCAACCCGCGCCGTCGATGGGATGCGGCGCGGGACGCATCGCCTCCTACTTCGCGGCGGACGGCTTGAAATCGAGCGCGACGCCGTTCATGCAGTAGCGCAACCCCGCAGGACGCGGCCCGTCCGGGAAGACGTGGCCGAGATGCGCGTCGCATCGCGCGCAACGCACCTCGGTGCGGTTCATCATGAAGGAATGATCCTGATGCGTCGTGATCGCTTCCTTTTCCACAGGCGCGGTGAAGCTCGGCCAGCCAGAGCCGGAATCATACTTCGCGTCCGAGGCGAACAGCGGCGCGCCACAACACACGCAGGCGAATACGCCCTCGCGCTTTTCGTCATTCAACGGGCTCGACGCCGCCCGCTCCGTACCGTGCTGCCGTGTAACCTTGTATTGCTCGGGCGTCAGTTTTGCGCGCCACTCCGCATCGCTCTTTATCATGCGCTCGGTCATTGACCCGACCTCCTCTCGCATTTTTCTTGAATGTGTTATGTGGAGGCCAGTAGCCTTTTTGAAGAGGGCGACCTTTCGAGGTGGCCGCTCTTCCTTTTCACAACGCTGTCATTCCTGACCCGCCGAGATAATTTCCCAATGAACATTTCCTTCAGGCCCCGCCTCCGTAGTATCGCGGCGCTGGCCGTGCTCGCAGGCCCGACGCCAGCCATGGGCGCCGGACCATCGCTCGATGGCGCGGGCCTGAGCCTTTTGTGGTGTCTGCCTTTCGCGGGCGTGCTCCTTTCGCTCGCGATCCTGCCCATGGTCGCATCGCACTTCTGGCATCGGCGGCAGGGACTGATCGCACTTGCCTGGGCCCTTCTTTTCCTGGTGCCATTCGCGAGTGTCTATGGTTCGTCCGCAGCCGCACATCAGTTGCTCGATGTAGCGCTTCTTGAATATATTCCGTTCATCGTACTGATCGGCTCGCTCTATACCATCGCGGGCGGTATCTGGCTCGGCGGCAGCCTCAGCGGTTCGCCCGGCCAGAACACCGCTATCATGGCTGCGGGAACCGGCCTCGCGAGCCTCGTCGGCACCACGGGCGCGGCGATGATCTTCATCCGCCCGTTGATGCGCGCAAATCGTAGCCGCACCCATCAGGCGCATCTCGTGATCTTCTTCATCTTCCTCGTCTGCAATGTCGGCGGTGCGCTGACGCCGCTCGGCGATCCGCCGCTGTTCCTCGGCTATCTGAAGGGCGTGCCGTTTTCCTGGCCGTTCCTGCATCTATGGCCGCATACGCTCTTGCTCGCGACCATCCTTCTCGGCTGGTTCTACGTGCTCGACCGTCGCTATTATAAAACCGAAACGCCGCGCGAGCACAGGCTTGGCGGCGAGGGCCTGAAAATATGGGGCATCGTGAACCTGCCGCTGATCGCGGCTGTGGTGTTTGCGGTTGCGGCAAGCGGCACGACCTTCATCGGCCCGGTCGACATCGCGGGCGTCGAAGTGCGCGGCGAAAGCCTCGTCCGCGACGCGGTGCTCGTCGTGCTTGCCGTGCTGTCTCTGGCGCTCACGCCGCTCAAGGCGCGTCGGCAGAACGAGTTCAACTGGGCACCCGTGCTCGAAGTGGCGAAGCTTTTCGCCGCGATCTTCGTGACCATCGTGCCCGCCATCGCCATCCTGAAAGCGGGCGAGCATGGCGCGGCCGCTCCGCTGTTCGCGGCCCTCGGCAGCGCTGACGCACCGAATCACATCGCCTATTTCTGGCTGACCGGCCTGCTTTCGAGCTTCCTCGATAACGCGCCCTCCTATCTTGTCTTCTTCAACGCGGCGGGCGGCGACCCGGTGGCGCTCGCCGGTCCACTCGCCTCGACGCTTGCCGCCATATCGGCGGGCGCGGTGTTCATGGGGGCGCTCACCTATA
Source organism: Rhodomicrobium udaipurense JA643 (assembly GCF_000636015.1). Lineage (GTDB taxonomy): Bacteria > Pseudomonadota > Alphaproteobacteria > Rhizobiales > Rhodomicrobiaceae > Rhodomicrobium > Rhodomicrobium udaipurense. The sequence goes on from NZ_JFZJ01000034.1 coordinate 15,802, forward strand.
TCGGCAACGCGCCGAACTTCATGGTGCGAGCCATCGCGGAACATCAGGGCATCAAGATGCCAAGCTTCTTCGGCTTCATGCTGTGGTCGGTAGGCTTCATGATTCCGCCGCTCCTGTTGGTGACGGCCTTGTTTTTCGCCGGATGAGGCAGCAGGCGGGGGCGGGATGGGGGCGGCGCCGCAGCGCTATCCATGCGCGCTCGCCCGCCGCCAACCCGCTGGAACTGGCGGTCCAGGCGCAATCGCGTCGAATTGCCTGAATTGATCGCTTATGAGGTCTTGCGCCTTGGCGGCGGCTGTGGCAGGTTCCCGCGCATCGCTGCAGTAGCTCAGTGGTAGAGCACTCCCTTGGTAAGGGAGAGGTCGAGAGTTCAATCCTCTCTTGCAGCACCATTCATCTCCCTGGAATATCAGAGAAAAGCGCCCGCCTTGAGGGCGAGCACTCCCTTTTCCCCTGCGAACGAAGCGTGACCTTTGCCTCATGCGTCGGCCCGGCCTCGATATCCTCTGTTGCCCGGCGGCTTATTTCACGGTGGCGCCGCGCTTCTCCCGTGGCATAAGGGTGGCAAAGCGCGCCTAAGGCGCGCGAAGCGCGACAGCGCGTCCGAAATTTTCGCAGCATCCCCGGTAGTCATGATTCGTCTCGAAAACATCAGCAAGCAGCACGGCAATCACCTGCTGTTCATCGAGGCTTCGGCCTCTCTTCTGAAAGGCGAGAAAGCCGGTCTTGTCGGACCTAACGGGGCGGGCAAGTCGTCCCTGTTCCGCATGATAACCGGACAGGATGAGCCCGACGAAGGTCAGGTGGCGATCGATCGCGGCACCACCATCGGCTATTTCGATCAGGATGTCGGCGAGATGTCGGGTCATAGCGCCGTGACCGAAGTCATGAACGGCGCAGGCCCGGTCAGCGCGGTTGCGGAGGAGCTCAAGGAGCTTGAGGCCGCAATGGCCGACCCGGACCGCGCCGACGAGATGGAAGCGATCATCGAGCGTTATGGCGAAGTCCTGCACGCTTTCGAGGAACTCGACGGCTACGCGCTGGAGGCCCGTGCGCGCGAAGTGCTCGCCGGTCTCTCCTTCAGCGAGGAGATGATGGACGGCGATGTCGGCAAGCTGTCCGGCGGCTGGAAAATGCGCGTCGCCCTGGCGCGAATCCTCCTGATGCGGCCCGACGCGATGCTCCTCGACGAGCCGAGCAACCATCTCGATCTCGAAAGCCTGATCTGGCTCGAACAATTCCTCAAGAACTACGATGGCGCGCTACTGATGACCTCGCACGACCGCGAGTTCATGAACCGCATCGTCAACAAGATCGTCGAAATCGACGGCGGCTCGCTCACCAGCTACTCCGGCGACTACGAGTTCTACGCACAGCAGCGCGAACTGGCCGAGAAGCAGCAGCAGGCGCAATTCGAACGCCAGCAGGCGATGCTGGCCAAGGAAATCAAGTTCATCGAACGGTTCAAGGCGCGCGCCTCGCATGCCGCGCAGGTGCAGAGCAGGGTCAAGAAGCTTGACAAGATCGAGCGGGTCGAGCCGCCCCGGCGGCGCCAAAGCGTGCAGTTCGATTTCCCGACCGCGCCGCGCTCCGGCAACGATGTCGTGGCGCTCAAGACCGTTCACAAGCGCTACGGCAGCAAGATCATCTATGAAGGGTTCGATTTCGCGATCCGGCGCAAGGAGCGCTGGTGCGTGATGGGGATCAACGGGGCCGGGAAGTCGACGCTGCTGAAGCTGGTGGCGGGCGCGAGCGAGCCCGATCAGGGCACGGTGACCATCGGCGCCAGCGTGAAGATGGGCTACTTCGCCCAGCACGCGATGGAAACGCTCGATGGCGACGCGACGATTTTCCAGTCGCTCGAACACGCCTTTCCGCAGGCGGGGCAGGGCACGCTGCGCACGCTCGCCGGTTGTTTCGGGTTCTCCGGCGACGATGTCGAAAAGAAATGCCGTGTGCTGTCCGGCGGCGAGAAGGCGCGGCTCGCGATGGCGATCATGCTGTTCGATCCGCCGAACTTCCTCGTGCTCGACGAGCCGACCAACCATCTCGACATGGCGACCAAGGAAATGCTCATCAAGGCGCTCGCGCAATATGAGGGCACGATGCTTTTCGTCTCGCATGACCGGCATTTCCTCGCGGCCCTGTCCAACCGCGTGCTCGAACTGACCCCGGAAGGTGTGCATAGTTATAATGGCGGCTACACGGAATATGTCGCGCGTACGGGCCACGAGGCGCCCGGCCTGCATAGCTGACGACGAGCGCGGCCCGCCCGATACGACGCCATGAAGTTCGCCACACCGCTTCCGATTGACGATGTTCTCGACGCGTTGAAGGCCGCGCTCGCCGCGCGTGCCTCGGCGGTGCTCGTCGCGCCACCCGGAGCGGGCAAGACCACACGCGTGCCGCTCGCGCTGATGGACGAAAGCTGGCTCGGCGGCCGCAAGTTGCTCGTGCTGGAACCGCGCCGCATCGCCGCGCGGGCTGCGGCCGAGCGCATGGCGGCAACGCTGTCTGAGGCCGTCGGCGAGCGGATTGGCCTTCGCGCGCGTATGGTCTCGAAATCCGGGCCGAAGACGCGCATCGAGGTCGTCACCGAGGGCGTGTTCACCCGCATGATCCTCGACGATCCCGAATTGTCCGGCATCGGCGCGGTGCTGTTCGACGAGTTCCACGAGCGCTCGCTCGACGCCGATCTCGGGCTTGCACTCACGCTCGACTGTCAGCGGGCTTTGCGCGACGATCTGCGCATCCTGCCGATGTCGGCGACGCTCGACGGCGCGCGGGTTGCGCGGCTTCTCGGCGATGCGCCCGTGATCGAGAGCGAGGGCCGCGCGTTCCCTGTCGAGACGCGCTATGTCGGCCGCGATGCCAATGCGCGCATCGAGGATCAAATGGCGGATGCGGTGATGCGGGCCTGGCGCGCGGAAGCCGGGTCGATCCTCGCATTCCTGCCGGGACAAGGCGAAATCCGCCGCGTCGAGGAGCGGCTGAAGGAGCGCATCGCCGATCCGGCCGTGGTGGTCGCTCCGCTTTACGGCGCAATGGATGCGAAGGCGCAAGACCTCGCGCTCGAACCGGCGCGCGCGGGCGGGCGCAAGATCGTGCTCGCCACATCCATCGCCGAAACGTCGATCACTATCGAGGGCGTGCGCGTCGTCATCGACTGCGGCCTCGCGCGGGTGCCGCGCTTCGAGTCGGATGTCGGCGTGACGCGGCTCGAAACCGTGCGCGTGTCTCGCGCCGCCGCCGATCAGCGCCGGGGCCGCGCGGGCCGCACCGAACCGGGCGTCTGCTATCGCCTGTGGGACGAGCCGCAAACGCAGAGCCTTCCCGCCTTCGCCGAGCCGGAAATTCGCTCCGCCGATCTTTCCGGCCTGCTGCTCGATTGCGCCGAATGGGGCGCGACGGATCCGCTTTCGCTGTCGTGGATCGATCCGCCGGCCGCCGCCGCCATGGATGCCGCGCGCGGGGAGCTGACGGAGCTGGATGCGCTCGATGCGAAAGGCCGCATCACCGACATGGGCAAGCGGCTGCGCTCTTTGCCCCTGCCGCCCCGGCTCGCCCGCATGGTGATTGCCGCCGCCGAACTGGGACACGCGGAGGACGCGGCCGAAATCGCGGCGCTCATGGTGGAACGCGGGCTTGGCGGCAACAACGCCGACCTTGCGCATCGCCTCGAAAGTTTCCGCCGGGATCGCTCACGCCGCGCGAGCGACATGCGAAAGCTCGCGGCGAGCTGGGCGCGGCTCGCGGGGGTGCGGCGGGCTCAGCCGCGCGAGGATTTATCGCTGGCGCGAATACTGGCGCTGGCCTTTCCCGAGCGGATCGCCAAGGCGCGCGGCGCACCCGGCCAATTCCTCCTCGCCAACGGACGCGGCGCGAACCTCGATCCGGCGCATCCGCTGGCGCGCTCGCCCTATATCGTCGCGGCGGAGCTTTCAGGATCGGCGGCGTCGACGCGCGTTCTTCTTGCGGCCGTAGCCGATGAAGCGGACGTTCTTGCCGCCGTAGGGCACCGCATCCGCGAGGCGGACGAGATCGACTTCGATCCGGCCGCGGCGGCGCTCCGGGGGCGGCGGGTTCGGCGGCTGGACGCGATCCTGCTTGGCAATGAGCCGCGCCCGGTGGCGGCGAACGAGGCGACATCGCGTCTGCTGGCGGAAGGTATCGCAAAGCTCGGCCTCGACCGCCTGCCGTGGAGCAAGTCGCAACTTCAGTTCCGCCACCGCGTCGGCTTCCTGCGCGCGGCCGAGGGCGAAGAATGGCCCGACCTCTCCGACGCCGCGCTCGGCGAAACCGCTGCGGCGTGGCTCGCGCCTTTCCTCGACGGCAAGACGAAGCTCTCGGACATCGGCGCGGACGATCTCGGTGCCGCGCTTGATGCGCTCTTGCCGTGGAGCCTGAAGCGGCGCGTGGATGACGAAGCGCCGACGCATTTCGAGGCGCCCACCGGCAACCGCCACGCCATTGATTACGAAACCGCTGGCGCGCCCGCGCTCCACATCCGCGTGCAGGAGTTGTTCGGCCTGACGCAGCATCCGTCGATCGCGGGCGGCAGGCTTCCGCTCACGCTGCATCTTCTCTCGCCCGCGCATCGCCCGATCCAGATCACGCGCGATCTTCTGGGCTTCTGGAGGGGGTCATGGGCGGCGGTCAAGGCCGAGATGAAAGGCCGTTACCCGCGCCACCCGTGGCCGGACGACCCAGCCCAGGCCGCCCCGACATCGCGGGCCAAGCCGCGCGGGACGTGAAGCGCTAGCGCTCCGAGGGGCTGAAGTTGCTGAGGTGGCCTGCTCGCTGGGCGGCAGCACGCGCAGCCTTGAGCTTGGCCTTTGTCTTGCCATGGATGACGATGTGCGACATCAGGCGCGTCATCGTCTCGTTGCCGCAATTCGGGCAGGCGGGCTTGGCGGACGAACTGACGAGCAATTCCACGTCATTGTCGCATTTGTCACAATGAAAGCCGTAAAGCGGCATTCGAGGCTCCTTGGGTCCGCGTCACGCGACCTGTATCTTCGATTTTTCGTTCAGAATTGGGGCGGAAGGCTCCGCACTCGCATTCGCGAAGCTTGCTTGCAGGAAACGGGCCATGAGTTTCGTCGGCGGTCGGCACGAGCCTCGGGGCGCTGGTGCCTGCCGCAGGAGCAGGCATGCATACCCGGAATGCGGCTCGCGTACGTCTCATCAGCCCCTTTATTAACGATTTCTTCTGAATTCCGGCAGGCGCAAGGCAAGGCTGCCAAGATTTGACCCAGTTTCGCAGGCTTACGCTTTAGCGAAGCAATTCGGCTGTAACCTTCGAAGGATCGAATCGATGAACGCACGGATTATGCCACCGCCCGCGCTGTTCGGGATCGCATGCGCCATGGTCTTCGCCACTTCGCTGGCGGTTGCTCAGGTGCCTGACGAGCCGAAGGCGCCGGCAGTATCGCCTGCGGCCCAAAGCGCTGAGCCCGCCGCGCCCAAGCCCGCGGTTTCTGAGCCAGCCCAGACGCCGACTCCGGCCGCCAAGGACGCCGCCGTGGACGCGAAGCCTCAGCCTGTCGAAGCCGCGAAGGCGGACGATGCGGCGAAGAAGCCGGTTCCGGTCGAGGCCGTGAAGGCCGACGAGGTGAAGAAGCCCGAGCATGCGCATCAGCCCGCCAAGGCGGAAGACGCTGTGAAGGTCGCTCAGCCCGCCGCAGCTGCCGCTGAAAAGCCCGCCGAGGTTTCCAAAGCGGACGATAGCGCGAAAAAATCCGAAGCGAGCGATACCGTAAAGGCGGACGATACGAAGAAGCCGGTTGCGACCGAGGCCGCGAAGGTCGCTCAACCGGCCGCCGCTGAAAAGCCTGTCGAAGCCGTCAAAGCCGCCGAGCCCGCCAAGGAAGCTGTGAAGGCGGACGATGCGAAGAAGCCCGCTCCGGTCGAAGCGGCGAAGGCTGACGACGCCAAAAAACCGGCTGAGCCCGCGAAGGAAGCTGTAAAGGCGGAAGGCGAAAAGAAGGCTCAGCCTGCGGAGGCGGATAAGGCCAAGGAAGCGGCGAAAGCCGAGCCTGAGAAGAAGGCGAAAGCCGAAGACGGCGAGAAGAAGCAGAAGAGCAAGGCCGCCGCCAAGGAAGAAGAGAAGGCCAAGTCCAAGAAGCGCAAGGCGGAGCAGGACGAGAGCGGCGAAGGTCCGGCAAAAGTCAGTGCCGAGAAGCCAAAGCGCGGTCAGTTCGCCAGCGAGCGCGAGGCGGCGGCCAAGTGCCGTGGCTCCGTTGTGTGGGTGGACAAGAGCGGGTTCAACCACTACCCGGGAACCAAGGAATACGGCCGCAAGCCGGGCGGTTTCGGCTGCGAAACCGGCCTGTGATCGAAACGCCGCCTTCGGGCGGCGTGCGTCGTGTCAGGCGGCGCGAGAAAATCTTATATCCGCGTTCAAATGGAGAATTTGAACGCGGATAGATCAATCGGTTCGTATCGGAGCGGAGTGGCGCGCCCAAGCGCACTCCGCCAATTTGCGGCCAACTCGCCGCGGCCCTACGAAATGGCGTTGCAGGCCCGGTTATCGGGCAAGCGGTTGCCCATGAACAGAAGCGTGTTCGAGCGCCGCTATTGGGTGCGAAAGAACCTGTCAAATGACCATGTCGGCTTCGCGATTGCAGGAGCCCGGCTTGCGATAATCCGAGGCTCGCGCCGATGACTATTGGCGGAACCGTGCGGGCGGCTGCGGATTGTGGGCCGGGTTGGAGTCGTGCTTCGTCACGCGAGTGAGCGCGCCGTGATCCACCAGCGGCAGCAGGTCCGCTTCCAGTGCTTCGGCGACCGACTTTTCATAAACTTCATCGCCATTCACATGCAGCGTACATAATTTCGCGAATTTTTCTCTTTTGGCGGGATCATCCAGCGCAGCCTTCGTCCAGGCATAAAGCGGATATCGATCAACGCCCTGCTGCTCGGCCTCGCTCACATAACCGGCAAAGGCATCGTAGACGGTTATCGCCGTGGCGTGATGCTTATGCAGCACCTCGGTCAAAGGCCGCAGCACCGCGTTTTGCGGATCGACGTTAAAGAGGCTTGCCGCCTCATCGCTGAGCCCGACGCGAATTTGATAAAGCCATTCTTCAGCCACAGGTATCTCCTGCCGTTTCCCCATTCCGTCATCTTACAAAGGAAACCGAAACAAAAGCAGCTTTTCAGTTCGCTTTCTTAGCCGTCGATTTACAGATTACGACAAACAATTTCGCGAGGAAATCGTGATAGGTGAAGCGAATGAATCGGCAAAGCTTTGCGGCGACGCTCTTCTATCTGGCGACCGCCCTGGCACCAGCGTCCGCGCAAGCCAAACTCCCCGACGGTTTCGTTTATCTTCGCGACGTCGCGCCCGACATCCAGCAGGACATGCGCTATGCGGGGTTGAACAATTTCACGGGATCTCCCGTTCTCGGCTATGAAGCCGCCGAATGCGTATTGCGGCGCGATGCCGCTGAAGCGTTGAAGCGTGCGCAGCGCTCAGCTCAGGGGCTCGGCCTCTCGCTCAAGGTTTTCGACTGCTACCGCCCGGAACGCGCGGTGAGAGCGTTTGGGGCGTGGGCGCGCGCGCCGGAAAACGAGCGCACGAAGAGCCAGTATCCGCGTCTGCCGAAGGAAGCGCTCGTGCCGAATTATATCGCATCGCGGTCGTCACATTCGACGGGGCTCGCGGTGGATCTCACCCTTGTGCGCCAAGGCAGGAGCGACCGACCGCCGCTCGTCCGCGACAATTGTATCGCGCCCGCTCGCGGACCGGCGGACGAGCCAAAAGGCGTCAGCAACGCGAATGCTCTCGCGCTCGGCGAGTTGGCCCCGGGGGAGCTTGATATGGGCACCTCGTTCGACTGCTTCGACCGAGCCTCGAACACGGCCTTTCCGGGCTTAAAGCCGGAGCAGCGACGGTCGCGCGACCTTCTCGTTACGCTGATGGAGCGCGCGGGCTTTACCAACTATCCCGCCGAATGGTGGCACTTCAGCCTCGCCCGCGCCACGAACCGCCGAAGTTACGATGTCCCGATCACGCCGCGCCCCGCGCGATAGACGATGGCGGTCCCGCGCGCTGTCAGGGCCGCGCGCGTCTTCCGAGCCAGTCGGCGGCGGCCCAGCATAGAAGCGCCCAACTCGCGCCCGCGCACCATCCCGCCAGCACGTCCGACGGCCAGTGCATCCCGAGATAGACGCGGCTCGCCCCCACGAGAAGCGTCAGCGCAACGGCGACCGAAAAAACGAAGGCTCGCCCCACCGCGTCGGGCCGCGCGCGGGCGATGAGCGCACCAAGGATCAGAAAGGTGACGGCCGACATGAAGGCATGGCCGCTCGGAAAGCTGTAGGTCGATGTCTCGGCGATTTCTGCAACGAAGTCGGGGCGAGCGCGCTGCACGAGCGCTTTCAGCGTGTTATTGACGAGCGTGCCGCCGATAACGGCGACGAAGACGAGCGCGAAGCCGCCCCATCTGCGTTCTAGCGCGAAATAGCCGAGCGCGATGATCGTTGCGAGCGTGAGCACCGCCGTCGACCCAAGCGCCGTGACGTCGCGGGCGCCGACGGCTAGCCATCGTGGGCCGAGCGCGTCGGCGGGGTTTAGCTGATCGCGCAACGCGAGAAGAAGGCCCCGATCGAAATCGGTCAGGCCGCCGCTGTAAATCGCCGCCGATATGCCCGCGAACAGCGCGAGCAGCACGCTTGCCGCGACCAGGGTGGCAAAGCGCGGCGGCTGCGTTGGGTCGCGCCGAGCGGGATACGCAGGATCTTCAGCGGTGAATGACATCCGATCTCCGGGTGTTGCGAGCGGATCATTATCGCCCGCGCGCTCTTCCGGGTGGTAAATGCTCCGACACGCCGAAAGCTCCCGCATGCGCCGCTTGAGCATGTCGCGCAACCCGGCGACCCATCGCCTCGCCGCGACCGGGTCACGATCCGCGCGTCAGGACTGAGGCGAGGTCACCGGCTTGGCATCGGGCACGGCAACCGCCTTCGCCTTTACTTCGGCCTTCTTTTTCTCGTCGGCCTTCTTGTCGTCTTGCCGCTTCTTCTCCTCGATGCGCTTCGTGCGCTCGGCGGCCTTCTCCCAGTCCTGCGCGAGAAGCTGCGCAAGCTCCTCAGACCGTTGCATGGCGAGCGCGGCCATCCTCTCGACATCGGTATAATGTGCGTAGTCCTCGTAGAGGCGCGCTTCGTCGTGCTCGCGGAAAGTCTCGATGGTAAAACGGATCTCGCCTTCCGAAAGACCGAGGCCGCGCAGCAGGTCGCGGGTTATTTCGAGGGTGGAATGGAAGGCCTCGCGCTCGATGTTCTCAACGCCGAGGTCCATCAATTGATGCACGTGACGCCGATTTCTCGCACGCGCGTAGATCGGCACATGCGGGAAGTATGCCTTTACGAGCTGCGCCGATTTGAGCGAGCTTTCCACGTCGTCGATGGCCAGCACGAAGGCGCGCGCCTTGCCGACTTCCGCCGCTTCCAGAATGGCGAGGCGGCTCGCGTCGCCGAAATAGCTCTTGTTGCCGAACTGGCCCACGAGCTGCACCTGATCGGGGTCGGCGTCGAGCGCGGTGAAGGGAATGCCCTTCGCGGTCAGCACACGCGCCACCACCTGCCCGACGCGGCCGAAGCCCGCGATGACCACATGCCCGGCACTCGCCGGCAACTCATCGTAGAGGGGTTCCGCTTTGACCGCGCGCTTGCGCAGGAAGTCGTCCAGCGCCAGCAGAAGGGGCGTCGTCATCATCGACAGCGTGACGATAATCCCGAGCGAGGACGCGAGCGCCGAGGTCAGCACGCCGCCCTGCTCGGCGCTGGCGAAGACAACGAAGGCGAATTCGCCGCCCTGCGAAGCTACGATGGCGAAGCGCCGCGCCGATGGCGGGTTCAGCCGCTGCCAGCGCCCGACCGCATAAAGAACAGCGAATTTCACCGCGACAAGCACCACCACCGCCGAGGCGATCAGGAAGGGCTGGCGCAGCAGCGCATTATAATCGAGCGCCATGCCGATGGAGGTGAAAAACAGCGCGAGAAGCAGCATCTCGAACGGCCGGATGTCGGCTTCGATCTGATGGCGAAAGTGCGAGTCGGCCAGCAGGACGCCCGCGAGGAACGCGCCGAGCGAGGCGGACAGGCCAATGGATGTCATCAGCAGCGAAACCGCCGCGACCGTCAGCAGCGAGGCCGCGATCATCGCTTCGCGCACCTGCGTCAGGGCGAGGAGATGATAGAGACGGTCGAGCAAGTAGCGTCCGGCGACGATGATGAGCGCGATGGCGGCGAAAATTTTCAGCACGCCGGCAAAAGTGAGAAGCTCCGGCGATGTCGCTTTCACAGCCAGGAGTGGGACCGCGACAAGAAGCGGGATCGCGGCGATATCCTGGAACAGGAGCACCGAGAAAGAGAGGCGGCCGTGCCGCGTTGTGAGTTCGCCTTTCTCTTCGAGCGTTTGCAGCGCGAGCACGGTGGAGGACAAGGCGAGCGTGAGCCCGACGAGCATCGCTTCCGAGAAGGATAAATCAGTGCTTGGGTTGACGCCCCAGATCAGCACCACGAGCAGGATGCCGGTTACGACGAATTGCGCCGACCCTGCGCCGAAGACGGCATCGCGCATCTTCCAGAGGCGTTTGAGACGCAGTTCGAGGCCGATGAGAAACAGGAACATCGCCACGCCAAGTTCGGCGATGTGACGCAACATCTCGGCGTCGTTCGTCGAATAACCCAACATATAGCCGATGCCGTAGGGACCGATGAAGGCGCCCGCCAACAAATAGCCAAGAATGGAGCCGAGCTTGAGCATGCGCGCGAGAGGCGCGGCCAGCGCCGCGACTCCCAGGAACACAACAAGCTGAATAAGGAGTTTTCCGTCCATCGCTCTTTTTTCAGGGGAACCGCAGCGGATGGCCTGCGCGACTGTCTGTAACCATTAAGGCAGGAAACATTGCCGCTGCCAACCCGGATCGGCCCGCGTTTCTGGTTTCGATTGCCCCGGCAGATCGACCGTCGGAGGTTTGAGGCGAGATGCCCGTCAGGTGCGAGGCACGGCGCGCGCGCCGCAGGAGACGTGGCATTTCCTTAAGCCCGGCTCCTGTCACGAAGCTTTCGGGAAGGGCAAAAAAAAGCGGATGTGGTTAACCATTCGCACCCTTTCCGATTCAGCTACCATTTGTATCGAGCTATTGTTACAATCTTAAGATGGTGATGGCCAGCGTGCCGAGTGTGTAGCGTGAAATGACAAACCTATCTATTTTTCCGTCCCGATTCGCTTACGCCTGCCGGGCAAAAAGGATGCCTCCGGAGGAAGTGGCCGAGCGGGCGGGACTGCCGGCCGAGGCGGGACAGGATCTTGCCGTGACGGCGATCCACCTGCCGCTCTACCGGCTTTGTTATGTCGCTGACGTTCTCGATGTCAGTCTCGATTGGCTGCTTGGGCGCGAACCTGCCGCGCGAAGCGAACAGCCGCAGCAGCAAACTCAGCAGCCACAGCGGCAACAGGCTCGCACGGCCCCGAGGGCATAAAGCGGCGGTTCGCCTCAGCGGCTCGCAAGCGGAAAACACCACGACCGCGCAATCCAGCGGCAACGCGCCACAAACAGGCCACCTGTTTACGTGCACGGCCCGTCGTGTTATGGGCAAGCCCATGGCCAAACCGGACGCTCAACCCCTGTCAACCTTCGAAAGCCGACGACGATCGCGCCTTGCGTGAGGCTGCGCGCGTCCGAGAACGCTGCGAGCCGCTCCCGTCCTCCCCGGTCTTTCTGAGAAACAGGTTCGCGATGACGACGCCGTCCGCCACGATCCGGCTGCAAACGCCTGACGATCAACCAGCCCTCCAGTACCTCAACGAATGCGCCTTCGGGCCGGGCCGTTTCGCCCGCACCGCCTATCGCGTCCGCGAGAACTCGGTGCGCGATCCGCGCCTCAACCTCTGCATGGAACTCGACGGTGCGATGGTTGGCGCCATGGACCTGACGCCGGTTACGGTCGGCGATGTGCCGGGGGCGCTGCTGCTCGGCCCGCTGATCGTCTCGGGCGATCATCAGAGCCTTGGTCACGGCCTTCGGCTGATGCTGTACGGTCTCAAGCGCGCGAAAGATCTCGGCTATCGGCTCGTGATCCTCGTCGGCGACCTCCCCTATTATGTGCGTGCGGGGTTTTGCCCCATACCGCGCGGCCGCATCGAGCTTCCAGGGCCGGTCGATCCGGCGCGGCTGCTTTATGCCGAACTCGTACCGGGCGCGCTGGAAGAGTACAGCGGCCTTATTCGCGGCATACGCGATCCGAGCAACGTCGATTAAAATCCGCCGCATCGAAAGGAGCGTTCAGCCTTTCGTTCGAGCATGAATGTATCGCTAAGCCTGCGTCCGCTTTTGCGGATCATGCTTTAGCATCGGCCTGCTTGAAATCAATGGAATGACGAGGCCGAATTGAGATACACATTGTTACCGGAAGCGGAGGCGGGGCGCGCGTTTTTGCGAATCTCACCGGCGCGTCTCACCGACAAGTGACCGGGGTTGTCGGGCCTTCGGCTTGCTCTTGGCAGTGCCTGCGTTAAGAGCAATCGCGGCACGTCTCTTAGGCATATCGTCCGTCAAATAATCACTGCGAAAGGGTGCGCTTTTAGGTCGCGCGACGACTTGTTCTAAAAATAGCTCGTGGAAGCACTCTGTTCGCAATTTAGCTTAGTTAACCGTTGCCGCGCGCGGCCCCTTGGTGACATAAAGGCGTCCGGGGGCTGGGCCAACAAAGGACAAAAATGCCGAAGCTGAACATCAACGGCAACGAGGTCGAGGTCGAGGACGGCATAACGCTTCTGCAGGCATGTGAGCTGGCTGGCGCGGAAATACCGCGCTTCTGCTATCACGAGCGGCTGTCCATCGCGGGCAACTGCCGCATGTGCCTCGTGGAAATCGCGGGAATGCCGAAGCCGATGGCATCTTGCGCGATGAATGTCAGCGATTTACGGCCGAACCGTGACGGCACGCCGCCGACGATTCTCACCGATTCACCGATGGTGAAGAAGGCGCGCGAAGGCGTGATGGAGTTCCTGCTGATCAACCATCCGCTCGATTGCCCGATCTGCGATCAGGGCGGCGAATGCGATCTTCAGGATCAGGCGATGTATTACGGCTCCGAAGGCAGCCGCTATCGCGAGAACAAGCGCGCCGTCGAAGAGAAATACCTCGGCCCTCTCATCAAGACGTTCATGACGCGCTGCATCCAGTGCACGCGCTGCGTCCGCTTCATGTCGGAAGTCGCGGGCGTGCCGGAACTCGGCGCCATCGGACGCGGCGAGGACATGGAGATATCCACCTACCTCGAACGCGGGCTTCATTCGGAACTCAGCGGCAACATCGTAGACCTGTGCCCGGTTGGCGCGCTCACGTCGAAGCCTTATTCGTTCGTGGCGCGGCCTTGGGAACTGCGCAAGACCGAATCCATCGATGTGATGGACGGCCTCGGCTCCAACATCCGCATCGACAGTCGCGGCCGCGAAG
>NZ_JFZJ01000035.1 GCF_000636015.1 Rhodomicrobium udaipurense JA643
CGGCCGAATGCGACAACGCGCTATCGATGGCGTGCGCCTCGCGGACGCTTCTCACCTCGCGCTCGAACACGAAGCCGCGATCGATACCGCGACTCCACGACCAGCCTTGCTCCGCCTCCTCGGACAGCGCCTTCATCCGCTCGACCACCTTGTCGGCGAGCCGCCCGGCCTCCTCCTCGTCGTCATCGAGAAGCTTCGGATTGAGAAGGCCCGCGATGGCGGCCTGCTCAACAACGGCGCGCGAATAGCGCATATGCATCCCGTCGAGCACATGGCTGAAGGATCGTGCACGCTCCACGGCCTGACGCAGATCGCGGCCCGAGCGGCGCTCGCCGTTGTCGTTCACAAACACCGAGCCTTCCAGCCCGCCGTCGATCAGGAAGTCCTCGAAGGCGCGCTGATCCTTGAGATAATTCTCGGAGCTGCCGCGCTTCACCTTATACAGCGGCGGCTGAGCGATGTAGATATGCCCCGACTCGATGAGTTGCGGCATTTGCCGATAGAAGAACGTAAGCAACAACGTGCGGATATGGGCACCGTCGACGTCGGCGTCGGTCATGATAATGATACGGTGATAGCGCAACTTCGCGATGTCGAAGTCGTCGCGGCCGATGCCGGTGCCAAGCGCCGTGATGAGCGTGCCGATTTCCTGGCTCGACAGCATCTTGTCGAAGCGCGCGCGCTCAACATTGAGGATCTTGCCGCGGAGCGGCAGCACGGCCTGATTGGAACGGTCGCGGCCCTGCTTGGCCGAGCCACCTGCGCTGTCGCCCTCGACGAGGAACACTTCCGATTTCGCGGGATCGCGCTCTTGGCAGTCGGCGAGCTTGCCGGGTAGGTTCGCCACGTCGAGAACGCCCTTGCGGCGAGTGAGTTCGCGCGCCTTGCGAGCCGCCTCGCGGGCCGCCGCCGCTTCCGCCACCTTGAGCAGGATCAGCTTGCCTTCGACCGGATGCTCCTCGAACCATGTGCCGAGGATGTCCGTCATGATGCTTTCAACGGCGGGCCGCACCTCGGACGAAACAAGCTTGTCTTTCGTCTGGCTGGAGAACTTCGGGTCAGCCACCTTCACCGACAGCACGCAGGTCAGACCTTCGCGCGCGTCGTCGCCGGTGAGCTGAACTTTTTCCCTCTTCGCCACGCCGGTCGCTGCGGCGTAGGTGTTGATGGTGCGCGTGAGCGCCGCGCGGAAGCCCGCCAAGTGCGTGCCGCCGTCGCGCTGCGGGATGTTGTTCGTGAAGCAGAGCACGTTCTCGTGGTAGCCGTCGTTCCACCACAGCGCGGCTTCCACGGCGACTCCCTCGCGTTCCGCCCTGACGAAAACCGGCACCGGGAATAAAGGCGTTCTCGCGCGGTCGAGATATTGCACGAAGGCTTTGAGCCCGCCCTCATACTTGAATTCGCTCTTGACCGGCTCGACGCCGCGCAGATCGTTGAGCCTGATGTAGACGCCGGAGTTCAGGAAGGCGAGTTCGCGCAGGCGGAATTCAAGCGTCGCATAGTCGAAGTCGACCATGGTGAAGGTCGCCGGGCTTGGCGTGAAGGTCACGCGTGTGCCGCGAAGATCCGGCGCCGGGCCGACGATCTTCAGCGGTTCGACCGGAACGCCGTCCGCGAACGCCATGAAATGCTCGTGGCCGCTACGCCAGATCGTGAGTTCAAGCCGCGTCGACAGGGCATTCACCACCGACACGCCCACACCGTGCAGGCCGCCCGACACCTTGTAGGAATTCTGGTCGAACTTGCCGCCCGCATGGAGCTGCGTCATGATGACTTCGGCGGCGGAAACGCCTTCCTGCGAATGGATTTCCGTCGGAATGCCGCGTCCGTTGTCTTCCACCGTGACGGAGCCGTCGGCGTTCAACGTGACCGACACATAATCCGCATAACCGCCCAGCGCCTCGTCGATGGCGTTGTCCACCACCTCGTAGACCATGTGGTGGAGGCCCGAGCCGTCGTCCGTGTCGCCGATATACATGCCGGGGCGCTTGCGCACCGCATCGAGGCCCTTGAGAACCTTGATGCTCTCCGCGCCATAGGCTTCCACCTCAGCGTCCCTGCGTCTTGCTGCTTCCATCAATGCACCTGGTTGGGCCGCCCGGTGGGCGGCGAAGACATTCTCTTATTTAGTGTTTCGCAGCGCGTTCTGCATCATTCGCGGGCATTATAGTGCCGTTTGAAACAACGAAAAGCTGCGTTTCTGTGGCATTTCGCAAGGGAGTGAACGTGGCGAGATCCGTCCCCGTCATCCACACCTGTGCGTTGAGCGCGACGATAGACGAAAACAGCGCCTCGCGGCGGCCGATGTCGAGATGCGCGGCGATTTCATCGAGCAAAATCAGAGGCGCAATCCCGCCCGCCGCGCGCTTGATGAGCCTCGCCTGCGCCAGCACGAGGCCGACGAGCAGCGCCTTCTGCTCGCCCGTCGAGCACATTCTGGCGGGCATCGCCTTCGGCCCGTGGGCCACGTCGAGGTCAGAGCGGTGCGGACCGGACAGCGTGCGCCCTGCCGCTCGGTCGCGGTCGCGGCCTTGCGCGAGAGCGCGGGCGTATCCGTCGCGCATTTCGTCCCGCATGGCGTCTTCCGAAAGCGCGGCCGCCTGTTCCTCCAGCGTGCCGTTGAGGGTAAGCGCCGCCCACGGGAAAAGCGAGTCCGGATCGCGGGTGCGCTCCGCTTCGATCTCGCCGGAAAGCGCCGCAATGGCTCGCGCCCGCGCGACCGCCATCGCTACGGCCGCCTCTGCCATCTGCGCTTCGATGGCGGTCAGCATCGGCGGCGAATCGAACTCTTCGAGCGCCTTGTTGCGCTGCCGCATGGCGCGCTCGAAAGCTGCGGCGGTAGCGCCATAGCCGGGGTCGAGGCTCAGCACCAGCCGGTCGAGGAAGCGGCGGCGCTCGGCTGCCGGGCCGGTGAAGAGCCCGTCCATCGACGGCGTGAGCCACAGCATCCGGATACGAGCCAGCGAGCCCGAGCCCTTAGCGAGCGCGTGGTCGATCTTGACGGTGCGCGCCGCGCGGGCGGTCAGCATCCCATCAGGCGGGAGCTGGATGCCGGTGCCGATATGCAGGTCATCACCCGCCACGCCAAGCTCGGCCGCGACGGCCCAGCCGCCCGATCCGCCGCTCCGCGCAAGCTCGGGGAAGGGCAACGAGCGAAGCCCGCGCCCCGCGGTCAGCAGCGACACCGCTTCGAGGCAGTTCGTCTTGCCCGCGCCGTTCGCCCCGGCGAGCACGACGGGGCCGGGTCCGGTTACGAGCGTCACCGCCCTATAATTGCGGAAGTCGGTGAGCGTCAGTCTGGCGATGGCGATTCGGTCGGTTGCGGGCATCGGGGTCCGTGCGGTGGCGCCAGTGTTGCTGACGCTCGCGGTCGCCTTGGATTGTTCTAACGCGTTGATTTTTTTCACACTCGCTGGCGCACCGTCATGTAAAATTCGAAACTTCACTAATTAGTTGCCCGTGCTCTTGAGGCGCATGCGTTCGCTTGAGAGCGTCCAGCAATGAGTACCAAAAATTTGCGCCAGAGCACTAGAGCGTTTCCGCAAAGTCGGCGTCCGATTTTGCGAGAAGATCATGCTCCAATTGGAACTTGGAGCGTTTGCGGTCCATCAAGCGATGCGCACTCGTCGATTGTCCCTTTGCAGCGTGCGCCCGACCAAACTTGCTAGTGATTTTCTGATTTCAGAACTTGCTTGCTGCGAAAAACGGAATGCACAGGCTGGAATAGATGACTAGATAAGCCGGTCTCAAAAAAGGCTGATCGACAACGAAAACTCACAGCGTCGTGCCACGACTAGTTTACGGCGCGACGCAGTAAGAGTGTTTCGCGCGAAATGGAGACGCGTCAAAGCAAAAAACCGAGCCTTTCTTGGCCATCCCGCGCCGACGAGCGTCACGTGCGATAACGACGCCTAAGCCACGCTCCATCAATCGCTGAAGAGTTTGACGCTTTTCACGAT
Source organism: Rhodomicrobium udaipurense JA643 (assembly GCF_000636015.1). GTDB lineage: Bacteria > Pseudomonadota > Alphaproteobacteria > Rhizobiales > Rhodomicrobiaceae > Rhodomicrobium > Rhodomicrobium udaipurense. The sequence goes on from NZ_JFZJ01000035.1 coordinate 3,960, forward strand.
CTGGTGCGAACGATCAGCTTATTCGATTCGCTCAAACGCGCATCGGCATGAGCACATACAGCGCGGACGCGTCCGTCTCGTCTGAAATCAGCGTTGGCGAGGAGCCATCCGCAAGCTTGAACAGCGCCTTCGTGCCGTCGATCTGGCCGGTGATATCGAGCAGATAGCGGGCGTTGAAGCCAATTTCGAGCGGCTCGTCTTGATACTCCGCCGAAATCTCCTCGGTCGCCGAGCCTGACTCGGGATTGTTCGCCGATACGACGAGGCGTCCCTCGGCCGCATTGAGCTTCACCGCCCTGCCCTTCTCGGAGGAGAGGGTCGACACGCGGTCGACAGCCTTCACGAGATCTGCGTTTTCGAGCGACAGGAGCTTCTTGTTCGTTGTCGGTATGACGCGGGCATAATCGGGGAATGAGCCGTCAATCAGCTTCGATGTGAGCACAACGTCGCCGACAGCGAAGCGAATTTTCGCTGGCGACAGCGTCACCTCGACCGGCGCGGCGCCCGATTCGAGCAGCTTGATCACTTCGCCGACCGCCTTGCGGGGAACGATCACGCCGGGCATTCCGGCTGCGCCAGCCGGACATGCTGTCTCGACCTGCGCAAGACGATGACCGTCTGTCGCCACCGCGCGGAGCTTCCCGCCCTCCGGGCCATCGACCGCGTGGAGATAGATACCGTTCAGGTAATAGCGCGTCTCTTCGGTGGAGATGGCGAAGCGCGCCTTTTCGAACAAGCGCTTGAGTTCGCCGCTGTCGACGGTGAAGCTTGTCGGTAATTCGGTCTGCCCCATGTCGGGGAAGTCGTCGGCGGGCAGAATCGCCAGTTCGAAGCTCGCGCGCCCGGCGGCCACCTTGAGGCGCCCCTCCTCGCCCTTTCGCTCGATACGGATCTCCGCGCCGTCCGGGAGTTTCCGAACGATATCGTGCAGCGTATGCGCGGGCACCGTCACCGCGCCCGTCACCTCGACCTTTGCAGGCACCGCTTCGACCGCCTCCATGTCGAGGTCGGTCGCCTTGAACGTGAGCCCACCGTCGCGATCCGCACCGATCAGGATGTTGCTCAGGATCGGTATGGTGTTCCGCCGCTCGACGATTCCCGTGATATGCCCCAGCGCGCGGAGCATTGCGTTCCGATCGACAACAAAGCGCATTAAAAACTACCCCCGCTGAAGCGGTGTTCTCCTTGTTAGGCAAGCATTTGAAGGCTGCGGCAACGAAGAGTCAAGCGCAGCCCGAGCGGCTCGTCAGACGTTGCCGTCCTTCAGCATTCGAGAGAGCGAATCGAGTTCATCCTTCAGGACGCCATCCGCCTGTTTCAGCGACTCGATCTTGCGAATCGCGTGCAGCACGGTTGTGTGGTCGCGTCCACCGAAACGACGGCCGATTTCCGGCAGCGAGCGCGAGGTAAGCGTCTTCGCCAGATACATGCCGATCTGGCGTGGCCGCACGATGGACTGGTTGCGGCGGCTGGACAGCAGATCCCCGCGCTGAACGCCGTAATGCTTCGCGACGATGCGGAGAATGTCGTCGATCTTGACGCGCTTCGGCTCCTTGGAGCGGATCAGATCGCCGATGGTATTTTCAGCCGCATCCACCGTCACCTTTTCGCCGGTGAGCTGCCAAGTCGCGTGCAAGCGCGTGATCGCGCCCTCAAGCTCGCGGCCATTTTCGGTGAGCTGGGTTGCGAGATATTCGAGCACGTCGCCTGGCACTTCGAACCCGCGCGAGAGCGAAATCTTCTCGGCTGCCCGGCGCTGCAGGATCTTGAGCCGCAGGTCGAAATCGAGCGCCGACATCTCCGCGACGAGGCCGCCCGAGAGGCGCGACCGCATCCGCGCGTCGAAGCTTTCCAGCAGCAAGGGCGCACAGTCCGCCGCGACGACCACCTGCTTGCCGCCGTCGATGAGCGAATTCAGCGTGTGGCAGAATTCCTGCTGGAAGGTTCTCCCTTGCAGGAATTCCATGTCGTCGATGATGAGGAGGTCGATGGTACGCAGCTTTTCCTTGAACGCGGGCGCGTCGCGCGTCTGAAGCGCTTCGGCGAAGCTGTACATGAAGCGCTCGGCGGTGAGGTAGAGCACCTTGGCGTTCGGGTTGCGCGCTTTCATTTCCCACGCGATGGCATGGAGAAGGTGCGTTTTGCCCATGCCGACGCGCGCATGAATATAGAGCGGATTGTACTTCAGGGGCTGTTCGGGGGTGCTTTCGGCGACCTGAAACGCCGCCGCGTGCGCGAGGCGGTTCGGCGAACCGACGACAAAGGACTGGAAGGTGTAACGCGGGTCGAGCGGCGACCCCTCGAAACCTTCGAGCCCTGTGCGGCCGTCGCGGACAGGCGTGCTGATGACGCGAAGCGGAACGTTGGAGGAAGGGGTGGTCTGCGTCTTGGGCGCGGCCGACTCCGCGATGGCAACCGTCGCCGATGGCTTTTTCTCGACCGGAGCGAGATGAGGCTGGCGAACGCGAAATTCGAGGCGATTCACACCGTTCAGTTCGGTCCCGCAGCAGGCGAGCAGCTTGTCGGAATAGTGGGATTGCAGCCAGTTGCGCAAAAACTTAGTCGGAACAGAAACCTGCACCACGCGTCCATCGCAGGAGTCCAACTCGACGCGGCCGAACCAGCTCGTAAAGACGTCTTCGCCGAGTTCGGCGCGCAGGCGGCTTTGTATACGCCGCCATTTGTGTTCGATCGACGTCTGTTCGATCGAAGAGGTTGTCGAGAGATTAAGGGCTTCCATTTCAACATCCTCGCGGCCCGCTCGGGGCCTCAGCGTTTCATCGGATATGTTTGCTCGGCCTTGGAAATACGCGCTACGCCGCGAAGGCGAGCGCCCGGCCGTCGTCAATATCGAGCACAGCGTCCTGATGGCCGGGAATGACCGGTGTCAGAAAACGATGCGGCCTCGCCGCTTTTCCGGGGCGCCGTCGTGAGATCAGGCTGGAAGGACGATCCGGCTTATGCTGGGAAGGATGGCTGGCCGTGGCGGGCGCGAAGACCGCGTCGGCAAGATCGGAAGCCAGGTTTTGAAACTCCCTCGACGCAACATAGGCCTTCCAGGGAAGGGAAGGGTGCTCGGCCTTCAAGGCTTCGACGCGGTGGCGGCTGCGAGGCCGCGACACGAGTCCGTGCGCATGATCCGAGAGAACCGGTCGCATATGGCGCGTCACCGGCAGTTTCCACGCATATACACATACCGATTGCGGCAGTGCCGCGATGCATTCACTTCGCATACGTCTTCCTCCCGCCCAATGCCTTGCGGACAGAAGGTGAACACGAATCCGGACAGAGTCCGGCGCGCACCGACTATCCATTGCCTGATCATGGACATCGCGCTTCACCCGTGGAGGCCACTCCACCTGGCTTAGCTCGGTACGCATTACAAGGTTACACTTTCAGGAGGGGAACAACCCCCGTTCGGAGATCCAACAATACAAAGGCTGGCGCTCCGGCGCAAGTGGGCTCCCTCTCTGCCCAAGCTCCAAATACACACGTCAAGATTGCATTTGAAGCGTCCCGTCCAAGCGCAAAATGGCTCGCAAGCGACTGGAATCGTTAATGATTCGTTTACTTCTGCGTCGACACAAAAAATGCGGGGCTGCCTGTTGGCGGCTCCCGCATTGGTTGCTGATTTTCGTCGATCGCATAAGCGCATTTAGCCCAGCGCGACGGGTGCTTCCGCACGCTGAGTGCTAAGCATTTGAAATCATTATAAAATTCGCTCCGGCTGTTCGGCGGTAGCGAAACTCTCGCTTAAGTCACTGATGCAATTTCGCATCAGGCCCTGAGGATTCTAGGCCGCCTGGCCAAGAGCCTTGATGCGAGCCGACAGCCGGGAAATCTTGCGAGACGCGGTGTTCTTGTGAAGGATGCCCTTCGACGCCGAGCGCATGATCTCGGGTTGCGCCTCGCGCAGCGCCAGATTCGCGGCTTCCTTGTCACCGGAGGCGATCGCTTCTTCGACCTTGCGCACGAAGGTGCGCACGCGGCTCTTGCGCGCCTTGTTGACCAGCGTGCGGCGTTCCGCCTGACGGGCGGCTTTCTTGGCCGATTTCGTATTTGCCATATGACGTAGTCCTCTCGCGAGCGAACAACCCGCGCCTTCGAGCTTTTTCGGGAATGAAAAACCGTGTCCGCTAGCCCCATGGGCAGCAACCTGCCCTGCATATACCCGCGAAGCAAGCAAGCGTCAATGTCGGGCGGCGTCAAGCCTCGCTTCTCCGGTGGAGCCGCTCCGGCTTCAGGAGCCGAGACCGTTGAGCGCCACCGCGCGCGGATTGCGTGGCCCGTCATCGATCCACACCGGCTCTATCTTGACCACAAGCAAGGCAATCAGCAAGAGCGCGATGTAGAAAAGACCGATCGTGCCGATCATATCCGACACGCTGCCCACCTCGTCGCTGTCTTCCTTGCCGCCGCGATCTTTTCCGTAACGCATCGACCCTCTCCCAAACGACGCGAATGACAAGAATGTCACTTGCAAGACTAAGGTATAAGAAGGGGGTCTGAGAAGTCTTAAGTTCTGGCGATGCCGTTCGGACGCGCGTTCTTGTCCTCCAGCGCAAGCAGCATCTCGCGGTCGAGCGTGAAGCCGCTGGCGATGAACCGCTCTTCGAGGTAGCGCAGATGCGCGCCGAGCCCCGGACCGGGCAACCAGCCTTCGTTCAACAGATCCGCACCGTTGACCGGGAATTTGGGGCGCTGCCATTCGCGCGGCAATTCGGCCGCGAATCGCCATGCCGCATCGTCAATCGGCGCGCCGGACGCGGCCCAGCCGATCAGCACGCTGCCGAGATAGGTGCGCGCGCCGATTCGATAGAGCAGCGTTTCGAGATCCCGCTTGGCGAGCGGCGCGCGGAACCACGGCGCCACGGAAGCGAGCCCCATGAGGTCGTTTCGCTCGTCGTTCGACAGGCGCAGCTTGCCCGCGAGCCGCTCGGCATCCTCCTCGACGAAGATTGAGAGCGCGGCGAGTCGGTACATCGGATCGGGCATCAGCTTGAGCTGGGCCTCGATCGCGGCGATGCGGTCGAATCGGCTGCGCCGCGCGATGCCGCCGAGCACGATGAGCAAAAGCCCGCTCTCGTCCATGATGCGAATCGCGTCCGGCGCGCGCACCGTCACGAGGATGCGCAAGATCTCCGCGCGAACGCGTTCCGCCGAGAGACGCTTCAATCCATGGCGCTCGCGAATCGCGGCGGCCACGCCGTCTGCATCGAAGTCGCCATTTGCGTAGTCCGCGCTGAAACGGAAGAACCGCAGGATTCGCAGATAATCTTCACGAATGCGGGTATCCGCGTCGCCGACGAACCGCACACGCCGTGCGAGAAGATCCGGCAGGCCATCGAGGGGATCATGCACCGCGCCGGTCGCGTCCGCGTAAAGGGCGTTCAGCGTGAAATCGCGGCGGCGGGCATCCTCTGCCCAGTCATCGCCGAAAGCCACCGTCGCGCGCCGTCCGTCGGTATCGACATCGCGGCGCAACGTCGTCACCTCGAAGGGAACGCCGTCCACCACGAGCGTGATCGTGCCATGGTCGATGCCGGTCGGCACCGTCTTGATCCCGGCGGCGGCCGCCAAACGCAGCGTATCGTCGGGCTTCGCGGTCGTCGCGAAATCGACCTCCAGGACAGGCTCTTCGAGAAGCGCGTTGCGCACCGCGCCGCCGACCGCGCGCACCTCGAAACCTTCGCGGTTGAGGCAGTCGAACACGGCCCGCACCTCGCGCGCACGGAACCACGCCGCATCCGCCACTGTCACATTATCAAGCTTGGTCATCTGTCGTCGCCCTCGTCTCGCGGGGCATACAGCCTTTCGTAAAGATTGTGCAACATCGCCGCCGTCGCGCCCCAGATGAAACGCTCCTCGAATTGCATCGCGTGGAACAGGATGCGGTAGTCCTGCCAGTTGAGTAAATGGCGCAGATGGTTCTGCTCGTTCATGAGGAAGGAGAGCGGCACCTCGAAAACGTCCGCCACCTCGTTCGGCTCCGGCTCGGCCACGAAGGACGGGTCTATCAGCCCCATCACGGGGATGACGCGAAAGCCCGTGCCCGTGTTGTGCAGGTCGAGCAACGCGAGCGGCTTCACAAACTCCGGGAAAAGGCCGATCTCCTCGCGCGCCTCACGCAGAGCGCTGTGGACGGGTGTCGGATCGGACTTCTCGATCTTGCCGCCGGGAAACGCCACCTGCCCCGCATGCGCCGACAGATGCGCCGTGCGCAGCGTGAGCAGCACCGTCACCTCGGGTTCGCGCGCAACGATGGGGACCAGCACCGCCGCCATGCGCCATTTCTCCGGCGGAAGGAGAAATTCGAGCCTTAAATTTGCGTTAGGATTGCCGGTCTCGTCGAGCCGCCGCCCCGCATCGATGCCGTAGGTGACCGGCTGTTCGGTCATCCAGACGGCCTTTTCGAGGGCTATGCCGCGCGACTCCGCCAGGGCAGCGAAACCTGTTGGCGAAAAAGGACTTAAATCAAGCTCGGGCACGTGCGCCGAAAGCCCCGCCATGGGCACCGTCTCCACAAAACGAACAAATTGATGCAGCGCTCTTCCAGGATGGGAGCCGCTGTCGAGGGCGCGCCGCCCGGCATTAAGCCTGCCGCCCGGCGGTTGTATCACCGGGACGCGGCAGCATATAGTCTCATATCGAAGTGCGTCTCAACTCAGCAGGTTTCAATCGATGCTGCATCCCTCCGAGCCGGACATCGTTTCCCGCGTCGACGACATTCGCGCGAAGGTTGCGCGCGTCAAGGATTCGATATCCCGCGTCATCTTCGGGCAGGATGCCGTCATCGAGCTTGTGCTCGTCAACATCCTGTCCGGCGGCCACGCGCTCCTGATAGGCGTGCCCGGCCTCGCGAAAACCTCGCTCGTCGAGGCGCTCGGCGCGGCGCTCGGACTTGACGCAAAACGCATCCAGTTTACGCCCGACCTCATGCCGTCCGATATTGTCGGCACCGAAGTGCTGGAGGAGAAAGACGGCCGGCGCACCTTCCGCTTCGTGCCGGGGCCGGTCTTCGCGCAGCTTCTGATGGCGGACGAGATCAACCGCGCCAGCCCGAAGACGCAATCCGCGCTGCTTCAGGCGATGCAGGAACAGCAAGTTACCTACGCCGGACAGACTTATGCGCTGCCCGCGCCCTTCTTCGTGCTCGCGACGCAAAACCCGCTTGAGCAGGAAGGCACTTATCCTCTCCCCGAGGCGCAGCTCGATCGCTTCCTGCTTCAGGTGGACGTGTCCTATCCCGACGCGACCGCCGAGCGCCGCATGCTCTATTCCACCACCGGCACCGAAGACCGCACCGTGCAGCCCGTGCTGACGGCGGCGGAGGTGATCGCGGCGCAGCAACTCGTGCGCCAGATCCCGGCGGGCGACAGCGTGGTTGACGCCATCCTCACCCTGGTCCGTTCCGCGCGTCCGAATACGCCGGAAGCCGGGCCGCGCGTGAACGAACTCGTCGCATGGGGGCCGGGGCCGCGCGCGAGCCAGTCGCTCATGCTCACCGTCCGCGCCCGCGCGCTGCTCGACGGCCGCTTCGCGCCCTCCATAGACGATGTGATCGCGCTTGCAAAACCCGTGCTGCGACACCGCATGGCGCTGACCTTCGGCGCGCGCACGGAAAACGTCACCGTCGACGAGGTCATCGACTCCCTTCTCGCAAAGCTGAAATAGGCGGGGTCACACCCTTTGACGTCGGCGTCGGAACTTCTTTCGCGGCCATCGGCCCTCGCCCTTGAAGGCGCATCGCAGGATCTCGTGGCCAAGCTGCCCGCGCTTCTGATGGAGGCGCGGCGCGTGGCGATCACGGTCGCGCAGGGAACGCATGGGCGTCGGCGCGCGGGGCCCGGCGAAACCTTCTGGCAATACCGCACGTTCGAGGCGGGCGATCCGTCCGCGCTGATCGACTGGCGGCGTTCGGCCAGTTCGAGCCACCTCTATGTTCGCGAACGCGAATGGGAGGCGGCGCACACGGTCTGGATCTGGATCGACCTTTCGCCCTCCATGATGTTTCGCTCGCACCTCGCGCCGCAGTCGAAGGCCGAGCGCGCGGTCGTGCTAGCGCTGGCACTGGCAACGCTTCTGTCGGAAGCGGGCGAGCGCGTGGGCATTCCCGGCCTCATGGAGCCGAAGACGAGGCGAAACGCCGCCACCGCGATGGTCGAAGCGATCGCGCGGGGCATCGGCGCGCTGGGCGGCCTGCCGGAAGGCGGGCGGCGCGTCAGCCGTCATTCGGAGATCGTGATTTTCAGCGATTTCCTTGAGCCGGAAGCATCGCTCGCGGCGCGTTTCGCCCTACTCGCGCGCCAGGGTTCACGCGGCCACCTCATGCGCATCCTCGATCCCGCCGAGGAAAGCCTTCCCTATCAGGGGCGCGTCGATTTCGTGGACGCCGAAAGCGGCGAACACTACGTTGCGGAGCGCGCTGAAAGCCTGCGTGACGATTATCGCGCAAGGCTCGCCGCTCACAAGGCCGCCATCGCCCAGCACGCCCATTCAGTCGGCTGGTCGCCCTTTCTGCATCACACCGACCGCGCCGCGACGGAACCGCTGCTTGCGCTTCACATGCATCTGTCGGGGCTCGAAAAAGCCTACCGTGCGACAGGCTTCGTGAAGGGCCAACCGCAGGCGGGGAACGATCCATGATCGCAGCGCTTCAATCGCTGAGTTTTTCTGCGCCGTGGATGCTGGCGGGGCTCGCCGCGCTGCCGCTGATCTGGTGGCTGCTCCGCGCGACGCCGCCGCGCCCGGACACTGTCTCCTTCCCGCCGACCTCCATCCTGATCGGCCTGAAGCATCGCGAAAAGACGCCGGTTCGCAGCCCGTGGTGGCTGACCGCCTTGCGCATTCTGGTTGCAGCAGCCGTGATCGGCGCGCTCGCCGGTCCGCATATCAAGCCGCCAGCGACCGCCAGCGCCACGCTCGCGCAACCGCTCCTCGTCGTGGTGGATAATGGTTGGCAAAGCGCGAGCCGCTGGGCCGCGCGCCGCGCCTTCGCCGAGCAACTCGCAGTGCTCGCGGACGAAAGCGGGCAGACGATTTATCTCGCCGCAACAGCCGGGCCATCCGCGCCGCTTCAACCGCTGACGCCGGTAGAATATCGCCAGCGCTTCGCTTCGCTCGTCCCGCAGCCGTACCCCGGCGACCGCGCGGGGCTCGCTGCGCAGGTAGAGCGCGAGCTTGGAGCGCGGGGCAAGATTTCCGTGGCGTGGCTCGCGGACGGCATCGAAGATAGCGGCACCGCGGCGCTCAACAAGGCGCTGGCGACCGTGGCCACCGGCGGTGTGATCGATCTCTACGGCGATCCGGACGGCGCAGGTGCGCTCGCGCTGACGCGCGCGGCCTCCGCGAATGCCGGGCCGATCACGGCGAAGGTCTTGAAAGCCGAATCCTCGCCGCACAGCGGTCAGGTCGCGGCGGTGACCGGGCGCGGCGAGCGCCTGTCGGTCGCGCCCTTCGATCTCAAGAGCGGCGTATCCTCGGCGGAAGTCGCCTTTGACCTGCCGCTGGACCTTCGCAATCAGGTGGCGCGGCTTGAAATCGTGGGCGAGGCGTCGGCGGGCGGCGTGTTTCTGCTCGACGGGCGCTCGCAGCGCCGCCGCGTGGGCCTCGTCGCGACCGAAGGTAACGACGATGCGCAGCCGCTGCTGTCTCCGACCTACTATCTCGAACGCGCGCTGACGCCCTTCGCGGAGATCGTTCGCCCGCGCACCGCAAATCTCGATGTCGCGACCGCCGATCTCGTCGCGGCGAAGCCGTCGGTGATTATCCTCTCCGACGTTGGCCGCCTGTCTGGCGCCGTGCGCGAGCGGCTCCGCGCCTTCGTCGAGGACGGCGGCATGCTGATCCGCTTCGCTGGGTCGAGGCTCGAACAGGGCGGCGACACGCTTCTTCCCGCGCCGTTGCGCGAAGGCGGGCGCACTCTCGGCGGCGCGATGACATGGACGTCGCCGCAGACGCCTGCAGCCTTCGAGGAGGAGTCGCCGTTCAACCGGCTGGCGATCCCGAAGGATGTCGCCGTGACGCGGCAGGTGCTTGCAGACCCGGCCCAAATGCCGCGCGAAACGAAGGTATGGGCGCGTCTTTCCGACGGAACGCCGCTCGTAACGGCGGCGAGGCGCGGTGCCGGAACTTTAGTCTTTTTTCACATTACCGCGAACCCGGATTGGTCTAATCTACCTATTTCGGGTCTTTTCGTGGAGATGATGCGTAAAACTCTTGAAGCGTCGCCGTTACAGCTTTCCCGGGCCACGAGCGCAGAGGCCGTTCCTGGCGACATGCAGGCGGCTGCCCTCGGTCAGGATGTCCCGCTGAAGCCGTGGCGCGTTCTCGACGGGTTCGGCAAGCTCGGCGTTCCGGGCGAACGCGCGCAGCCGATCGCAGCGAGTGCCGCCGATACCGCCCGCGTCAGCGCTGCCAACCCACCCGGACTTTACGGCCCGCAGAATGCCGTCCGCGCGTTAAACACCGTCCAGGACGGCGACGCCTTCGCGGCACTCAAGGCAGTCGACGGGGCGCGCGTCGCAGTTTTCACCGAGGCGAAAACCATCGCACTCGCGCCGTGGCTTTTCCTCGCCGCGCTCTGCCTCTTCCTGCTCGACGGCATCGCCTGCGCCCTTTTCCTCGGTCGAAGCGCACCGCGCTGGCGGAAACCCGCCGCCGCTGCGCTCGCGCTTGGCCTCGTTTTCGGCCTCGTACCGGAGTCGCGCGCCGAAGCCCGCGCCGCCGCACCAAACGCCACCGCAAGCGCGTCCGGTCTGTCGAGCGAAGCGGCAGCCTTCGCCATGGCGGCCTCGCTCGAAACGCGTTTCGCCTATGTCCTCACGGGCAACGCGGAAGCCGACCGCGTGAGTCAGGCCGGTCTAGCGGGGCTCTCGCGCATCCTCTCCGCGCGCACGGCGGTGGAGCCGGGCGAGCCTATCGCCGTCGATCCCGCGAAGGACGAACTCGTGTTCTTCCCGCTCATCTACTGGCCCGTGATGGCGAATGCGGAGCCGCTGCCGGATCATGTGCTCGCGAAAGTGGACGCCTACATGAAGCAGGGCGGCCTTATCATTTTCGACACCAAGAACGAAGAGGCGAGCCCCGAGAGCCTCCTCGCACGCGGCGGCCGTACGCCACTCGCGCAGCTTCTCGGCAAGCTCGACATTCCGCCGCTCCAGCGCGTTCCCGACGATCACGTGCTGACGCGGTCCTTCTACCTCCTGCAATCCTTCCCCGGCCGCTGGGACAATGGCGATCCATGGGTGGAAGCGCGTCAGCAGTCGGGCGATGCGGCGCGGCGCGGCGTGAAGTCGGACGGCGTCAGCTCGCTCATCGTCACGTCGAACGATCTCGCCTCCGCCTGGGCGATGGATGATAGCGACCGGCCTATGTTCGCAGTGGTGCCGGGCGGCGAGGATCAGCGCGAGATGTCGTATCGCGTCGGCGTCAACATCGCGATGTACGCGCTGACGGGGAACTACAAGGCCGATCAGGTCCACGTGCCCGCCATCCTCGAACGGCTGGGGCATTAGGCGAAACATGAATTGGTCGTTCGAGTTTTTCCCGTTTTTCCCGCACGAGGTGCTGATCACCCTCGGCGTTGCGTGCCTCGTTGTGCTCGCGCTCTCCGCGTGGCGGAACCGGCGCGGCCTGTTTCTGCGCGCGCTCGCGCTTGCCTGCCTCCTGCTCGCGCTCGTCAATCCCAATCTCAAGAACGAGGTGCGCCAGCCTCTCGCCAACATCGCGGTGGTGGTGGTGGACGAAAGCTCCAGCATGCAGCTTGCCGGTCGCGCCGACCGCGCTCGCGACATCGAAGCCGCGCTGAAGGAGAAATTCGCGCAGGTTCCCGATCTCGAAGTGCGCTGGGTGCATGCCACGCCGACCGACCAGCAAGGCGGCGAATCGACGGAGCTGTTCGCCGCCCTCGACAAGGCCATGGGCGACATCCCGCCGGGGCGCGTGGCGGGCGCGGTGTTCATCACCGACGGACAAATTCACGACGTGCCGCAGGACAAGGCGCGGCTCGGCTTCGATGCGCCGGTTCATGCGCTGATCGCGGGCGCGCCGGACGAAAAGGACAACCGCATCGAGGTCGTCTCAGCCCCGCGCTTCGGCCTCGTCGGTTCCGAACAGACGGCCGAAATTCGCGCGGAGAAGAGCGGCAAAAGCGGCGCTGGGCTGGCGACGATCTTCGTGCGCCGCGCCTCCGGGCCGGTGGAGACCATCAGCGCGCCTTACGGCAAGACGGTGCCCATCAGGATGCGCTTCGACCGCGCGGGGCCTAACATCGTCGAGGTGGATCTGAAGCCGGAGCCGGGCGAACTCACGACGATCAACAACAAGACCGTCATTCAGGCGCAGGGCGTGCGCGAGAATTTGCGGGTGCTGCTGGTGTCGGGCGAGCCTCATGCGGGCGAACGCACGTGGCGCAATCTGCTGCGTTCCGACGCGGCGGTGGACCTTGTGCATTTCACCATCCTGCGACCGCCGGAAAAGCATGACGGCACGCCGATCGACCAGCTTTCGCTCATCGCGTTCCCCACGCGCGAGCTGTTCTCCGAGAAGCTGAGCCAGTTCGATCTCATCATTTTCGACCGCTATCAGCGTCGCGCGGTGCTGCCGATGATCTATCTCGATAACGTCGCGCGCTACGTCGAACATGGCGGCGCGGTGCTCGTGGCGGCGGGCGCGGATTACGCTTCGCCCGTAAGCCTCGCGCGGACGCCGCTCGGCGCCGTGCTGCCCGCGCGCCCGACGGGACGCGTTGTTGAGGAACCGTTCCGCCCGTCGATCACCAAGGAAGGCGAGAAGCACCCCGTCACGGCCGGGCTTCCCGGCGCGCCGAAGAAGGATGGGCAGGAGCCGAAATGGGGCCATTGGTTCCGGGTGATCGACAGTCAAGCCGAGCGCGGCGAAGTGGTCATGAGCGGTGCGGAAGGCAAGCCCCTGCTCGTGCTCGACCGGCGCGGCGAGGGCCGCGTGGCGCTTCTGCTCTCCGATCATGCCTGGCTGTGGGCGCGCGGCTATGAAGGCGGCGGACCGCATGTCGACCTGCTGCGTCGCCTCGCGCACTGGCTCATGAAGGAGCCCGACCTCGAAGAAGAGGCGCTTTCCGCGCGCGCCGGCCGCAGCGACATCACCATCGAGCGCCGCACCGTGAAGAGCGAAATCGGCGAGGCGACGCTCACCCTGCCATCCGGCAAGGAGGTGAAGGTCGCGCTCGACGAAACCGCGCCGGGGCGGTTCTCGAAGACGGTTGCGACGAACGAGGCGGGCGTGCATCGCATCGCCATGGACGGGCTGACCGCCGTCGCCATCGCGGGCGACCTGAATGCGCCCGAGTTTCGCAAGGTGATCGCCACCGACGAGCCGATGCGCCCAATCCTGAACAAGACGGGCGGCGGCGCGTTTTACCTCGGCGGCACGATGGATGCGCCCGCGAAGGACGTGCCGTCGATATCCATGGTGAAATCCGGCCATCGCTTTGCGGGCGGCACGTGGCTCGGCCTCAAGGCGCAGGACGCGTTCGAGGTCAAGGCTGTATCCTATACGCCGCTCGTGGCGGGTTTCGCCGCGCTCGGGCTCGCGCTCGGCCTGCTCGCGCTGACGTGGTATCGCGAAGGACGTTAGGCTGCGTTACCGGTCGTTCAGCGGCCTGCTCGGTGGATGCAAAACAGGCCGTTTAACGCCATCTGAAACAACGAGCATCAAGCAGGCTTCTGTTCGCAGACCGTCAAAATGGCAAGCAGGACCGTTTACGAATCGGATTGCGGCGCAATCACCCCGGAGACGCCGCCGACCCGGCGAGCAATCCGCCGTCGATGCTCAATTCCGCGCCTGTGATGTAGGTCGCCTCGTCGGATGCGAGGAGCACGGCAACAGCGGCAACCTCGCTAGGCAACCCGAAGCGCTTCAGCGGCGTGTCCGCAACGAGCGCCCGCATCCGCGCCTCGCGTTCCGGGCCTTGGCCAAGCATCGGCTCCCACATGGGCGTCAGAATCGCGGCCGGGTGAATGGAGTTGCAGCGGATTTTCCACCCCTGTTGGGCGCAGTAAAGCGCGACGGTTTTCGTGTGGTTGCGAATGGCGGCTTTTGATGACGCGTAAGCGGCGGCCAGCGGTATGCCGACAAGGCCGGAGCTGGAGCCAGTTCCCCGCGCCTTCATCGCGCCGATGGCATACCTGCACCCGAGGAAAGTGCCGTCGAGATTAACGCGGTGGACGGAATGCCACGCGTCGAGCGTCGCATGTTCGGGGTCATGGGCGGCAGCGCCTTCCTCGAACCCGGTTATACCGGCGTTGTTGACGACGACATCGGCCACCGGCACGAGTTCAGCCAGCGCGGCCCAATCGTCCTCGGCGCTCACGTCGAGCCGGTGGAACGCGCAGCCTATTTCGGACGCCGTGGCGACGCCCGCAACCTCATCCTTGTCGGTCGCGATAACGACCGCGCCCTCCGCCTGAAATGCTTCAGCTATGGCGCGGCCAATACCGCGCGCTGCGCCGGTGACGACGCAAATCTTGCCAGTAAGTCTTTGCATGATGGTCCTGTCGATTGGGCTGGTGAGCGGATCGCTCCGCAAGCGAGATGCGCTTTTCCGCCTTAGCGGTGCCCGTGGACCATCTGCAAGATCCTCCCCGAAAAGTGCGCCCGCAGCCTACTCCGCCGCGACGCGCGCCTTGTGCTGCGCGTGGAACGCGTCGATCCGAGCTTCCATCTCGTGCCGGAAGTGCCGGATCAGGCCTTGCACCGGCCACGCGGCGGCATCGCCGAGCGCGCAGATGGTGTGGCCTTCGATCTGCTTCGAGACATCCCAAAGCATATCGATCTCGGCGTGTTCCGCGCGGCCTTCGACCATGCGCTCCATGACGCGCCACATCCAGCCCGTACCCTCGCGGCATGGCGTACACTGGCCGCAGCTTTCGTGCTTGTAGAAGTACGAAAGGCGGGAGATGGCCTTCACGATGTCGGTGGACTTGTCCATGACGATCACCGCCGCCGTACCGAGGCCGGAGCCGACTTTCCGCAAGCTGTCGAAGTCCATGCCGAGGTCGTTGCACATATGCGCGGGCACGCAGGGCACCGACGAGCCGCCGGGGATGATGGCGAGCAGATTGTCCCAGCCGCCGCGTACGCCGCCCGCATGCTTATCCACGAGTTCACGGAAGCTGATGCCCATTTCCTCTTCGACGTTGCAAGGCCGCTCGACGTGCCCCGAAATGCAGAACAGCTTCGTGCCCGTGTTGTTCGGCTTGCCGAGCGCCGCGAACCATGCCGCCCCGCGCCGCAGAATGTCGGGCACGACTGCGATCGATTCGACGTTATTGACCGTCGTCGGCGCGCCCCACAGGCCCGCATTGGCCGGGAACGGCGGCTTCAGACGGGGCTGGCCCTTCTTGCCTTCGATGCTTTCGAGCTGCGCCGTTTCCTCGCCGCAGATATAGGCGCCCGCGCCGTGGTGGACGTAGATATCGCAGTCCCAGCCGTTGATGTTGTTTTTGCCGATAAGGCGCGCCTCATAGGCCTGATCGATGGCCGCTTGCAGGCGCTGGCGCTCGCGGATGAACTCGCCGCGAATGTAGATGTAGACGACGTTCGCCCGCATCGCGAAAGCGCCGATGAGCGAGCCCTCGATGAGAAGGTGCGGATCGTGGCGGATGATTTCTCGGTCTTTGCAGGTGCCGGGCTCGGATTCGTCGGCGTTCACCACGAGGTAATGCGGGCGGCCGTCCGACTTCTTGGGCATGAACGACCATTTCATGCCGGTGGAGAAGCCCGCGCCGCCGCGACCGCGCAGCCCGCTCGCCTTCATCTCCTCGATGATCCAGTCCTGGCCCTTTTCGAGGATCGCCTTCGTGTTGTCCCAAGCGCCGCGCTCGCGCGCGCCCTTCAGGCCCCAGTCGTGCTGTCCGTAAAGGTTCTTGAAGATGCGGTCTTTATCGGAAAGCATGCTCAGTCCTTATCCTTCGGCTCGGTCTCGCGTCCAGCCGCATCGGGGGCCACGCCGCCCGGCGTATTCGTTTCATTAAGAGCCTTTGCGGCCGCGAGCCACTCTGCCGTCTTGCCCTTGAACCGAGGATAGCGCGTTTCGATCCATTCCACATCCTCAGCCGTGAGGCGGCCGACCTGCCCGTAGCGGGTGATGCCGATGGCGTTCAGCGCGTGTTGCGCGTCGGGGTCGAGGTCTACGAGCTTGGTAAGATCGTCCGGCTCGCCCTCAGGCCGCTCGAAGCGCGCGCTCTCTTCCGCAACCTTCTCCACATCGCCGGATTTCGCTTCGGGCGGCTGAACCGGGGATGCGGCTTCGACCGCGCCCTGAACCTCCGCCAGCGTCTGCGCTTCCTCGGCGGCGCGCTCCGTCTGCGGCTCCTGCTTCCCGTCATCCTCGAACAGAAGCGTGGTCGGCCCGCCTTCCGGGGCCGAAAACTGGCGCCCGATCTGCGAGCCGGGCTTCACCTCGCGCCCACGCCTGAGCCCCGACAGCACCGCTTCGAAGTTTTCCGGCGTCAGATCTTCGTAATAATCGTCGTTGATCTGCACCATTGGCGCGTTCACGCACGCACCGAGGCACTCAACCTCGACCCACGAGAACACGCCTTCGGGCGTCACCTCGCGCTCGTCGCCGATCTCGCGCTTGCAGACCTTCTTGATGTCTTCCGCGCCGCGAAGCATGCAGGGCGTCGTGCCGCAAACCTGCACATGATAGCGACCGACCGGCGACAGGTTGAACATCGAATAAAAGGTCGCGACCTCATACACGCGGATATAAGGCATGCCGAGAAGATCGCCGACATAGCGAATCGCCGGCTCCGGCAGCCACCGATCATTCTGCTCCTGCGCGCGCCACAACAGGGGCAGCACGGCGGCCTGATGGCGGCCTTCGGGGTATTTCTTGATCTGCTCCTTCGCCCACGCGAGATTTTCAGGCGTGAATTCGAAGTCGCTCGGCTGGTTCGGATCGAGGCGTCGGACGGACATGCGGGTTCCCAGAAGTTCTAGTACAGTGAACTTTTCATTTGATTCACCTGTGCTGCTGGCATCGTTATCAAATGTAGAATTCGAAACTGCACTAGAAATCAATGATGCCAGTGCTCTTCAGGCGTACGTTTGCTTGCGCGCGCGGGGGTAGTCCAAACGTATGCGACAGAGCACTTGCTGGTTAATAACCGAGATGCGCCGAGTTCGCCAGAGGTTAAGCGGGCGCAGGGCGTAGGAATATCGGCGGAAAAGCGCTCAGGATGGCAGCATGTTCGTGTATCCCAGAGCGACGAGCACAAGCGAGATAAGCGTCGTGAAGAAGCTCGCAGCGAAACAATAGGTGCCGCGTCGGAAAGAGCGGATGACGCGGCGGAGCGTCTCTTCCATCTCGTTTTCGCCGAGCGTCGAGAGAAGATGATAGTTCGTCTTCGGGTGGCTGATCGCGCTCCAGCCGACCGAAAGCGTCAGGCAACGCAGATAGAAGAAGCACGCGGCCACGATCAGCGCGGCATCGAGAGCCAGAAAGGTCGCGTAAAGCGCGCGATGGGACGAAGCCGGATAGACGAGCGCATTGAAGAAATAGATGCAGACCGCGAACAGGATCGCGACGAATTGCAGCAGCGAGCCTGAATTGTTCTGGATGCGGCCGATTTCGAGGAGGTGAAGGCCGAGACGTTCCGGCGAGGAAAACCCGTTGTCCGGCGCGGCGATGGCCGGTTCAGCGATTGCCTGATCTGTCATCCGCCCTCTCCCCGAGCCCTGCATTTGGCCCTGACACCTAGCGCGGGCGGCACGTTCCAGCAACCTCTTCGAAAACCCAGTTGTCTGACGGCACCAACCTAGCTATTTTCTTCTCGGGGCATTTTTGGGGGGTGGGACCGTGAAGATCGCATATCTATGCGTAAATTTGGCGCGCGCGCAGCGCGCCGAAAGCATCCCCGTGAAAGCGTTGGAGGTTGCAAACCCCACATAGCGCGCGCTCGCCCGCTGTTTCAATCAGACGCTTTTCATCGCCGATAGCGCGGCCGCGAAGAAGATGACCGCCTCGACGAGAATATCGGGTGCGGGCGGCACGATCCTGAGGCCGCGGCCGTCGCCCTTGTCGCGCATGTTGACCCGGAACTGATAGACGAACGAGATCAGTACCAGCGACAGGAACATGAAGACGACCGAAAACGGCCCGGCATCGATACCGAGCATCCCGGTGGACTTCGCAAACGCGCCGAAACCCGCGCCAGTCACTGCCGCAAGCACCCAGGCAACCACGTTCCACATCGCGCTGCATCCCCCTTTTTTCGAGCGTTAGGGCTTTTGGTGGAACCAAAAGCGCGCTCTGATTTTCGTTGAGCCGGATCTCATACCGGCGTTCCAAGCTCCGTGCATCTTGTCGCAACCGCGCCCGGGCCGTCGCGACAAGGCTGCGCGCGCGATCGCGATCAGCGGTCGATTTCGCCGAACACGATATCGATACTGCCGAGGATGGCCGCCACGTCCGCCAGCATGTGCCCCTTGCACAGGAAGTCCATCGCGGCGAGATGCGGGAAGCCGGGCGCGCGGATCTTGCAGCGATACGGGCGGTTCGTGCCGTCCGCCACGAGATAGACACCGAACTCACCTTTCGGTGCTTCGACGGCGGCATAAACCTCGCCTTCCGGCACGCGAAAGCCCTCGGTATAGAGCTTGAAGTGTTGGATGAGCGCTTCCATCGAGCGCTTCATCTCCTCGCGGCGCGGTGGCGTGACCTTGTTGTTCGGCAGGATCACCGGCCCCTTGCCCGCTGGCGAATTGAGGCGCTCGATGCACTGCTTCATGATGCGGATCGACTGGCGCATCTCCTCCATGCGGATGAGATACCGATCCCAGTTGTCGCCGTTCTTGCCGATCGGAATGTCGAAGTCGAGATCGGCGTAGCACTCGTAAGGTTGGCTCTTGCGCAAATCCCAAGCCGCGCCCGAGCCGCGTATCATGGTGCCGGTGAAGCCCCAAGCCATGGCGTCCTCAAGGCTAACGACACCAATATCGACGGTGCGCTGCTTGAAGATGCGGTTATCGGTGAGAAGCGTATCGAGGTCGGCCAGCACCTTGAGGAAGCTGTCGCACCACGCTTCGATATCGTCGACAAGCGCCTGTGGAAGATCCTGATGCACGCCGCCGGGGCGGAAGTAATTCGCGTGGAGCCGCGCCCCGCTCGCGCGCTCGTAGAACACCATTAGCTTTTCGCGCTCTTCGAAGCCCCAGAGCGGCGGCGTCAACGCGCCGAGGTCGAGCGCGAACGTCGTGACGTTCAGCAAATGGTTGAGGATGCGGCCGATTTCCGAGAAGAGCACGCGGATAAGCTGGCCGCGAATCGGCGGCGTCACGCCAAGCAGCTTCTCGATCGCGAGGCAGAAGGCGTGCTCCTGATTCATCGGCGCGACGTAGTCGAGCCGGTCGAAATAGGGGATCGCCTGAAGATAGGTCTTGTGCTCGATGAGCTTCTCGGTACCGCGATGCAGAAGCCCGATATGCGGATCGACGCGGTGCACGACCTCGCCATCGAGTTCGAGGATCATCCGGAGCACGCCGTGCGCGGCCGGATGCTGCGGCCCGAAATTGATCGTGAAGTTGCGGTTCTCCGGCGGACGCTCCAGGCTTTCAGTTTCCACCTTGTACGCCTCGCTCACCGCGCCGCTGCCGTCAGCCATGGAGCCTCGCTGCCCGATTGTCTTTTATGGTCATGGTCGCTTACGCCTTCGGCGCGGTCGTCGCCTTCTCGTCGCCGGGAAGCAGATAATCGGCGCCCTCCCACGGCGAGAGGAAGTCGAAGCTGCGGAATTCCTGCGGAAGCTTCACCGGCTCGTAGACGACCCGCTTCTGCTCTTCGTCGTAGCGCAATTCGACAAAGCCCGTGAGCGGGAAGTCCTTGCGCAGCGGATGGCCGCGGAAACCGTAGTCCGTGAGGATGCGGCGCAGGTCTGGATGACCTTCGAACAGGATGCCGTAAAGGTCGTAGGCTTCGCGCTCGAACCAGTTCGCGGCGGGAAACACCCCGACAAGGCTCGGCACCGGCGTTGCGGCATCGGTCGTTGTCTTCAGCCTCACGCGCAAATTCTGATACATGCTGAGGAAATGATAGACGACATCGAAGCGTTCGGCGCGCTCGGGGTAATCCACACCGCAGATGTCGACGAGGATCGTGAAGCGCCACGCCGGATCGCTCCGCAGAAATTCGGCGATGGCTGGAATGCGGGCGCGATCCACCATCACGGTCAGTTCGCCGAGCGCGAACCGTGTCTCCGTGACGCCTTCGGGGAAAGCGCCCTTCAGTGCCTCGGCCAGCGCTTCGAGCTTCACCGTGTTCGTCATCGATTCGCCTATCGTTCAATCGTGCCGGTGCGGCGGATTTTCTTCTGCAAAAGCATGATGCCATAAAGCAGCGCTTCAGCCGAGGGCGGGCAGCCGGGGATGTAGACATCGACCGGCACGACGCGATCACAGCCGCGCACCACCGAATAGGAATAGTGGTAATAGCCGCCGCCGTTCGCGCAGGAACCCATGGAGATAACGTAGCGCGGCTCCGGCATCTGGTCGTAGACCTTGCGGAGCGCGGGCGCCATCTTGTTGCACAGCGTGCCGGCGACGATCATCAGGTCCGACTGGCGCGGGCTTGCGCGCGGCGCCGTGCCGAAACGCTCGAGATCGTAGCGCGGCATCGACACCTGTATCATTTCCACGGCGCAGCAGGCAAGGCCGAACGTCATCCACATGAGCGAGCCGGTGCGCGCCCAGTTGATCACATCCTCCGTGCTCGTGACGAGGAAACCCTTGTCCGCAAGCTGGGCGTTCAGCCCGTCGAAGTCGACGGCGGCTCCGGCCCCAGGGCGGCCTGGAGTGTCATAAAATGGCAGTGGAAATCCGGGCGTGGTCATCGAACCTACAGTGAGCGCTTTACCTTGTTCGATATATGGCGAGATGGTGGCAAACGCCAAGCGGTTTTTGCCGCTCGGCCGCGTGACATAAGGGCGGAGGCGGCTACCCGTCAAACCATGCAAGCACTTAGGCTTGCAACACTTCGCAAGGATGCGCTAAAGAGCGCAATAGTCCTTAATTGATAATGTGTCTCTCTCAAATGAAAAATGTTGTCGACCACATTCCGGTTTTCCTCATCAATCTTGACCGGGCGCCTCATCGCCTCGCCCGCATGGACGAGAAGCTAAGCTCTCTCGGCATCGCCTACGAGCGGTTTGCGGCCATCGACGGCAGAACGCTTCCAGCCGGATCCGTCGAAATCGTTGCCCCGGTGGAGTCCTGGCTAGGCAAAGGCAGGCCCGTGGTCGGAGAAGTCGGAAATTTTCTAAGCCACCGTCATCTGCTTGAGCTGATCGTCGAACGCGGACACGAGCGCGCCTGCATCATCGAGGATGATGTGGACTTTGATCCCTGCTTTCCGGTCTTCCTGGACGCCAAGCTATTATGGCCAACCGGCACTGACGTGTTGAAATTGGAGATCGCTTTTCCTGAACCTAGGGTTCGTGTGATGACTCTCGGAAAATTCGGAGAGTGCGAGCTTGTTTTTGTTGTCCAGGGCGGAGAGCCCGGCTGCGCCGCTTATATTATAACGCAGGAAGGCGCGAGAAAGCTTCTTCCCCAGCTACGGCAAATGACCGATATCTTCGATTGGCAGGCGTTCTCATATACACGGAGCGGGCTTTCGATCGCCCACATCCTCCCCCTTCCGGTTTGGCAGGAACTCGCCACGGAAATGGAGCGTAGCAAATCGAAGCAGCGCAAAAGAAAGACACGGTCCAAAAGGATTTGGCACAGCATTCGTAAAAGATGGTCGCTTCTGCGAAAGCGCGTTCAGGAAATTCGATTCTGTCTGCATTCCCATGGCCTGAAGAACACCGTGACATTAATCGTAAGCCCCAGCTGGCGCGCCACCAGATAGAGCAAGGCGGGCTCAATCCCAGTCGAGCGCGCCCTTCTTCCATTCGTAGATGAAGCCGATGGTCAGCACCGAAAGGAACGCCATCATCGCCCAGAAACCTGCGACCCCTGCCTCCTTGAACGCCACCGCCCAAGGGAAAAGGAAGGCCACTTCGAGGTCGAAGATGATGAACAGGATCGCGACGAGATAAAAGCGCACGTCGAACTTCATGCGAGCGTCGTCGAAAGCCGGGAAGCCGCATTCATACGCGGCCACCTTCTCCGGGTCGGGGTTGTTCGGTGCGACGAAGAACGGGGCGACAAGCAGCCCAAGCCCGATGATGAGCGAAACGCCAAGGAAGATCACAAGCGGAAAATATTGCTGAAGCAGTTCGGTCATGAGGCTCGTTCGCGATTGGGGGCGACTGCGCTGTGCGGCGATCCCTCTTTTTTGCACGATTTACGCATCGTACGCAACGGCGCTTCTTCGCAACCAACTGCGATCGGACAGGCTCCGGCGGAAACTTCAGGCTGCCTTCTCCTGATTACGCAGACGCAGATCGCGGCCCCGCTCCGCCAGGCGCTTCACCGTCGAGATGAAACAATCGCTTTTCAGCGGCTTCGCCATATAACCGTCAGCGCCGGCAGACGCGTGATACTCCGCCGCGCCCTTCATCGCGTCGGCGGTGAGCGACAGGATCGGAATGTCCCGCTTCCAGTCGGCACGGTGCCGGATGATCCTTATAGCCTCGACGCCATTCATGATGGGCATCTGGCTGTCCATGATGATGAGATCGTAATCGCGCTTTTCGAGCTTCACGAGCACCTGCTGGCCGTTTTCAGCCGAATGCGTCTCGCATCCGGCGGCTTGCAGGAGCGCGAGCGCAAGCTTGAGGTTGATCGGGTGGTCTTCGGCGACGAGCACATCGTAGACGCAGGGCGTGAGCTGCGCGGTTTCCTCCGCGCCCGCGCTGCCGCTGCTCTGCGCAGGCGGTAATTGCAGTTGATCGTTGTCGAGCCACAGCGGCAACCAGACAAGGAATGTCGAACCTTCTCCGCGCTCGCTTTCGACCGTGATGGTGCCGCCCATCAGTTCGGTGAGTTCCTTCGCGATGGCGAGGCCAAGGCCGCTACCCTGGACCTTGCCGGAACAAGTGTCATCAGCCTGATAGAAGCGGTTGAAAATCTTGCGCAAGCGGTCGGGGGCGATGCCCGGCCCGGTGTCGTTAACGGAAAAGGCCAGCCCGTTGTTTTCGGCTGAAATCGATAGCGTCACCTCGCCAGTTTCGGTGAACTTGATCGCGTTGCCGAGCAGGTTGACGAGGATCTGGCGAATGCGCTCCACGTCGCCGATGGCAATTGTCTGCGACGGCAAGGTACTGCAGACCTTCAATTGCAGAGCCTTCTCCTCGGCGAGCGCCTGAAGCGAGCGTGCCGCCGAAATCAGCTGAACCAGCTTGAACGGGGCGCTCTGGATTTCGAGTGTGCCGCGTTCGATCTTGCCGAGATCAAGGATCTCGTCGATCAGCGACATGAGCGACTTGGACGACGATTGGATAAGGGTCGCGTAATCGCGCTGCGTGTCGCTCAGATTGCCTTGAAGCAGCAACTCGTTGAATCCGATGATGCCGTTCATCGGCGTACGCATTTCGTGGCTCATATTGGTGAGGAACTGGCTCTTTGCCCTGTCGGCCGCCTCGGCGCGCGCACGCGCATCCTCAAGTTCGGCCTGTTGACGCTTCAGGGAGCTGATATCGGTCCAAATGCGTACGGTTTCGTTGTTTTCCATCCGCTTGTGGCGCCGTGACATCCAGCAACCGTTAGCGAATCGCATGTGGATTTCAGAAAACGCGTGCTTGGAAGCGGTAAGCTGACGGTCCAGCCAGCGGTCGGGATCCTCGCATCCAATGTCGATCAGCCCTCTCGCAAGTGTGCTTCGCAACAGATCCTCGAACGATGCTCCGGGGCCGAGGGCGTCTTCGATTCCTTCGTGAAGCTTGGTAAACGCTTCATTGGCGATGAGCAGCCGATCGTTTTCGTCGTAAATGGCGAAACCGTCCGATATGGCCTCGACCGCAGCGCGCAAGCGTCCCTCGGCCTTGCTGCTGCCGAGAACCGCTTTGGTAACGTCGCAATCCCGGCCGACGCAAAACGTAATGTCGCGCTGAATGGCGACGAACCCGCGTATATGCCCGTCGGCGTCGAGCAGCGGCATCACTTCGAGGTCGAACCAGACGGGAATGCCCCGTCTCTCGCCCAGAACCTGCGTTTTCACGGGTTCTTTCGCTTCGAGCGCATGCAGCAGCGCTGCCGCGACAGCATTTCTGTTCATGCCGGGCGATTGCAGGAGCGAAGACGGTGTGCGCGCGGCAATTTCGTGCGCGGGAACACCCGTGAGCCGCGCGAAGCCCGCGTTGGCCCATAGGAATTTGCCTGTCTCGTCCGTTACGACGACCGCATCTTGCATGCTGTCATCCGGCGGAGCGCACATATCTTCCCTTGCAAGGGTTTGCAGGATCATCACCTCGAAATCCATACAGGAGAGTGAACACACTCTGTGAGGACGGTATTATCAGACGATATCGACCGATAAGCCCGATCAATTCCACATCAAACTGCGCGCTTGAGCGTCAGGGTCAAGTGAAATGCCGTAAAGGGAGAAGCCACTGCTTTCACCTTGCTAATACTTGCTGTGAAATTTGACTAAAATACTTCAATATCTCCGCATAAGCCATTGAAATATAATATATTATCCCACATAAACAAGGATATATTCCGTGGTCGCTAAGATGGATATAACCGGGGACGGAAGCGGTTCCAGCCTGTCCAAAAAAAGGAAGCCTACGGACGAAACGCTCTTTTGCCGCCGGTTCGTTGAAACAGGAAACCGGGATGCGCGCGCAATCTCTGGACGCGGCCTGAGGCGGTCGTAGGAGTTCGTTAACGGCCGTCGCCAAAGCGGGGCGGCGTCACTGACGTGAGTCGGCTCCGCTTCCGGTTTGTCGCGCGGCATTCTCCCGTTCGCTCAGGCGTCGCTGAGGCTGTGCGGCCGGGGCGGCGACGCGAGGGGTCTCGCGCGCAAGCGGACGCGGAGCATCGCGTCGCTGCTGCTCTGCCCTCTGATCGGCGGCAGGCCTCGCTACTCGGGGCGGCGCGACCGCGGCAGGAAGCGAAAGCTTCTCCGAGACCTCCGCTTTTGGCTCGAAATTGGCGGTCGGTACGATCTGAACGATCTTGAACCCTTCGATCTCCATGTTGATGAGGATGCTGTCGAGCGCGTCCACGGTCATCTTGCTGGTATCGCGAAGGGCGAGGACGCCTTTGCCTGCTTCCTTGAGGCGCGCGAGGGTTCGGTTGGCGAAAGCAGTGGGCGTGAGACCCTGATCGCCATCGCCCGATTCGATGTCGGCATACCAGAGGCTGACGCCCCGCTCTTCGA
>NZ_JFZJ01000036.1 GCF_000636015.1 Rhodomicrobium udaipurense JA643
AACATGTTGAGCGCAACGCGCGCCTCGTCGGACATCCTTGAAGGATCCCACGGCGGCGTAAACACGATCTTCACGCGCGCGATGCTCACGCCTTCCACCGCACTCAAAGCGTTCTCGACCCACACCGGCATGTCGCCCGCCACGGGGCACCCCGGCGCGGTCAACGTCATCTCCACGTCCACTTCGCGGTCGGCGTTGATATCGATCTTGTATATGAGACCAAGCTCGTAAACATCGACCGGAATTTCCGGGTCGTAGATCGTCTTCAGCGCCGCGATGAGCGCGTCCGTGATGCGATCCAACTCTTCGTGCGGAATGCCGACTTCGTCATGCGACGACTTCGCCGTCTCAACCGTATGCGCGCACGGCTCCGGCAAATCCTTGTGCTTCGGCTCGTCCTGCGGGCCGTCCCACGGGGCGTTTTCGATCCGCGTCTTTGCCTGTTCCATGGTCTCGCTCATCTGAAAAACCGCTCCGCTTTCTGTAGCCCTTCGGCGAGCGCGTCCACTTCCGCGCGGGTGTTGTATAGGGCGAAGGATGCCCGGCAGGTGGATGTCAGCCCGAAGCGCGTCAGCAGCGGCTCGGCGCAATGGCTGCCCGCACGCACCGCGATGCCTGAGCGGTCGAGGATCGTCGCCACATCGTGGCTGTGTGCGCCCTCCATCGCGAAGGAGACGATCGCCCCCTTCTCGCGCGCGCTGCCGATAAAGCGCAGCGAGTTGAACGGCTTCAGCCGATCCTCGGCGTAGCGCAACAGGTCGAGTTCGTGCGCGCGGATCTTCGCCTTGCCGATGCTGTCGATATAGTCGAGCGCGGCCGTCAGCCCCGCCGCCTGCGCGATCATCGGCGTACCGGCCTCGAAACGATAAGGCGGGTCGTTGTATTTGATTGCGTCCCGCGTCACGGTCTCGATCATCTCGCCGCCGCCGAGGAACGGCGGCATCGCTTCGAGATGCTCGCGCTTCGCGTAGAGTGCGCCGATGCCGGTCGGGCCGTAAAGCTTGTGCCCGGTGATGACGTAGAAATCGCAATCGATGTCCTGCACATCGACATCGCAATGCACCGCGCCCTGGCTGCCGTCGATCAGCACATAAGCGCCGTGCGCATGCGCGATGCGGCAGATGTCCTTGATCGGCGTCGTCGTGCCGAGCACGTTCGACATGTGCGTGATGGCAACGATCTTCGTTTTCGGCGTGAGCGCGGCCTCGAAATCCTCAAGGCGGAATTCGCCCTCGTCCGTCACCGGCACCCAATTGAGAACCACGCCGCGACGCTCGCGGTGGAAGTGCCACGGCACGATGTTCGAGTGGTGCTCCATGATGGAGAGCAGCACTTCATCGCCCTCCCTCAGGTGCAGCCCGCCGAAAGACGCCGCAACGAGATTGATCGCCTCGGTCGCGTTCTTGGTGAAGACAATCTGCTCGGGGCTCGGCGCGTTGAGGAACTTCGCCACGCGCTCGCGGCCACCCTCGTAAGCCGCCGTCGCCGCATTCGCGAGGTAATGCAGCCCGCGATGCACGTTGGCATACTCATCCGAGTAGGATTTCACGATCGCGTCGAGAACGGCTTTCGGCTTCTGGGCGCTCGCCGCGTTATCGAGATAGACGAGCGGCTTGCCATAGACTTCGAGCGACATCGCCGGGAAGTCTTTGCGGATCGCTTCCACATCGTAGGAAGCTGCCGCGATGTCTTTCTCAATCAAGGCCATGACTTGTTCTCCCGAGGAGGCTCTACTTCGCCGCGAGCCATGCCGCAACCTTTTCGTCCAGCGCGGTGTGCAAGCCTTCGTTATCGATGGTGTCGAGTGCCGCGCCGACGAACGCCGCGATAAGGAGCGCTCGCGCCTGCGCTTCGGGGATGCCGCGCGCCCTGAGATAGAACATCAGATCCTCGTCGAGCTGGCCCGCCGTCGCGCCGTGACCGCAAACGACATCGTCGGCGAAGATCTCAAGCTCGGGCTTCGAGTCGAACTCGGCGTCGTTCGAGAGAAGCAGCGCGTTCGCCATCTGCTTGCCGTCGGTTTTCTGCGCGCCACGCTGCACGGCGACCTTGCCTTGAAAGACGCCCTTTGCGCGGTCGTCCAGCACGGCCTTGACGAGTTCGCGGCTTTCACAATGCGGCGCTGCGTGATCGACGACGAGCGTGAAATCCACGTGGCTGTGGCCGCGCGCCAAAATCGCGGCGTTGTAGGTTGCGCGGGCGTTCGGCCCTGTGAAATGGATCGTGCCTTCCGAGCGCGTAAGCGCGCCGCCGATAGCGGCATGCGTCGGCTCGTAAACCGCGCGTTCACCGAGCGTCACTTTCGCCGAGGCGAGATGCAACGCGGCGGCGCTCTGGGTCAGCCGCGCATGCTTGAGCGCGGCGCCTTTGCCGATGTCGAGCGCGGTGTAAGACCACGCCTGCGACGCGCCCGCGCCCACATGCGTCTCGATAATGGACGCTTCCGCGCCGTCGCCGAGCTTGATCGCATGCCGCAGCGCATAGGCATTCGCCTCGCAGGAAGCGATGACGATGAGGTGGATCGGCTTGTCGAGTTTTTTGCCGGGGGCGATGGAAATGAGCGCGCCTGATGTTGCGAACGCCGTCGACAGCGCGGCGACGACATCGCCTTTCGGCAGCGA
The DNA here is from genome assembly GCF_000636015.1 of Rhodomicrobium udaipurense JA643. GTDB lineage: Bacteria > Pseudomonadota > Alphaproteobacteria > Rhizobiales > Rhodomicrobiaceae > Rhodomicrobium > Rhodomicrobium udaipurense. Next base: position 2,622 of record NZ_JFZJ01000036.1, read on the forward strand.
AAGCGCAGCGAGAGTGGCCGCGGCGTCGGCCTCCGACTTCAGCTTTGCGCAGAGCGGCGTGAAACTGATGCCCGGCGCACCCTGGATGGTCGACAGGTCGGGGCGAAACTTGCCGCCCGCGAACACCGCGCGATAGGAATCGATGTTCGCAAGGGCCCGCCCGATGGATGCATCGACGTCAGCCCGTGCTCCGGCGTCGAGGCCGCCGAGCGGATGCACCGCCGTCATGAGCGCACGGAGATCGGTGTATTTCCAAGCCTCGACGCGGCGATGCGGCACGCCCAGCGCGGCGAAAGCGTCAAGCGCTTCCTCGCGCCACGCCCTCACCGCCGGAACGCCCGCGCCGGGCAGCCGGTCGCATACGCTCGCATAGAGGTCGAGGAAGCGCTGCTCTGCCGGCGTGGCCGCCGCTGTTATTGTTTGATGAATGGTCATGGCCGCTCCTTAAGCCGCTTCGGCGCCGTAGGACGCGTAGCCCGACTCTTCCAGTTCCACCGCGAGTTCCTTGCCGCCTGAGCGCAACACCTGTCCGCGTGCCATCACGTGCACCACGTCCGGCGTGATGTAATTGAGCAGCCGCTGATAGTGGGTGATGACGATCATGGCCGTGTCAGGCGAGCGCAGCCGGTTGACGCCCTCGGCCGCGATGCGGATCGCGTCGATGTCGAGGCCGGAATCCATCTCGTCGAGGAGGCAGAGCGTCGGCTTCAGGAGCGCCATTTGCAGCACTTCGTTCCGCTTCTTCTCGCCGCCCGAAAACCCGACATTGAGCGGACGCTTCAGCATCTCCATCGAGATGCTGAGCTTTTCCGCCTCGGTCTTCACGGCGCGCATGAAGTCGGGGATTGAGATCTCGGCCTCGCCGCGCGCCTTGCGATGCGCGTTCATCGCCGCGCGAAGGAAGGTGAGCGACGCCACGCCGGGGATTTCCATCGGATACTGGAAAGCGAGGAACACCCCGGCCTGCGCGCGTTCTTCCGGCGACATGGCGAACAGATCCTGGCCGTTCCATGTGGCCGAACCGCCCGTGACCTCGTAGCCATCCTTGCCGGACAGCACGTAGGAGAGCGTGGATTTGCCCGAGCCGTTCGGTCCCATGATGGCGTGAACCTCGCCCTTCGGCACTGTGAGGTTGAAGCCCTTCAGGATTTCCTTGCCGTCGACTTCCGCGCGAAGGTCTTTGATCTCAAGCATTCTTTGTTCCTACCTCTGAGTTCCGTCCGCGCCACCCGAACGCAAGCGCTGTTCATCCCGCTTTGTTTTCCGCCAGTCGAACCAGAACGCGCCCGCCGCCAGCGCAATGAAAAAGACATACAGGACAAGCTGCGCTGAGCCGGTCAGTGCGTAGATGACTGCCAGAGCCACGATCGCCAGGACGACAATCGCAATCGGCAAGCCGTAGCCACCGCGTGTTTTCACAGGATCATTCATGTTGGCCTCCGTGCCAGAACCAAACCAAGGATAAGCGTAACGGGCAGCGCGATCAGGTGTCGGACCGCCGCCGTCGCGCCGAGCGACTTCGCCGCGATGACGAAATCGCCCAGCGGAACGAGCGAGAGAGCCAGCAAAACCGCTCCGGTCGCCCGCGCCTGCCGCGCCACCGCCAACCCGAACACTATCAGGCCCAGCGCGATGTCGCGAACCCCCAGTGCAGGCATAAGCCCGATATCGGCCGCCATATGCGACGGATCGATCCCGAACGCCTGCACGGCGTTGCCCGGTGCCCAGATCATCGCCACTCCGACGAGGCAGAAGAATGCCCCGAGCAATGCCGCCAATATCAGCGCCATACGATCCCCGTTGTTCCGGCTTGCGCCGCCTTCGAGCCGTTAACCCACGCTTCCTTCGAGGCTGATCGAGATCAGCTTCTGCGTCTCGGCCAGAAACTCCATTGGGAGTTGCTGGAGCACGTCGCGCACGAAACCGTTCACGATGAGCGCCACGGCCTCTTCTTGCGAAAGGCCGCGCTGGAGGCAGTAGAACAGTTGGTCGTCCGAGATCTTCGACGTCGTCGCTTCGTGCTCGAACTGCGCTGTTGCGTTCTTCGCCTCGATATACGGGATCGTGTGCGCGCCGCACTGGTCGCCGATGAGAAGGCTGTCGCACTGCGTGAAGTTGCGCGCGTTCGTGGCGCGGCGATGCGCCGAAACGAGCCCGCGATAGGTGTTATCCGAGCGGCCCGCCGAAATGCCCTTCGAGATGATGCGGCTCGACGTGTTCTTGCCGAGGTGGATCATCTTCGTGCCGCTATCGACCTGCTGGCGGCCGTTCGAGATGGCGATGGAGTAGAACTCGCCGCGGCTGCCGTCCCCGCGCAGGATGCAAGACGGATATTTCCACGTGATCGCGGAGCCGGTTTCGACCTGCGTCCACGAAATCTTCGAGTTGCGGCCCCGGCAATCGCCGCGCTTCGTCACGAAGTTGTAGATGCCGCCTTTGCCTTCCTTGTCGCCCGGATACCAGTTCTGGACCGTCGAATATTTGATCTCCGCATCGTCGAGCGCGATCAGCTCAACCACGGCGGCGTGAAGCTGATTCTCGTCGCGCATCGGCGCGGTGCAGCCTTCGAGGTAGCTCACATAGGAGCCCTTGTCCGCGATGATGAGCGTGCGCTCGAACTGACCGGTGTTCTTCTCATTGATGCGGAAGTAGGTGGAAAGCTCCATCGGGCAGCGAACGCCCTCGGGCACGTATACGAACGAGCCGTCGGAGTAGACCGCCGAATTCAGCGTTGCGAAATAGTTGTCGGAGGTCGGTACGACGCTGCCGAGATATTTGCGCACAAGCTCAGGATGGTCGCGCACGGCTTCCGAGATCGGGCAGAAGATCACGCCCGCCCTGCCAAGCTCTTCCTTGAAGGTCGTTACCACGGACACGCTATCGAACACCGCATCCACGGCTACGCGCGGCGCTGTGATCTCCGCGCCCTCGACGCCGGCGAGCACGGCCTGCTCCCTCAGCGGAATGCCGAGCTTCTCGTAAGTGCGGAGCAACTCCGGGTCCACATCGGCGAGGCTCTTCGGTCCTTCCGCTGATTTCGGCGCGGAGTAATAATAAAGGTCGTCGTAGTCGATCTTCTGGTAATGCACGCGCGCCCAGGTGGGCTCTTCAATGCTGCGCCAGCGGCGATAGGCTTCAAGCCGCCATTCGAGCAGCCATTCCGGCTCGCCCTTCTTGGCCGAGATGAAGCGAACGGTGTCCTCGCTGAGACCCTTCGGCGCGCGCACGCTCTCGATGTCGGTGGTGAAACCGTACTTGTACTTGTCGACATCGATTTCGCTGACGCGTTCGATCGTGTCCTGCTCGGCCATGTCTCACTCCTTCCAGGCGGCCCGCCAAAGCGGACCTTTCATCTCAGGCGGCGGAGCGCGTTTCGCGCCTGCCGCAAATCTTGTCCAGAGCGGCAAGAAACCGCTCGATGTCATCGTCGCGCGTGGCCCAACCCGTCGATACCCGGATCGCCCCCGCCGCCAGATCCTCGCCCGCGCCCATCGCGGTGAGCACGTGCGAGCGCTCAACCTTGCCCGATGAACAGGCGGAACCGGAACTCACCGCCACGCCATCGAGATCGAGCGCCATCAACATCAGGTCGGCGCGCTTTCCGGGAACGGCGAAACACGTCGTATTCGCCAGCCGGGCCGCGCCTTCGCCGAAGATGACGGCTTCCGGAGCGATCGCCTGCAAGCGTTGTTCCAGCTTCGACCGGAATGCCCCACACTTGGCAATCAACATCTCTTGATCGCGAAGCGCTGCGTCGAGTGCGGCTGCCAATCCGGCGATAGCGGCAACGTTTTCAGTGCCGGAACGCAAGCGGCGCTCCTGCCCGCCGCCCTTCACAAAAGCGGGAGGCGGCTCCGAGCAGCCCCGCCAGATCGCGGCTCCAACACCTTTCGGGCCACCGAATTTGTGCGCGGAGAAAAAAACAGCGTCGGATTGTTCTAATTCCGACAAATGCATCCGGCCGACAGCTTGCACCGCATCGCAAACAAGCGTTGCCCCTTTTGCGCGAACGAGAGCCGCGATCTCGCATATTGGCTGGATAACGCCGGTCTCGTTATTCGCGGCCTGCAAAGCCACGACCGCGCCGGGCGCCACAGCTTCTTCGAGCGCGCTCAGATCCACGCGCCCCTCCGCCGTAACCGGCAGAACGCGCACGCGATCCGCCGCGAAACGATGCCCCTTCAGCACGCACGGGTGCTCGACCGCCGAAACGGCAAGCGCGCAGCCATCACCGCGCGGCTGAAGCAGCCAGTTCGCCGCCTCCGTTCCGCCCGAGGTGAACGTCACAGCGGACGCCTTCGCGCCGAACGCCTGCGCCACCGTCTCTCGCGCTCGCTCGACGACCGCGCGGGCCGCACGTCCCTCGCCGTGAATTGACGACGGGTTGCCGACGACACCAAGCGCATCGATCATCGCATCGCGCGCCTCGGGGCGAAGCGGAGCCGTCGCGTTATAGTCGAGATACGCGCGCGCCACGCTCAGGCCTCCGCTTTGGAAACGACACGTAGGGCGTCGTCACCGGGAAACGCCACGACTTCCGCGCCGGAAAAGCGGCCGGTCAGCACGTCGGCGACGGTCGCGTCGGCAAGGAAACGCTCAATGTGAGTGCCGAGCGCGAGCCACAAATCATGCGTAGAGCAACGCTTCGAGGCGACGCACCCCGCCTTATCCCCGGGTTCGCAACGCGTCATGCGCACCGGCTCGTCTACTGCGGCCATCACTTCGCCGATCGATATCGCGTCCGCATTTCGCGCGAGGATATAGCCGCCGCCCGGACCCCGCACCGATTGCACAATTCCTTTTCGCCGCAACTTCATGAAAAGCTGCTCCAGATAGGCAAGCGACAGATCGAGGCGCAGTGAAATATCGCTCAAGGCAAGCGGCCGGGCATCGTTCTGCCGAGCAACTTCGACAATGGCCATGACGGCGTAGCGACCTTTGGTGCTGAGCAGCATATTTATGCTTTCTTTACGCCCGGTTAGTGCGAAAGGTCGTGGAAATTCACGCCTCTTTTGTGATACGACACGGAAAACCTCGCGGCGGGCGAGGTATCAACGGGTCAAATTTCCCTTGCTACTGTGTATAGGATTTCCGACCGTCAGAGTCAACTATTTGGGCGGTTCGCTCGTGGTGCGCAAGTGCGCGCCCGTGGACGAGTGAGCCGCAATCAGGCGTCGCGATGACGTGCCGCACCGAGATCAGGCCAGAAAAACAATCAGCCAGCGCTGATCGCGAGAACGAGGTTCAGAAAAATGCCGGAAGTAATTATCAATGGCCCGGCGGGCCGCATCGAAGGCCGCTATCATCACGAGCCCACACCCGGCGCGCCGATTGCGATCATCCTGCACCCGCACCCGCAATTCGGCGGGACGATGAACAACCAGATCGTCTATAGTCTGTATTACACCTTCGTGCAGCGCGGATTCTCGGTTCTCCGTTTCAATTTTCGCGGCGTCGGGCGCAGCCAGGGGCTTTTCGACCAGGGACCGGGCGAACTCTCGGACGCCGCGACGGCTCTCGACTGGCTCCAGCTCGCTAACCCCGATGCGAAATCCTGCTGGATCGCGGGCGTTTCCTTCGGTGCGTGGATCGCCATGCAGCTTTTGATGCGGCGGCCGGAAATCGACGGCTTCATCTCGGTTGCGCCGCCCGCGAACCTCTACGATTTCAGCTTCCTTGCGCCTTGCCCGTCCTCGGGGCTGATGATCAACGGCGACCGCGATCGCGTCGTGCCGCCTTCCGCGGTGAAAACGCTGGTGGACAAGCTCAAGACGCAGAAGGGCATCGTCGTCAGTCACGAAGTCATTCCTGGCGCAAACCACTTTTTCGAAGACAAGATCGAAGATCTCGTCACCGCCATGGAAAAATACCTCGACAAGCGCACCCTTGCCGTGTCGAAACCGTCGCGCAAGGAAAAGTCTGAGCAGGATAGCGGCACGAAATGACCGCGTTTCGGCGCAGCCGTACGCGAAACTGACGGAGTCGGCGTTTTCGTCGGCTCCGCTCCAGCCATGCACATTATTCTATTCGTCGTAAAGACGATCAAACTTTATTAACTCTTTCGCGCGACTATGCCCGGGCTGATGGTATTTGAAAAAAAAGCCCATGCGCCCGAACACATATCTGAAACGACAAAGACCGCAAAGGCATCCGGCGCCGGTATTGCCGCAAGGCCTTCGGCCCAAATCGAGCAAGGGCGCCATGGGGAAAACCATCCTGATCGTCGAAGATAACGAGCTCAACATGAAGCTCTTTCACGATGAGAAACGGCGACGATTGCGCTCGCGCGCAAGCATCGGCCGGCCTCATTGTCAACGCATCCGCGAGGGCGGTTGCGAAGCCTATGTGTCAAAACCAATTTCCGTTTCACGCTTCCTCGAAACGATTCGTCAATTCATTCCGACGAATTTGTCATAGAAGGCTGGGGATAACGGGGAAAACTCGGGTTATGGGTGGCCCCGCCGAAAAATGCAGTGCTTTTCGAGGATTATTTCCTATAGAACGGAAATGTGTTGTTTAACAAGCGCTTGCAGACAAGCTTGAGTTGCCCCTCAAAAGGCGCAAGCGATGTTCAGAAAGCGTTAAGGAGGAGAAGCGCTAAATCCGACGAGTGAGGCAGAACGATGTCATTCTTGCCTTGCAAAAATTGGGTGTTTCCTCTTACTTATAAGCAGTTACCCTGCGGAGTGCTCGGGTCCGCCGCATCTCCTGGGTCCGTAGGGCATACGACCGAAGCCTCTTGTCGTCGCAAACATGACGGTTTCGGCAATAGCACGTTGGATCACGCCCTCTTGATCCGATGGCGCTCAGATCAGCTCCGCATCATAATCGGACTTACCCCGCTGCCGATGGTTGCGGAGCTGATCATCTCTTTATTTCTGATGAAAAATTCGAGCAGGAAACGCGAAGCCGCGGCTAGCGCGGCCGTCGCTACTTGATCTTCGCTTCCTTGAATTCCACGTGATGCTTGACCACGGGATCGTACTTCTTGAGCGCAAGCTTCTCGGTCAAATTGCGCGGGTTCTTCTTGGTTACATAATAGTAGCCAGTACCCGCCGTGCTCACCAATTTGATTTTCTGTGTTACTGGTTTTGCCATGATACGTCCGAAACTTCTCCCCAATCGAGCGCAGAAAGTGCCCGCCTTGAGTCCCGCTGTCAACCCCGGCAGCGACTTTAAATCATTTCAGTTGAAAACTACGAGCTTCCTGCAACTTTTTTCCATTTACGATTGAAACGCCTTCTCCAAAAAGGGCATAGATCCATCTCCACTCGCGCCGGTTGCCGAACATCCCCGGCCGACGAAGCAGCCGCCTCGGCACACGACTTTCCTCGGCTCAAGGCCCGCTCAGGCGTTTGTGCCTTAAATCGTATGCGGTGCAAGGCTGTCGATTTGATCTAGCGGCGGCCCTTCGCGCCCTTGCCGGGCTTTCGCCCCTCGGCTCGCGGCGGCTTGCCGCCGCCGCGCTTCCGCCCGACCTTCGCCAGCGCGGCCGAAAACTTGCCATCGCTCACCATGTCGAACCGTAACGCGCCCGCTGCCGGGTTCGCCTCCACGAGCTTCACATCGACGCGGTCGCCGAGGCGGAAGCTTTCGCCCGTGCGCTCGCCGACGATGGCGTGCAGGTTTTCGAGGTGCTTGTAAAAATCGCGACCGAGCGTCGCCATGGGCACGAAGCCGTCTGCGCCGGTGTCGAGCAGCTTCACGAACAGGCCGAAGCGCGTCACGCCCGACACGCGCGCCTTGAATGTCTCGCCGACGCGCTCCGCCAGATGCATCGCGATGAGGCGGTCCACCGTCTCGCGCTCGGCCGACATGGCTTTCCGCTCGCTCTGCGAAATAGCCTCCGCGATGGCGTCGAGCTTCGTCTTCTCCGCGTCGGACAGGCCGCCTTCGCCAAGCCCGAAGGCGCTGACGAGCGCGCGATGCACGACAAGATCGGCATAACGGCGGATCGGCGAGGTGAAATGCGCGTAGCGGCGCAGATTCAGGCCGAAATGACCGATATTGCCGGGGCGGTACTCGGCCTGCGCCTGAGAGCGCAGCACCACCTCGTTCAGGATTTCCTCGTGCTCCGTGCCGATCGCCTTCGTCAGCACGCGATTGAACTGGCCGGGGCGGTTGAAGCTCGTCTTGCCCGCGTTGACGCCGATGCTCGCGAGAAATTCGCTCAGCGCAACCAGCTTCTCCGACGACGGCGCGTCGTGCACGCGATAGATGAGCGGCGATTTCCTCGCCTCCAGCGCCTCGGCGGTGGCGACATTCGCCTGGATCATGAATTCTTCGATGAGCCGGTGCGCTTCCAGCCGTTCGGGAATGATGACCTTCAACACAAGGCCACGCTCATCAAGAACGATTTTGCGTTCGGGCAAGTCGAGGTCCAGCGGCGCGCGACGATTGCGTGCTTCTTTCAGCACCTCGTATACAGCCCAGAGCGGCTTCAGGATCGGCTCAAGCAGCGGCTTGGTTCTGGCGTTCGGGTTGCCGTCGATGGCCGCCTGCGCCTCCTGATAGGACAGCTTGGCCGCCGAGCGCATCATCGCGCGCGAGAAGCGCTGAGCGACCTTCTTGCCGTCGCGGTCGAAGGTGATGCGCACCGCTAGGCACGGCCGAAGCTCGTTCTCGCGCAACGAACAAAGCCCGTTCGAGAGCTTCTCCGGCAGCATGGGCACGACGCGGTCGGGGAAATAGACCGAATTGCCGCGAAGCAGCGCTTCTTCGTCGAGCGCGGAGCCGGGGCGAATATAGAAGGAGACGTCCGCAATGGCGACGATGACGACCGAGCCGCCTTCGTTGGCGGAGTCGGTGTCGGGCGCGGCCCAAACGGCGTCGTCGTGGTCTTTCGCGTCGAACGGATCGATGGTGATGAGCGGCACGCGCGTCAGGTCTTCGCGGTGCGACATCGTCGCTTCCGGCAGACGCTCAAGCTCAACCAGCACGTCCTCGCCGAACACATCGCGAAGCCCGTGATTGTGGATCGCGATGAGGCTGACGGCCTTTTCGGCCTTCGGATGGCCGATGCGCTCCGTCACGCGCGCGGACGGGCGATTGGTGCGCGAGTCGCGCAGCGTCTCGAAGCGGACGAGTTCGCCCTCTTCGGCGCCATCCATCTCGCCATCGGCGACCGGCCACTCTTTAAGGTCTTTCTTGTCGATCGACTCGACCACGAAGCCGCTCCCCGACTTGCGCAATATGCCGAGCTGGCGTGCGCGCTCGCGCGGCAGGCGCTTGATCGGCGAGGCGAGATAGGCAAAGCCGCTTGCGTCCTCGGCCGCTTCCGCGCCCTCGTCGTCTGCATCCGCGCCGCGACCTGCTTCCCTGATGCGCGCAAGAACGTGATCGCCGACGCCGATGGCCGCGCCTTCATAGCGGCGCGTGACGTTCAGCAGAATGCGCGGCGGCGCGCCGTCTTCGTCCTCATTCCAGTTGAGCGGCGCGCAGATGAGATCGCCTTCGCGATCCTGCGTCTTGACCACAATCACGGCGACGTTTGCCAGCGCCTCTTTCTTCACGAGGCGCCGCGTGTCTGCGATGAGGCCGTCCGCTGCCAGTTCCTTCAGGATGCGTTTGAGGTCGATGCGATCCGAGCCCTTGATGTCGAAGGCTCTGGCGATTTCGCGGCGGCCAATATTGCCGGTCGAGGAACGAATAAATTTAAGAATGTCGTCTTTGGTCGGCGTCTTGGAGCGCGCCACGTCGGCGCGCTTCTCTTTCAGTTTCATAGTGTCTTTCTGGCGAGGTGGGCTCATGTCGTCCCGCCCGCCGCTTTGGATGTTGTCTTCTTCGCCGATGCTTTCGCTTTCGGCTTCTTGTCCGCCTCGTCGGCTTTGGCCGATTTCTCCTTCGCGGAGCTTTTCGCCTTGCCGTTAGCTGCGGCCTTTTTCGGTGCTGCGGTCTTCGCCTTCTTCGGCGCTTCCGCCTCATCGCCCGCATCGGCGGTCTTGGCCTTTGCGGGCTTCTTCTCTTTCGCAGGGGCCTTGGCGGATTTCGTCGGCTTGCCGCGTCCCTTCTTCCCGTCGCCTGCTTCGATGCGTGCCGCTATCAGCCGCACCGCCTCGTCAACGGTCACGTCTTGAGGCTCGGTTCCCTTCGGGATCGTCGCGTTGACCTTGCCCCACTTTATATAGGGACCGAAACGCCCGGCGAGAACTTCCATCTTGCCGCCTTTTTCCGGGTGCTCGCCCAGAACCTTGATCGGCTCGGTCTTCGGCGCGCGGCCCTTGCCGCCGGTGCCGCCTTCCGCGATCACGGTCACGGCGCGGTTGAGGCCGATGGTGAACACCTCCTCCGCGTCGATCTTCACATACTTTCCGTCATGCTCGACATAGGGACCGTAGCGGCCGAAGCCCGCCATGATGGTCTTCTGCGTCTCGGGATGCGGGCCAACCTCGCGCGGCAGCGCCAAAAGCTTCAGCGCATAGGCGAAGTCCACATCCGCGAGGCCCATGCCGCCCGGAATAGACGCGCGCTTCGGCTTCTCGCCGTCGCCGCCCTCACCGAGTTGGATATAAGGACCGAAGCGCCCGTTCTTCAGGCATACCGCAAGCCCCGTCTCGGGATCGTTGCCGAGCACAGTGTCGCCCGCCGGCGCGGCGCCGTCGCCATTGCCGTTCTCGCCCGTCTTGAGCTGGCGCGTGTAGCGGCATTCGGGGTAATTCGAGCAGCCGACGAACGCGCCGAACTTGCCTATCTTCAGCGACAATTGCCCCTGATTGCAGAGCGGGCACAGCCGCGGATCGCCGCCGTCTTCCTTTGCGGGGAAGATGTGCGGGCCGAGCAATTCGTTCAGCGCGTCGAGAACCTGCGTCACGCGCAGATCCTTGATGTCTGTCACCGCGCCGATGAAGTCCTGCCAGAACTCGCGCAGCAGCGCCTTCCAGTCGAGCTTGCCATCGGAAATCTGGTCGAGCCGGTCTTCGAGATAAGCCGTGAAGTCGTATTCCACGTAGCGCTTGAAGAACGCCTCAAGGAACGTGGTGACGAGCCGCCCCTTGTCCTCGGGGACGAGCCGTTTCTTTTCCAGCTTCACATATTCGCGTTCGCGGAGCACGGCCATCGTGCTCGCGTAGGTGGACGGGCGGCCGATGCCGAGGCGCTCCATCTCGCGAATGAGCGTCGCCTCGGTATAGCGCGGCGGCGGCTCGGTGAAGTGCTGTGCGGCGGTGACGCCCGAATCCTTCAGCGCCTCGCCCTGCTTCAGCGGGGGAAGGCGAGCGGAATCCTCGTCGTCGGTGTCGTCGCGGCCTTCCTCGTAGAGCCGCATGAAGCCGTCGAACTTCACGACGGAGCCGGTAGCCCGCACGCCATAGGGGACGCCGTCCTTGCCGGGCACGGAAATTTCCGCCGTAGTGCGTTCGATGTCGGCGCTCGCCATCTGACTCGCGACCGCGCGCTGCCAGATCAGCTTGTAGAGCCGCGCCTCTTCGGCCGAAAGGCCGCGCAGCTTGTCCGGCTGGCGGCCGAAGTCGGTCGGACGGATGGCTTCGTGCGCTTCCTGCGCGTTCTTCGCCTTTGTCTTGTAGATGCGCGGCGCACTCGGGACATAGCGCGCGCCGAACTGGCTCTCGATCTGACCGCGAGCCTGCGCAATCGCCTCGCCCACGATCTGCACGCCGTCCGTTCTCATATAAGTAATGAGACCGACCGTCTCGCCGCCGATGTCGATGCCCTCGTAAAGCTTCTGCGCAATCTGCATCGTCTGGCGCGGCGAAAGGCCGAGCTTGCGCGACGCTTCCTGTTGCAGCGACGAGGTGGTGAACGGCGGCGCCGGATTGCGCTTGTGGTCCTTCGCCTCGACGCTGTCCACGCGGTAGGATTGGCCCTTGATCGCGTCGCGGTAAGCGTGCGCCAGCGCCTCGTTCGGAATGTCGAACTTGTCGAGCTTCTTGCCGGCCCGCGCCACCAGTCGCGCCGTGAACGCGTCGCCGCCGCCATTCTTCAGCGCCGCTTCGACCGTCCAGTATTCGCGGGTTCGGAACGCCTCGATTTCGGCCTCGCGGTCGACGACGAGACGCAGCGCCACGGATTGCACGCGGCCCGCCGAGCGAGCGCCGGGCAGCTTGCGCCACAGCACCGGCGACAGGGTGAAACCGACGAGATAATCGAGAGCGCGGCGCGCCAGATAGGCATCGACCAGCGGCTCATCGATCTTGCGCGGGTTCTTCATCGCGGTGAGGATCGCGTCCTTCGTCACCGCGTTGAACGCCACGCGCTCCACCGACACGCCGTTCAGCGCGCGCTTCTGCTCCAGAATTTTCAGCAGGTGCCAGGAAATGGCTTCGCCTTCGCGATCCGGGTCGGTTGCGAGAATAAGGCGATCCGCACCCTTCACGGCCTTGGCGATTTCGTTGACGATCCGGTTGGAGTCGGCCTCCACCTCCCACGTCATTTCGAAGTCGTTATCCGGCAGGACGGAGCCGTCCTTCGCGGGCAGGTCTCGCACATGGCCGTACGACGCGATGACCTTGTAATCGGCCCCCAGATACTTGTTGATAGTTTTCGCCTTTGCGGCGCTTTCGACGATAACGATGTTCATTGAGATGCGATCTTGTTCATGAGGCCGTGGCCTGGAGGGCTTATCAGGTCGGCGGGAAATATCGATCCTTCAAGAGTAGAACAGCCGCACCATAACGGCGCACCCGATCCTCTCCGCTCTAACAATCAAGCCTGCGCGAGAGTTTTTCCTCGCCCTAACTCGCCGCGATGTCTTGCTTTTTGCCGGTGTCGACTACAGAGGACATTCCCTGCAAGTGCATGCCATTCCGAAGCCCTTCCCTTGGTCAGTCGCTTCCATCGCCTTCTCCAGGATTCGGATATCAAGCTTGTAATGCGCAACCGCGCTCGATAAATCAAGCCTGAAGCGTTCAGATGTCGGACACACGGCCCGTCACCCGGAGCGAAACCTGTATGAAAACCGATACAGCAAATCCCCGCCATGGCGCAGATCGGCACGCCATTGGCGACGATGGGCAAATGCGATATGATTGCTCGATGACCATAAGAGCTTTGCCGAAAGAGCCGCGAGATCGAACGACCCAGGCAGCAGAGGGAATGCTGCGTCGGCGCTTCACGCTCGACGAACTGGAGAAGATGACGGCCGCAGGCATCCTCGAAGAGGATGAGCGCATCGAGTTGATCGGCGGAGAGGTCGTGCCGATGCCCCCCAAGGGGAACCACCACGAGGTTCTGAAGGCGGCATTGAATTGGCATTGGGCGCGGCGAACGCCGGACCACCTGCGTTTCGTGCCGGAAACCACCTTGCGGCTCGCGTCCGACAGCTATCTTGAACCCGATTTCGTATTTTTCGACAAGGAAACGGGAATCGCGGGCCTGAACGCTGAAACGGCGCATCTCGTCGTGGAGATCGCAGACTCGAGCTACGCCTACGACATCGGGCGGAAGGCAGCGCTTTACGCGACGTTCGGCATCCCGGAGCTTTGGGTTATCCACGCCGTAAAGCTCGAAACGCGCATCCATCGCAAACCTTCGCCCGCAGGCTATCAGGCGACGAGCGACCTCTCGGCCGATCGCCGTCTAGTCCCGGCTTTCTGCGAGCATCTCGCGGTTACGCTCGGCGACCTCGACCTGCGATAGAGCTTCTGCCTGCCCTCAGACAAGCGCGGCGGCTTCCTCGATGGCGACATAAACCGCGTCGAGTTCGCTTGGCGTCGTGCAATAGGGCGGCATGATGTAGACCGTGTTGCCGAGCGGCCGCAGCAGCAGCCCGCGCGACAGGAAAAACTCCATCAGCTTCGGCGCGATGCCCGCGAGATAACCCGCGTCCTTCACGCGGAGGTCCATGGCCGCGATGGTGCCAAGACTGCGCGCGTCGGCAAATTTGGGATGCCCCTTGAGCCGCGCCACGCGCTCCGTCTGCGCCACGACGAGGCCAGCGATGCGCTCGCGCACAGGCTCATCGCGCCAGACGCGCAGATTCGCGGCGGCGGCGGCGCAAGCGATGGGGTTCGCCGTGAACGAACTCGAATGGAAGAACATCCGCGCGCGGTCCGGCGAATAATGCGCCTCGAAGATTTCGTGCGTGGCCAGCGTCACAGCCAGCGGGATGACGCCGCCCGTCAGCCCTTTCGCGAGGCACATGATGTCCGGCGCGATGCCCGCCTGCTCGCACGCGAATAGCGTGCCGGTGCGGCCGAAGCCCGTCATCACCTCGTCCGCGATAAACAGCACGCCATATGCCTTCGCGATGCGGTGAAGCTCGCGCAGGGCTTCGGGCGTATAAAAGAGCATGCCGCCGGAGCCGAGGATCAGCGGCTCCACGATGATCGCGGCGGGCGGATCGCGGCGGCACACGGCCTCGAACGCGTCGAACGCCTCCTGCTCGCGGCCCGGCGCGGGGTAGGGGATGCGCTCCACCTCGAACAGCAGCGGCCCGTATGGATCGTTGAACACGCCGCGCGCGCCCACCGACATGCAGCCGATGGTGTCGCCGTGATAGGCGTGCTCCAGCGCTACGACGCGCGTCCGCTTCTCGCCGCGATGGACGAAGAAGCCGAGCGCCATCTTCAGCGCAACCTCAACCGCGGTCGAGCCGCTATCCGAGAAAAAGACGTGCGCCAGCCCGTCCGGCGCGATTTCGACGAGCCGCCGCGCCACTTCCTCCGCCGGTTCGTGCGTGAAACCCGCGAAAATGAGCTGATCGAGCACACCCGCTTGCGCGCGGATCGCCTCCACGATGCGCGGATGATTATGCCCGTGCGTGATGACCCACCACGACGCGATGCCGTCATAGATGCGGCGGCCATCCTCGGTTTCGAGCCATGCGCCCTCGCTCCGCGCGATCTTCGTCATGACGGGCTGAAGCGCGTGTTGCGTGAAGGGGTGCCAGACCGGCGATTGCGATGTCATGTCATGCTCCTTGCGAGCGCGGCGGCAGTTCGGGGCCATTCGCGCTCATTCGGCTATCGGCGGCTTGCGGCGCGCGCTTCCTTCGCGACGGTGAGCAGAAAGCGCGCGGCGATATCCTCGGCAAGCGCGGACTTCAGGCGCGTGTCGCGCAGCGCGGCATTGAGGTCGCCAAGTCGCGCCGCCAACGCAGGCACCGTCCATTTGCGCACCTGCGCCGCGAGCGCATCCTGTTGTTTGAAAAACACCGGCGGGCGCAGTTCCTTGATGGCCTGCATCGGCGAAGCGCCCGCATCGACGGCGGCGCGCAGCGCGTGCAGACGGAGCAGGCTCGACGCGAGCACCACGAACACGGGCGACACATTCGCCTCCGCCGCCATATAGCGCTCGAACGCGAGGATCGCCTTGCGGCCGTCGCCGTCGAGCGCCGCGTCCACGATGTCAGACAGACCAGCGGTCTGCTGATCGTTCAGGCAGTCCTCAACCTGCGCGGCGGTAATGCGGCGATCTTCTCCGGCATAGGTGATGAGTTTCTCGGTTTCGGCGCGCGCGAGCAACGCCGAACAATCGCAGCGCGCCGCCACGAGCGCCGCCGCTTCGCCATCGATCTCGTAACCGGCCTCGGCCGCCTGATGGCGGATACCGGCGACGACGCTGTCGCGGTCTTCGCCATAGCACGCGATCGCCGCGAGATACGCCGCTGCCTCGAAGCTTTGCGCAAGCTTGTGGCTCTTCTTCATATCCGGCGCTTGCGCAATCAGGAAGGCGCCGTCGAAAGGCCGCGCGATGGCATCCTGCACAATCGCCTGCGCCTTGGCGGGAAGCGACGTCAGCCAGACGATGCGGGTTCCGCCGAACAGCGAACGCGTGGTCAGTTCCACGATGACGCGGTCCGGATCGGCGGCGAGGTCGGTGTCGTGCAAGCGGGCGAGTTCGGCGTCGGGACCGAGCTTTTTCAGAAGCGCGCGGCTGAGGGCTTCGGCACGCGCGGCGATCTGGAGCGCGTCCGAGCCGTAGAACAGGAAGCCGCCTATCGCGGGCGGCGGAGCGGCGAGGAATTTGGTGAGCGATGCGGCGCCTGGCGCGACCATGGCAAACTTCTGGCCCGGTTAGAGACGAGCTTCAGCCGCCCGAATTTGCGCCGAGCCTGCGCGTTGGTCAACCCGCTTGGGCGAACAACGCGCGCCGGTGCAGTGCCTACGCCTACGCGTCGCGCGAGAGATAAGCTGCGAGGCGCGTTTTCAGCGTATCCGCGAGCGTGCGCGCTGCGCGGTTCTGCGCGTTGAGCGCGGCGCGTGTGTCGCCATAGATCGAGCCCGCGTTACCCGTCGAACCCGCAAGGTCGTACGCCGCTTCGGACGTGCTCGCGCCCTTGAACACGGTTTCATTATCCGCGAGGCGAACGAGGCGGAACTCGGCGTCGAGCTGCAAGATGCGGCCTGTCGGATTTCCCGCCTGCGTCACGAGCGTGTTGCGATAGCTTTCGCGCAGCGCGATGTCGAGGCGGTAGACGGGCGGAAGCGTGCCTCCGCCTCCGGTCGTTCCGAAGAGAAGCTCGTTGCGAAGTTTCTGGCCTGTGCGGCTCGAAATTGCGGCGATCTCGACGCGCTTCATCATCTCGGTGAGGTCGTGCCCACCGGCAGTCGGCGTTCCATACATCGGATGAAACCCGCACCCGGCTGAACCGAAAGCGAGGAAACCCGCGATCACGGCAAGCCCTGCCCCCCTGCGAAGCCGATTGCCGTTCTTCGAGATTTCAAGCCACGACATTGACAATCCTTTCGGGAACCACGATCACCTTTTTGATCGGCCTACCGTCCACTGCCCGGGTGACGCTTTCGAGGCGAAGCGCCGCCGCTTCAAGGTCCGCGCGATCCGCGTTGCGGGGCACGACGATCTCGTCACGGCGTTTCCCGTTCACCTGTACGGCAATGGTTACGGTATCGTCAACGAGCAAGCTTCGCTCAACCTCCGGCCAAGGTTCGTTTGCGAGAAGCGTGTTGTAGCCAAGCAGCGAAAAGCCCTCTTCGGCGAGATGCGGCATGATCGGATTGATCATATGCACGAAGAAGAGGCTCGCCTCGCGCAGCGCGAAGCCGAAGCTCTCATCTCCCACCGCGCTCTTGTCCTGAAGCGCGGCCTGCAACGCATTCACGAACTCGTAGACCGCCGCGATGGCACGGTTGAAGCGCAGCCCCTCGATCTCCTCCGCGACGGCGGCGAGGCCCTTGTGCGCGGCGCGACGCAAGCCTTGCGCAGGCGCGGAGAACGTAGCGGGCGCCTTCGCATCGGCCTCCGCAAGCCTCGGCTCCGCCTCGTTCAGAAGCCGCCAGACGCGCTGTGTGAACCGCCACGCGCCCTGCACGCCTTCCTCGGTCCAGACGACATCGCGCTCCGGCGGGCTGTCGGACAGCACGAACCAGCGCGCGACATCCGCGCCGTAATGCTGCGTGAAGACGTCGGGATCAATGGTGTTCTTCTTGGACTTCGACATCTTTTCGATGCTGCCGATGCTGATCGGCTCTTGACCGCCGTCGAGACGGAACGCCTTGCGCGCGCCGTTCTCGGTTTCGATCTTGACCTCGTCGGGGGCGAGCCAGTTCTGCTTCTCGTCGAAATAGGTCTCGTGCAGCACCATGCCTTGCGTGAATAGCGCATTGAACGGCTCAGCAAGGCCAAGATAGCCGCAATCCTTCATCGCGCGCGTGAAGAACCGCGCATAGAGAAGATGCAGGATCGCGTGCTCCACGCCGCCGATATACTGATCGACGGGCAGCCAATAGTCCGCCTGCGCGCTTTCCACCGGCTCGGCGGCATTCGGCGCGGTGAAGCGCGCGAAGTACCACGAACTATCCACGAAGGTGTCGAACGTATCCGTTTCGCGCGTCGCCTTGCCGCCACAGGTCGGGCACTTGACGTGCTTCCACGTGGGATGATGATCCAGCGGGTTGCCGGGCTTGTCGAAGGAAACGTCGTCCGGCAGGCGCACCGGCAGATCCGCGTCCGGCACCGGCACGACGCCGCACTTTTCGCAATGGATGACGGGGATCGGACAGCCCCAGTAGCGCTGGCGCGACACGCCCCAGTCGCGAAGCCGGAAGCTGGTCTTCTTCTCGCCCATGTTGCGCTTGGCGAGACGCTGGGCGACTTCCTCCTTCGCTTCCTCCACGGACATGCCGTTGAGGAAGGAGGAGTTTTGCAGCCGCCCCGGCCCGGTATAAGGCTCGTCGCCGACCTTGAACTCGGCCGGGTCGGCGTCGTCCGGAATGACGACGGCCTTCACCTTGAGATTATATTTCCGCGCGAAGTCGAGGTCGCGCTGGTCGTGCGCGGGGCAGCCGAAGATCGCGCCCGTGCCGTAATCCATCAGGATGAAGTTCGCGACATAGACTGGCAGCTTGGTGGTGGAGCGGAACGGATGCGCCGCCACGATGCCGGTGTCGTAGCCCTTCTTCTCCGCGCGGTCGATGTCCTCCTGCGCGGTGCCGATGCGCCGACAATCCTCGATGAAATCAGCGAGATTCGGATCGGTCTTCGCGAGTTCCTTCGCGAGCGGATGCTCGGGCGAGATGCCGATGAAGCTCGCGCCGAAGATCGTGTCGGGCCGCGTGGTGAACACCTGCACGCTTCCGAAATCGGCGGGCGCCTTTTCGCCGGACAGGTTGAAGCGCATGAGCAAGCCCTGGCTCTTGCCGATCCAGTTCCGCTGCATAAGGCGCACCTTGTCGGGCCACTTGTCGAGCGTGTCGAGGCCATCGAGCAAATCGTCGGCGTAGTGCGTGATCTTGAAGAACCACTGCGCCAGCTCTTTCTGCTCGACGAGCGCGCCAGAGCGCCAGCCGCGGCCGTCGATAACCTGCTCGTTCGCGAGCACGGTGTGATCGACCGGGTCCCAGTTCACCTTGCTCTTCTTGCGGTAGACGAGCCCCTTCTCGCGGAAGGCGAGAAAGATGCGCTGCTGCTGATGGTAATATTCTGGGTCGCAGGTGGCGAATTCGCGCGTCCAGTCGAGCGACAGGCCGATGCGCTTCAACTGCGTGCGCATGGCTTCGATGTTCTCGTAGGTCCATTCGCGCGGGTTGATGCCCTTCTGGATGGCGGCGTTCTCCGCCGGGAGGCCGAACGCGTCCCACCCGAAGGGATGCAGCACGTTGAAGCCCCGCGCCCGCTTGTAGCGCGCCACGACATCGCCCATCGTGTAGTTGCGGACGTGGCCCACATGGATGCGGCCGGACGGGTAGGGGAACATCTCCAGCACGTAATATTTAGGCCTGGAGCGATCGGTGGAGGTGAGAAAAGTCTGTTGCTCTTCCCAAATCCCCTGCCAATGTTTCTCGCGCTCCGGCGCGTTGTAGCGTTCCTGTGCCATGGGTCATGTTCCTCGCGCGAAAGCGCGGCAAAAAGGTTTGCGTGATATGAAGTTGAAAGGGAGCCTCGGTCAAGAGAAGCGGACGACATGAGCACAGACGATCAACCGTTCAATTCCTGCGCCGTTGAAGACGCATATCTTTCGATCCGCGAGCGCGTGTGGCGCGCGGCGCAAAATGCGGGGCGCGATCCGGCTTCAGTGAAGCTCGTGGCGGTGACGAAAACCTTCGACGCCGAACATATCCGGCCGGTTCTCCGGCAGGGCCACGTTCTCTTCGGCGAAAATCGCATACAGGAAGCGATGCGGAAATGGCCACCGCTGCGTGAAGAATTTCCGCGCGCGGAGTTGCACGTCATCGGCCCGATCCAGACGAACAAGGCGCGCGAGGCGGTGGCGTTCTTCGATTGTATCGAGACGGTTGACCGGCCGAAGCTAGCGGCGGCGCTGGCGCAGGAAATCCAGAAGCAGGGGCGCGCACCGAAGCTGTTCGTGCAGGTCAATATCGGCGAGGAGCCACAGAAGGCGGGTGTCGCGCCGGACGAAGCGGCCGCGTTCGTGCGCCAGTGCGAGCGCGAGTTCGGCCTTTCCATCGCGGGGCTGATGTGCATTCCGCCGTTCGACGACGATCCGGTGCCCTATTTCGACAAGATGGCGGCGCTGCGGAAGGAACTCGGGCTTCTCGATCTCAGCATGGGCATGAGCGGCGACTTCGAAGCCGCCATCGCGGCGGGCGCGACGCTTGTGCGCGTCGGCTCCGCGATTTTCGGCGTGCGGTGAGCACGGAAGCGTCAGATCAACACCGCCGCCGGATGAGACGATTTAACTGCGGATAATTCAAAACGCGCCTTCGGCTGCCCGGTTTTGGTTGCCGCGCTCGCTTGCAATTTCGTCGAAGTCGGGCAGAACCCTTTCGCGAATTTCGTCCTTGCGCTTGTCCTTCGAGCTGCGCGGTCCCTCACCGAGATCGATGTAGCCCGCAGTAACCGTCCGGCGTATCGTCGCCTCGGAAGCGTCCGCAGACGTCGTCGAAACCCATTTCACGGCGGTGAACGTGCTGACTGAGCCCGAGCCCATCTGGAAGTAATCCCACCAGCTCTTGGTCCACTCCTTGATCATCTTTTCGATCTCGGCGTTTTCCTGCGCCGTAGCTGCGGACGCGGTATCGTCGGTGAGGATATCAGTCAGCGTTTCCGCCACCGCTTGCTGCGTCTCATCGCTTGAGAGGGTCTGCGGCGTTTGATCGGTCAGAATGTCGGTCAGTGCCGCCTTGACTTCTTCCTGCGTTTCTTCGTCGGCCGCAGCTGTGATGGCAGGCTCGGAGAACAGATCCTGCACCGCAACCTCAACCTTCTGCTCCGTTTCGGCGTCATCCGACGTTTCGGCCGAAGACTTAAAGAACAACGATTCGAAAACGGCCTCTGTCCCGGAGTTGTCACTCTCCGGGTTCGAGGAAACGGCCGCCGAGGCAACCCCGCCAACCAGGTCCACCATGAAAATCCTCCAAAGTTCGCAAAGCGCGTCAATGGAAGAAATTTAAAGCCATCGTGCTGACGAAAAGCTGTCGCATTTAATCTTCGGCAATTTTTTGCGCTGTTTTAGTGCAGCGGCGATTTGTCGACTTTGCCCAGTGCCATATCCTCAAGCAGCGCGAGCGGCAAAGCTAGCGCCCCCTCATGCTTCGGCGCTTCAAGAAAGCCGGCGGGCACGGGCGCGGGGTCCGGCAGAAGGTCCGAAACCTCCTCAGCGCGGGCCGAGAAAAACACATCGTCGATCTGCGCCAAAAACACTTCGCATGCGGTGCGCAATTCAAACAGCGCCGTCCGGCCGCCCACGAGATATGATCCGCCGTGAATGGGCTGGTGCGCGCTGCGCGGATCCGGCTGACGCAGAGACAGGAAGCGCGAGAGCGAGCCGCCGCCGTTGAACATGCGCTGCGCGTCGCGGACGAACTCAGCCTGCAACGCCTCGCAAGCGGACGTGGCCTCCAGCATCTGTTCGATTTCGTCCTGAAAATCGGGCGCGATCTTGCGCAGTTCCGAAGCCCAGTTCCGCGCGCGCATCATCTTCATAAGCATCAGCGCTTCGCGTTCTTGGAAGGTTTTGCAACCTTCGCGGAAACGGCCGAGCCGGGCGGCGATTTCCGCGTGCCCGGCTCCTTTGACGTCGGCTTTGGGAAGCGCGGTTCTTTCGAAGAACCATGCGTCGCTGATTGCCGATTTCAGCGCATCCTTGAGGAGATACACGATCGTATAGATGTCGTGATCTTGCGGCTGGTTGATCGTCCAGAGCGCCATCGTTGCGTTCAGCCCTTGGCTAAGTCCGAGGCGATCATCCAGAGGTCTGCGCGAGAATCCGCGCAAACCCTCCGAACGCTATGGCAGCCTTATGAGCATCCCGTCGTGCCGCCGCAGGTATCGCACTTCAGACAAGTTCCGTTGCGCACGAGAGTGAAGTTGCCGCATGTGCCGCAGGCTTCGCCCTCGTAACCCTTCGCGCGCGCTTCCGCGAGCAAGTCGGCCTTACCGGGCCTTGCTCCGAGCGGTACTGTCTGATGGGAATGGTTCAACGCGGCACTTGCCCCATCGCGCGCGTTTACATCGAAAGAACCCAGCGGAGACTGATCTTCATCTTCCGGACGCAGGGCATAAGCGAGGGCGCCATGTGTTTCATACGAACCAGCGCCACCGATTCGCTCATTCTTAGGCTGATCCTGAACTATGACAACTTTGTGGTGAAGTCCGCGTGTGAGACCCTTCGACACATAACGATCCGCATAGATCACGGGGTTTGTCGCCGCCGCGGCCTTCTGACCCGGCCGGTCGTCCGCCACGCCGCCGCCCATTACGGTCGCGCCGATCTGAGACGGGTCGACATGGGCGAGATCGTTGCGGCCGAGATAGGACACAGCCAGTTCGCGGAAGATGTAATCGAGGATCGACGTCGCGTTCTTGATCGCCTCGTTGCCCTGCACAAAGCCCGCCGGTTCGAAGCGCGTGAAAGTGAACGCCTCCACGAATTCGTCGAGCGGCACGCCATATTGGAGGCCGAGGCTGATCGCGATGGCGAAGTTGTTCATCAAGCTGCGGAAGGCCGCGCCTTCCTTGTGCATGTCAATGAAGATTTCACCGAGGCGGCCATCCTCAAACTCGCCCGTGCGCAGGTAGACCTTGTGCCCACCGACGACAGCTTTTTGCGTATAGCCCTTGCGGCGGTTCGGCAGTTTCTCGCGCTCGGCCTTGAGGCGGACGCGCTCGATGATACGCTCGATCACGCGCTCCGCCACGATCTGCGCACGACGGCCTTGCGGTGCGGCGAGAAGCGCTTCGGCAGCGTCATCGGCATCCGCATCATTGTCGGCGAGAAGCTGCGCGGACAGAGGCTGCGAAAGCT
This sequence comes from Rhodomicrobium udaipurense JA643, assembly GCF_000636015.1. GTDB lineage: Bacteria > Pseudomonadota > Alphaproteobacteria > Rhizobiales > Rhodomicrobiaceae > Rhodomicrobium > Rhodomicrobium udaipurense. Next base: position 25,243 of record NZ_JFZJ01000036.1, read on the forward strand.
TGGAGCCGTCGCGGTAGAGCGCATTCGCCTTCAGCGCGAGCTTCCACGACAGCATGTAGGCTTCGCGGCAATCGGCGATGCTGGCGGAGTTCGGCATGTTGATCGTCTTCGAGATCGCGCCGGAGATGAACGGCTGCGCCGCCGCCATCATGCGGATGTGGCTCTGCCACGAGAGCGCGCGCTTGCCCTTCTTGCCGCACGGGTTCGCGCAATCGAACACGGGCAGATGCTCGGGCTTGAGGCCGGGCGCGCCTTCGAGCGTCATCGTGCCGCAAACATACTCGTTCGCCGCATCGATTTCCGCCCTCGGGAAGCCGATCGCCGCAAGAAGATCGAAGCTTGGCGCGGCCATCTGCTCATCGGTGAGCTTCAGCACGCCCTTGCAGAAATCGTCGCCGAGCGTCCACTTGTTGAAGACGAACTTGATATCGAACGCGGCGCCGAGGCCGGCTTCCACCGCCGCGATCTTCTCCGGCGTAAATCCCTTTGCGGCGAGCGTCTTGTGGTTGATGTGCGGCGCCGTTGCGAGCGTGCCGCGTCCGACCGCATAGGCGATGATCGCGTCGATCTGTGTCTGCGTGTAACCGAGGTTCCGCAGCGCTTCCGGCACGGCGCGGTTGATGATCTTGAAGTAGCCGCCGCCCGAAAGCTTCTTGAACTTCACGAGCGCGAAGTCCGGCTCGATGCCCGTCGTGTCGCAGTCCATCACGAGGCCGATGGTGCCCGTCGGCGCGATGACCGAGACCTGCGCATTGCGGAAGCCGTGCATCTGGCCGAGCGAGATCACTTCGTCCCATACTTCGCGAGCGACTGTAACGAGATCGGTCTGCGGGCAGACGCCATCCTTCAGCGGAACGGGGCTTGTGGAAAGCAGCTCATAGCCGTTGTCGCGCCCGTAGGCCGCGCGGCGATGGTTCTTCATCACGCGCAGCATGTGGGCGGCATTCGGCTCGTAACCAGCGAACGCGCCGAGTTCCTTCGCCATCTCCGCCGACGTGGCATAGCTGACGCCCGTCATCAGCGCGGACACCGCAGCCGCGACCGCGCGGCCTTTGTCCGAGTCGTAGCCCAGGCCGGAGACCATGAGGAGCCCGCCCAGGTTCGCGTAACCGAGGCCGAGGGTGCGGAAGTCATACGAGAGCTGCGCGATTTCCTTCGACGGGAACTGCGCCATCGTCACGGAGATTTCGAGCACCACCGTCCACAGGCGGCACGCATGTGCAAAGGCTTCCGCATCGACGAGGCGACCTTCGCCGTCTTGCGGGCGGAACGACAGCAGGTTCAGCGACGCGAGATTGCAGGCCGTGTCGTCAAGGAACATGTATTCCGAGCACGGGTTCGACGCGCGGATCGGGCCGCTCGCCGGGCAGGTGTGCCAATCGTTGATCGTGGTGTGGAACTGTATGCCCGGATCGGCGCTGGCCCAGGCCGCCTCCGAGATCTGATCCATCAGCGCGCGCGCCTTCAGCGTCTTAACGGCTTTGTCCGTGGTGCGCGACATCAGGTGCCAATCGCTGTCGACTTCGACCGCGCGCAGGAACGAATCATCAACACGAACGGTGTTGTTCGAGTTCTGGCCGCCAACGGTGCGGTAGGCCTCGCCTTCCCAGTCGGTGTCGAAGCTCGGGAACTCGATGGACTTGAAGCCCTGCCGCGCGAAGTGGATCACGCGCTGGATGTAGGCGTCGGGCACGAAGGCCGCGCGCGCTGCCTTGATCTCGCGCTTCAACGCGACATTCTTCAAAGGATCGAAGCAATCTTCGCCGTGGCCTTCGCAGTTCACGCAGGCGCGCATGATGGCCGCGAGGTGCTTCGCGCAAATCTTCGAGCCCGCGACGAGCGCCGCCACCTTCTGTTCTTCCAGCACTTTCCAGTTGATGAACGCCTCGATATCCGGGTGGTCGGCATCGACGATGACCATTTTTGCGGCGCGGCGCGTGGTGCCGCCGGACTTGATCGCGCCCGCGGCCTTGTCGCCGATCTTGAGGAAGCTCATGAGGCCGGACGACTTGCCGCCGCCGGAGAGGCGCTCGCCCTCGCTGCGGAGCCGCGAGAAGTTCGAGCCGGTGCCGGAGCCGTATTTGAACAGACGCGCTTCACGCACCCACAGATCCATGATGCCGTTTTCGTTGACGAGATCGTCTTCGACCGACTGGATGAAGCAGGCGTGCGGCTGCGGGTGCTCATAGGCGCTGGCGGAGCGGACGAGTTCGCCTGTCTTGAAATCCACGTAATAGTGGCCCTGGCCGGGGCCATCGATGCCGTAGGCCCAATGCAGGCCGGTGTTGAACCATTGCGGGCTGTTCGGCGCGGCCATCTGCATCGCGAGCATGTAGCAAAGCTCGTCGTGGAACGTGCGGGCGTCCTCCTCCGACGAGAAATAGCCGCCCTTCCAGCCCCAGTAGGTCCACGCGCCCACCATGCGGTCGAACACCTGACGTGCGTCCGTTTCGGGTCCGAAGCGCTCGGCCTCAGGAAGCGCGGCAAGCGCCTGCTGGTCGGGCACGGAGCGCCACAGCCACGACGGCACGCTGTTTTCCTCGACGCGCTTCAGCCGCGCGGGCACGCCGGCCTTGCGGAAATATTTCTGCGCGATGATGTCGGCGGCCACCTGGCTCCACTGTTCCGGCACGAAGAAGCCTTCGAGCTGGAAAATCATTTTTCCATCCGGATTTTTCAGTTCGCTCGTCGTCTGCCGGAACTGAATCGTCTCATAGGGAGACTGCCCGCTCGTGGTGAATCGCCGTTCGATCCGCATGGATTCTCCTGCCCGGCGCATCATCGCGCCTGCCCGCTTTGTTCAGTGATTTTTTGGTGGACGCAGAACACGACGCAGACGCAACAGACCCACCCTCTGACGAGAGGGCGCACGCCAGCGCATCCGGAAAACGGATGGCCGAAACAACCTGGATTGGAAGACATGTGCCGATTGAGGATGATTGCCGCCGCGTCCTCCTTGAAGGGCGCTCCCCGCAGCGGCTCGCCCATATTTAGGTGATTCGCGCCAATCGGGCTGTCACTTCGCCGCAACAAACGCACAAAAGCTTGGGGGTTGCGTTGACAGGGGCGCTACATGTTGTGTCGATCCTGTTCAAAAGCCGTGCACGGGTTGCATTTGCCTGTTGACAAGCAGGGGACAGGCTGTGGGTTGATTTGGGCAGCACGGACGCTTTCGGCCGCTCGATAAGCGCTTGCCGAAGCGGGCTGA
>NZ_JFZJ01000037.1 GCF_000636015.1 Rhodomicrobium udaipurense JA643
TTGCGGTGAGCGAGATGCGCGATGTCGCGGGCACAAGGTCCGCGACGAGTTCCGGGCCGACGCGGAGCGAGCCGGTGTTGGCCGCGAGCGTCACCGTGGAGCGGCGGCGGACATTCGGCGCGGGCGGCTCGACCGGGATCGCGTAGGTGCGCTCGATGGCGACATTGCCGGGGCCGGTGAGCGAGAAGCTGACGCTGCCCTCGCCGACGGACGCCGCGCGCAGCGGGATCACCCCCGAAACGCGCTTTTCGAGATCGAGCTGGAGCGTGCGTTCGGCCGCGCCTTCCACCTCGACGCCGCCCTCGCCTTTCAGCGCGAGTTGGTATGCCCCCGCGGGCGCTTCGACGTTCTCGATGGAGAGATGCAGGTTCGAGCGGTCGCCCAGCAGCAGATATTTCGGCGCGGTGGCCTGCGCGACGACCGTATCGCGCACGATGACATCCTTCTCGCCCGTGCCGAGCTTCGTCGGCGACCAGGCCTGCGCGGAAAGCCGCATCGTGCCGTTGAACGCCGGAAGCTCGAACGTGACCTTAGCCTTGCCGTCCGCGCCGACCTTGACCGGGCCGGAATAAACCGCGAGCGGCGTTTCGGCCAGCGGGCGCCCATTCATGTCGAGGCCGCCCTCGTCGCCGCCGGAGCGGACCTGACCGCGCACGCCCTGCATGCCGTCGATGAGCTTGCCGTAGAGGTCGCGCATTTCGAGGCCGAGGCGGCGCTGGCCGTAGAAGTAACCGGCGGGCTGCGGTGTCTTGTAGCGCGTGATGTTGAGGATGCCGAGGTCGACACCCGAGACGACGAGCGTCGCGTTTTCGCCCGCGTCGAGGCCCGCGACCGAGGCCGTGACCGTCACAGGACCGGCGGGCCGGACCGCTGGCGGCGTGTCGAGCGCGACGGAAAGCGTGCGCGGCTTCGTGTCGAGCGCGATCCACTTCACGCCGACCGCGCGGCTCGGCATGCGCTTCGCGGCGCTATCGGTCGGGCGGTAGAGGATCGCGGTCGCATACGCGCCCGGTCCCCATGCCGGATCGACCTTGAATGTCGTCGAGCCGCCCGACGCCGCCACGTCGATGAGGTCGGTGGCCAGCACCTTGTCGCTGACGATGGCGACGAGCGCCTTGCCCGCCATGCGCGGCAGGATCGACACCTTGATGTCGTCGCCCGGGCCATAGGACGCCTTGTCGAGCGCGAGGTTCAGGATTTCCGGCGTTTCGGAAGTTTCGGAGACGTACCATCCCGCCGAGAAGGTGGCGCTTGTGGCAGGCCCCTTCGCATCGGTGGACGCGATGTCGAGGCGGTAGTTGCCGGGCTTCACGGGCGCGGAGATTTTCGCCGTCCCACTTGCAGGCGTGTCGAGCGTGCCGCCCGCGACGCGGCTTTCATAGGTGACGAGTTCGTAAGACCAGCGATTGTCGCGGTTATACCACTGGAACTGGTTCTCGACGCGTAAGAGATCCCACTTCAGGCCCTTGATTTCGGCCTGCTTGCCGTCCGCGCTGATGCCAACCACCTCGAACGCGGCGTCATCGCCTTCCGGCACGGAGCCCTGGAACAGCGGCTTCACGCCGACGAAGCTCTTGCCCGTGTCGACCTTGAGGCCGATGCGGTCGGTCAGCGCGCGGCCTGAAGGCTCGCGCAGGCGCACGGTAATGTCGGCGGAAAGCGGCTTCGTGGTCTGCGGCAGTTCCGGCAGCGCGATGGACAGCTTCGCCGCGCCTTGCGCATCGGTCGTCGGCAGACCGTCGAGCGCGGTGCGAACAGTGGTGAACTTCTCGCTCTCAAGCCCGACGCGGAAGCCGGGGAAGCCCGCAACCTCGCTCGACGCTGAAACCGCGATCTCGCCTTCGAGGCTGAGATTGGAGGCGGGCGCGCCATAGAGATAGCGGCCGTCGAGCGCGATCACGCCCGGCTTCGCCGCCGAGATAAGCGGCTGTTCGGCCTTCAGCTTCATCTCCAGCCGCTCCGGCACGTAATCTTCCACGAGGAATGTCTTCTCGTAGAGCGACGGCGCTTTCGGATCGACATAAGCGGCGATGCGCCACGAACCCGTCATCGCCGTCTCGGGCAGCGCGATCTGCCAGCTTCGGCCGCCGTTACCCTGATCGGCGAGCGTCTCGCGGCGATCTTCCACGCCATCCGGGCGGAAAAGCTTCACGATGAGCGGCGTGGAGGGCGCGGCATTGGCCGCCTGATCGCGCAACAGCGCCGTGACGTACACCGTTTCGCCCGAGCGATAGACGCCGCGCTCAGTGAACACGAACGCATCGAGCGGGCCGGGGGGCGTGCGCCCGCCGACGCCACGGTCGGACAGGTCGAACGCCTGCTTCGTGATGTCGAGAAAGCCGTAATCGTGCAGATTATCGCGCGCGATGACGAGGGCGGGCGCAAGGCCGCCTGTCCCGCGCGCAAGCCCCGCGTCGAAGATCGCCTCACCGCGCTCGTCGGTCTTCTGGGTGCCGAGCACCTCGTTGTTGCGGGCAATGAGGCGAATTTCGACGCCCTGCGCGGGCGCCGCCGAGCCGAGCGAGCGGACATAGACATGCACGCCATCCGCGCCGCTAAACGCGGTCAGGCCGAGGTCGGACACCACGAACCATTGCGTGGTCTTCGTCGAATAATCTTCCGAGGCGTCGGCGCTGTCGGCTTCAACCTTCGCAGACTCTTCGGCGGACGATGCCGCGATGACATAAAGGCCGGGCTTCAGGTTCGGCAGCAGCGTGTCGACCGGAAACGCGGTCGTCACTTCTTCATTCGGCTTCATCTCGACCGGCATCTCGCCCGACCAGAGCTTCTCGCCCTTGGCGTTCGCGATCTGGTTCAGTTGATAGCCTTCGAGCGAGGACTGGAAATTGCCGTCGAGCACTTCGTCCGCGAGGCGGCGGTCGCCGATGCGATAGATCGAAGCCTTCACCAGCTTCGTGTTGATGCTGACGACGGGAATGCCCTGCTGGCCCGTGCGCGGCAGCACGTAATTGCGGCCCGAAAGGCGCACGGAGGGCGAGCGGTCGCGGATGTAGACGGTGAGATCGACCGGCTTCGGCAGGAGATCGTCCTCCGTGGACGGAATGCCGCTGCGGATTTTCACCTCGTAGCGCTTGCCGTGCTGAAGCTCTTCGACGCAAAGCTGGCGGCCATCGACGCGGACCGAGCCGGGCTTCGCATTATTGACGGTGACGTAATTCGTGTAATCGACGCGGCCTTTCGCGAGCGTGTCGGAAAATTGCACGCAGATGCGCGGCGCGTTCGACTCATTGTCGGCCGTGTAGTCGAGCATGCGGAAGCCGTGCTCGTTGAAGGCTTCGTCATAGGCCGTCTGGACATCCGGGTTCGCATCGAGGCCGAGGCTCAGCTTGTAAATGCGGAGCGCGGGCCGCCACTGTTCGCGCGCGCCGAGGCTTTCCGCCAGCACCGCGAGCGAGGCGGCTTTAGCGGCGGGCATGGTCGCGCGGGCATATGCTATATAGGCCGACGACCCGGCATTGCGGGCGAACGCGATCTTCTCGCCGTATTTTTCCGTCTCAATGGCGAGGTAGGCGCGAGCGAGTTGCAGCCACGTGTCGGCGTTCTTGCGGTCGAGCAGCGCGGACGAGGCGAAATAGCCCGTGGCCGCGCGCGGATCGTTGGCGGCGATCGCCTTAGCGCCTTCGGCTTTCCAGCTCCTGGCATCCTTGCCCTTGGTGGGCCATGTCGCGGTGAGGGTGTTTTCAAAGGTCTCGGACTCGCGGACAACGGAGTCCTCTATCGGGGATCGGGGCTCGGCGCTTGCGGCCACGACTGTGCTGAAAGTGATGAAACAAGCGAGCAAAACACGCATCAAATACATCGCGCGACCTCAAGGACAACGGATACAACCTTAGATCTGACTGATGCCGCGAAATTTGGGCTTGGGCAAGGCCGAAACCGCGAGAAAAATGGGCGCGACATTCGGCTCACCTGACGTTTTTGTGATGGCCGTTTTTCGCTCTGGCCGGAGGAAATCCTATCGCTTGGGATTAGACGTTTGGGGCAGAATTGAAATTCAATGCAGGCTGTTTAGTGTCGCGTCTTTATCTAGGAGATCTTCCAAAAACTGGCGTCTTCTAGCGATGAAGGTTATCGCCTTTAAACGTTCCCGATTGATCGCCATTCCTAGGATGGCGCCAACAATATTTAGGTCATCAATCCAAAAACCTCTGAATTTATCAACGTACGAGCCGTCGAATTCCACCTCCAAAAATTGCTCAACTTTAATTACCCAGCTTTCTATATCGTCATCAATTTTTTCGAAACTTCCGCTTTCTAATTTCTCGATCATGCGCGATGCCTCGACTATGTAGGAAGAAATTCGTTCTCTTAACCTCTTCCGATTTACGTCAGGATGCACAGCAGCATCTAAGTGATACCCGTGTATAGCAAGTCCAAAAGATATTATGATCAAGCTTACGGAGACGGTAATTAGGACTGGATCTGGCGTAATTGGAACTCCGATCGCAGCAGCTAAAGTGAGCAAGGCTCCTATCGCAGCCCAATAGCGATTGGGAATTCCGAACATGGTCTTTACCCCCCTGACTTTTCTGTCAGGGGATATATCGCTTAGCTCTGGATTCAGAAATAACGATGAAAAGTTATCAAGTGGAAAGATCGTTCCTCTCCTTGTGGCGCTTACCACCGCTAAGCCCCCACGAAATTGCCAAAAAGCGCCCTCAAAGCTAAGCCGCCCTTCCGAAACCGACCGGCCCGCCGATGACCTCCCGCCTTTCCCTCCTCTTCGCGACAGCGATCCTCGCAGCGCCCACGCCCGCAGCCGTGCAGGCGTTCGCCCAGGTCGCGGATTCCATCGGCTACATCGCCACCGCGCCCATTTCCGGCCTTCCGAAAGGCCTCTACAAAGACTGGAGCGATGATGAGAGGGGCACCGCCTTCAAGCGCATCGGCGGCTTTTGCCAGTTTCTTTGCGTCGATTCCTTCGGCAACACGACATTCCCCAATGTTGCAGCCGCCGACCGCGCCCGCGCCGAGGCGAAGCTGTGCCTTCAGGCGTGCGTCGTGGGGCATCTGCCGAAGGATTATCCGAACCGCGACGCGATGAAGCAAGATCTCCGCGTGGCCTACGATGCGGCGCGCAAGCAGGGTTCGGCGGTCGCGTGGCCGCTGCCGAAAGAATGACGCGCCAACAGCGCGGATAATGCCGCCGTGCGGAGAAGCGCGCCTTGCTTCCGGAGGAATCGTCGCCCATAGCTTTGGAAACGCACACTCCCGGTTGTAGATGAGCCTTTATCGCGGTTTTCTCACTGTTGGCGGTTTGACGGCCATAAGCCGCGTGTTCGGCTTCGTGCGCGACGTGCTGCTCGCCGCCGTGATGGGCACCGGCTGGGTGGCCGACGCGTTCTTCGTGGCGTTCCGCTTTCCGAACCTCTTCCGTGCGCTGTTCGCGGAAGGCGCGTTCAACTCCGCTTTCGTGCCGCTGTTCACGAAGCGGTTGCGCGGCGAGGGCGACGTGCGCGCCCGCGAGTTCGCGGAGGAAGCGCTCTCCATTCTGCTCGTCGGTGTGACCGCGACCGTTATCCTCGCCGAAATCTTCATGCCGTATCTCGTCCGCGCCATCGCGCCGGGCTTCAGCGAGGACAAGCAGAAGTTCGAGCTGGCGGTTCTACTGACGCGCATCACCTTCCCCTATCTCGTGTGCATGTCGCTCGTGGCGCTCGCTGCGGGCGTTCTCAACGCGCATCAGAAGTTCCGCGCGCCCGCCGCGACGCCGATCCTGCTCAATCTCGTGCTGATCGCGGTGACGCTGTTTGCGGCGGCGAGCGGCTTCCGCGACCAGCCCGAGGCGGGCATCATTCAGGCGTGGGGCGTCGCGATCGCCGGTTTCGCCCAGCTTCTGTTCGTGGCTTGGGCCGCGCGCGGGCTCGGCATGGACCTGCGGTTCCGCCTGCCCCGCCTCACGCCCGATATGCGCCGCCTTGTGAAGCTCGCGGTGCCGGGCCTCATCACCGGCGGCATCAATCAGGTTAACATCTTCATCGGCACGATGATCGCATCGCTTCAGGCGAGCGCCGTGTCGTATCTTTATTATGCGGATCGCGTGATGCAACTTCCGCTCGGCATGGTCGGCATCGCCATCGGCGTCGTGCTGCTGCCGACGCTCACGCGTCACCTCGCTGACGCCGACGAACCCGCCGCGCTCGCGAGCCAGAACCGCAGCCTCGAATTCGCGCTGCTGCTCACGCTGCCCGCCTCGGTTGCGCTGATCGTGATCCCCGACCCGATCATCCAGGTGCTGTTCCAGCGCGGCAGCTTCACGCCCGAAGCCACGCGACAGGTGTCGCTTGCGCTCGCGGCCTATGCGGCGGGGCTGACCGCCTTCGTGATGACGAAAGTGTTCCTGCCCGGCTTTTTCGCGCGCGAGGACACCGCCACGCCGATGAGGTTCGTCGCTGCGTCCGTCGCGGTCAACGTTGGCGGCTCGCTCCTGATGTTTCCCTACATCGGCCATGTCGGCATCGCCATCGCGACAAGCCTTTCCGGCTGGACCAACGCGCTCCTTCTCATGATTACGCTGATGCGGCGCGGCCATTTCCGCTTCGACGACGCGCTGAAGCGCCGCGCGCCCCGCATCGTCGCCGCGAGTTTGGCCATGGGGGCTGCGCTTTACTGGCTCGAACCGGTGCTTGACCCTTATTTTGCGGCCGACCGCTCCACGATGAAGCAGGCGGGCGCGATGCTGCTGCTCGTCACCTCAGGCGCCGCCGTCTATGCGGCCGTTATCCTTGCGTCCGGCGCCGTGCGGCTGTCCGCGCTCCGTCGGGCGATGCGCGCCTGACTATACCGGCCGTCCGAGCGCGCCACATCGATCGAAACCGCCCGACAAAAGATGTTCTCCGGCCCCTTTTGTTCCGGCGGCGCGAGCCAACCTATAAGAAAACAACCTCGGGCTATGCGGAAACTCCATGGACCATTTCGCGTCAGACGCGCCCGACGGCGGGCAATCGGCTCTTTTCGAGCGCGCGGCCGCCGAATATCTGAATAAAGCCGCAAGCGTCGATCCCGCGCTGCTGCGAGACTGGCGGCAGCCGGATGGCCTTTATCGTCGCGTCCGCCGCGCCATCGGCCTTCTGCCCGGAATTCGCGCGCGAACGGCGAATGTCGATGGCCATGAGCTTCGCTACTGGGACGCCGGTCCTGCGAACAAACCCGCAGCCGTCCTTCTTCATGGCTTTTCGGCTTCTAAGGAAAATTGGCTCAACGTCGTGCTTTTCCTCGCGCGTTCGCATCGGCTTCTGGTGCCCGACATTCCGGGCTTCGGCGAAAGCAGCTTCGTGCCGGATGCGTCCTATGGCCTCGCCGCGCAGGCGGACCGGCTGAAGGCGTGGTTCGCGCAGACTGGCGCAGAAAAAGCGCATTGGGTCGGCAGTTCGATGGGCGGCGCTCTCGCGGGGCTCGTCGCGGCGAAAAGCCCCGACCTCGTGCGCAGTCTCATCCTGATGGACAGCGCGGGCGTCGCGGGCGAAGGGCTGAGCCCCTTTGAAGCGGGCCTGCTCGATGGCAGAAACGACCTCATCGCCGAGAAGCCCGAGGACATGGAGGCGATTTTTACGCTTCTTTCCGGCAAGAACGGCGGCGGCTTCCAGAATGCCATCCTCGCGGCGCTGGTGGCGCGCGATCAGATCGCCCGCGCGCCCGTCTATCGTCATCTCTTCCGCGAAATGATCCTCTCGCCCGAACTCCCCGCCACGCATTGGGCGCCGAATATCGCCGCGCCCACGCTCGTCGTTTGGGGCGGGGCCGACAAGATCCTCGACCCGGCGGAAGCCAGCGTCCTGGCAAGCCTCATTCGCGGCAGCGAAATCCTCATGATGAAGGATGTCGGCCACCTGCCGATGCTCGAAGCGCCCGCGCGGACGGCGGCGTTGCTCAAACTGTTCTGGTCGCGCTTCGAAAGCTCGGACGAGGCAAAATAGGCGGATTGGCGCGCCCGGCTTATAGCGCTTCGCCGCGCAACAGCTTCGGCACGTCGCCCGTGCGGCCAGCCGCTTCGTTCATGAACAGCGTCTTCAGCCGCCCGATACCGTCCACCGTGCGGAGCCCTGCGTTGCGCAGCATCCGAAGGCCGGTCCAGTCGTTCGAGAAGAACGCGTTGAGCGCCGCGCCTGAGAACGCCGACGTCACGACATCGAACCGCCGCCAGCGCTCGTAACGGCGCAGGATCGTCACATCGCCGATGTCGAGGCCGAGGCGCGCCGCGTCCACCAGCGTTTCCGCCAGCGCCGCGACATCCTTGAGCCCGTGGTTCAGCCCCTGCCCCGCGATCCAGTTCAGCCCATGCGCCGCGTCGCCGACGAGCACGAAGCGCGGCCGCACGAACTCGCGCGCCAGCACCATCGACAGCGGGAACGCCTGCGGGCTCGACAGAAGCGTCAGCGCGCCGAGTTCCGGGCCGAAACGTTGCGACAGCTCGGCCAGCACGGCTTCGCGATCCTCAGCAAGGATGCGCCGGGCGATGGCCGCATCCTCGGTCCACACGACCGACGCGCGATTGCCGCCATCGGGGGCCGTGGTCATCGGCAGGATGGCGAACGGTCCGGCGGGCAGGAAATGCTGCCACGCGGTGCCGTTATGCGGTCGCTCGATGCCAACGGTCGCCACGATGCCGACCTTATCCGATGGCCAGCTTTGCGTCCGAATGCCGATCGTCTCGCGTGCCGCCGAATTGCGCCCGTCCGCCGCAACAAGAAGCTGCGCCGAGAGTGCCGCACCAGAGCGCAGCACGATGGACACATCCTCGTCGCGCGTCTCGAAATGGTCGATGGCATCGGGCGCGAAGAAAGAGACGTTGGGCAGGCCATCGAGCGAGGCGAGAAGCGCCGGAAGCAGCGCCGCGTTCTCGATGACGTAGGCGGTCGGCTCGCCCGTGGGCGTATCTTCGGCGTCGAGGCCGATCAGGCCGGGACGCACGGGCGATTCGAGCGCGGAATCGGTCAGCACGATGCGGCGCACCGGCTCGGCCTTGTCCGCGATCGTCTGCCATATGCCGGTCGCTTCGAGCATCGCCCTGGCGCTGGCCGTGAGCGCGACGGTGCGCGGGTCTGCCGTTGCGGCGGCGAGCGTGCGTTGCTCGATGACGGCGATGGCGAACGCTCCCGGCGCCGACGCTTCCAGCGCACGCGCCAGCGCGAGCCCGACAAAACTCCCACCGCTGATGACGATGTCGAACCGACTCTTCTGAATATCGTTCACGGCCACCTCGCGTCAGGCTTCCGACTAACTTGACAGATTTCGAAGGAGAACCGTTATCTCGGATGGAGAAGCTTAGGAAGGGCACCCATGCCGGCCGTCGATCAACTTCTGTCGATACTCGATCTTGAACAATTGGAACACAATCTGTTCCGTGGACGAAGCCCGCAAAATGGCTGGCAGCGCGTTTTCGGCGGTCAGGTGGTCGGGCAGGCGCTCACCGCCGCCTATCGCACGGTCGAGGATCAGGACCGCGTGGCACATTCGCTGCACGCCTATTTCCTGCTCGGCGGCGACCCAAAGGTGCCGATCATCTACCACGTCGACCGTATCCGCGACGGCGGCAGCTTCACCACGCGGCGCGTGACCGCTATCCAGCACGGGCGGCCGATCTTCACCATGGCGGTCTCGTTCCACGCGCTTGAGGCCGGCTTCGACCATCAGATCGAGATGCCGAAAGTTGCCCAGCCGGAAGAATTGCCGTCCGAAGAAGAATTGAAGGCTCGCCTGCTGCCGATCCTGCCGGAAGTCATGCGCCTTTACTGGGAGCGCGACCGGCCCATCGAACTGCGGCCCGTGGATCTCTCGCGCTTCTTCTGCAAGGAGAAGCTCGAACCGAAGCAATATATCTGGTTCCGCGCGAACGGCGCGTTGCCCGACAATTTCCGCCTCCATCAATGCGTGCTGGCCTATGCGTCGGACTTTTCCCTGCTCGATACGGCGCTCGTCGCGCATGGCCGCTCGCTCTTCGAGCCGGACCTGATGCTCGCGAGCCTCGACCACGCTGTGTGGTTCCATCGGCCGTTCAAGGCGGACGAATGGCTGCTCTACGCGATGGACAGCCCGAGCGCACAGGCCGCGCGCGGCTTCTGCCGGGGCAGCATCTTCTCGCGCGACGGCACCCTCGTGGCGTCGGTGGCGCAGGAAGGGATGATCCGCGAGAAGGCCGCGAAGTAGCGTTGCGATGGCGACAACGGCGGCGCGATGCTCCCAAATGCATCGCTCCGCGCGAGGCATCGCTTACATCTCGCCGCCCTCGCCCGCCGTTACGCCGCCGATGAGGTTTTCGCCGAGGAGACGTTCGGCGGTTAGAGCGTTGTCGGGCACGGGTCTGAGGCGTGACTTCAGCGCGGCGAGCCACTCGGCGCGGGCCTTGAGAGCTGCAACCGCCTCTTCGCGGCCGACCTCGGCGAAGCGCACCGCCATGCCCGCCACAAGCCGCCCCGCCGCCGCGATGTCCGCACCGATCACGGTCGCGATGCGCGGATAGCCGCCCGTCGTCTGCCGGTCCGCGAGAAGGAGGATCGGCTGCCCGTCCGGTGGCACCTGAAGCGCGCCCGCCGTGGTCCCTTGCGACAGCACCTCCCCCGGCTTCGCGCGGTCGAGCGGTTTGCCGTCGAGGCGCAAGCCCATGCGGTCGGACGCGGGCGTGACCGTGTACGCGCCGCCGAGCAGAGCTTCAAACGCACTCGCCGCGAAATAATCCGCGTTGGGCCCGCGCATGATGCGGAGGCTTTTCGGCGCGTCGAAACTCGCATCGAGAAGAAGCGGCGGCGTGCCGGGCGCGGCCTCGCGCATGAGCGAAATCGTGTCGCCCGCCCGCAGCGCGCGGCCTTCGATACCCCCGAGCCGGGCGCGCATGTAGGTCGAGCGGCTGCCGAGCACCGCCGGGATGTCGAAGCCGCCCGCCGACGCGATATAATAGACCGCGCCATTTTTCGGCGGTGGAAACCGCAGCACCTCGCCGCGATGCGCTGTGAAGCTCCGCAGCGGCGCGACGGAAACGGCCGCCCCCGCCCTTTCGATGCGAAGCGGTGCCGCGCAACCCGCCACCGCGAGCGTCATGCCCTCGGCGTCGACGCGCAGGCGAAGCCCCGCGCCCATCACCTCGATAGCGGCGCAGTCCGACGTGTTGCCCGCGAGGATATTCGCCACCGCAAGCGCCTCTGGATCGAGCGCGCCCGACACAGGAACGCCGAAACGCTGCCAGCCGACGCGCCCGCGATCCTGGATGGTTGCGGCGAAACCGGGATCGACGATTGTCAGCGCGGGCCTCACGCTGGAGCCTCGGGTGTAGGCAACCAGCCCTCGGCGACGCGGAGACGCAGCGCTTCCGCTTCCTCTGCGTCGACCGCCCTGAAACGAACGCTGTCGCCGGGCCGAAGCAACGGCTCGGCTCGCCGCGCCATGTCCCACATGGGCACCGGCGTCCACCCGATCAGGTGCCAGCCGCCGGGGCTTTCCAGCGGATAAACCGCTGTCATGTCCGCCGCTATCGCAATCGACCCGGCGGGCACTCGCGCGCGCGGCGTGACCCGGCGCGGCAGGCGAAGCCTCTCGGGCAGTTCGGCGAGATAGGCGAAGCCCGGAAGGAAGCCGAGCATCGAAACGACATAGGTTTCGCTCGCATGAAGAGCGGCGGCCTCGCCCTCCGAAAGCGCGGCCTCGCGTGCGACGTCGCCAAGGTCGGGGCCGGAAACGCCGCCATAAACGCAAGGGATCGTCCACAGGCGCGCTGCGGCGCCCGCTCCGAGCGGTATCGCGCACGCCGATTCGATGGCAGCGACGAGGCGTTCCTTCGTCAGGACAAGAGGATCGTAGCAAATGGTAAGAGAAGAAAGCGCCGGTATGCTTTCCCGATAGCCTTCGAGATGGCTGCCATGCAGCCTCTCCGAGATTTGAAGGATGGCAAGACTGACCGTTTTGCTGTAGCCAACACCAAATTCCACGAGCACGGCACTTTCGCCGCAGTCATATACCCTTGGTTGGAGCGATAAAGGGGCGACAACCTCGTCTTCCGTCGGCATATAGGCATCACCCCGTAAGTTGAAGCGGGGCGCATCAAAACGCGAGGCGCGAATACCGCGACCGCGTACGCAATCCGCGACGACATAAAACCTCGTGTCTTCAAAAAAATTCCTTGATGAAATTAGTTTCCTACCGGACCTAATACAAGCGTTTCTCCTCAATCAAAATGCCGTCAACCCTCAAGGTTGCGGTCAAAACGCGAAGCAAGCCGGAAATATAGCTCCCGGCAGCCAATGCCACGCTTGGGATTTTTCTCAAACGGCACGCAACTTTCAGGAGAGCAGACACGGCCGAATCTGTGGCCCGATGATTTCCGCTGCGTTACCGCTGCGACATTGCGTACACACGAAGCAGAGTTTCCGAAGCAAAAAAAACGGACCTTCTTTCGGGAAGAAGCGCTCAATCTGCGTACAAAATTTGGGCCAAATTCCTTGAATGAAATCTTGAGTAGTGGCTATCATATGATATATAGCATGTATTCCGTTCAAATCCGAAAGGCAGACGATTGTGAAGCAAGCAAATAAGGTCAAGGATCTCAGCGCAAAACGTAAAGCCGAGTCGCGCTGGCTTGACAAAGCGGAAATCCAGAGCAATTCCTACAAAGGATTGGAAAGTGCAGCTCAAGGCCGAACCAGGAGCCCGCAAATGCTTGATGAAAAATTCGAGAATAACGAGCTGGTAGATTTTACGACACAAATCGTTTCCGCCTATGTTAGCAATAACGCGGTTGTCGCAGGTGACTTGCCCAGCCTCATCGGCGAGGTCCATTCTGCCCTTACTCGCGCTTCGTCGAATGTCGTTATCGTGCCGAAGGAAGAGCTGAAGCCTGCCGTCGCTGTGAAGAAATCATTGACGCCGGACTACATCATCTGTCTCGAAGATGGCAAGAAGTTTAAGTCGCTGAAGCGACACTTGCGCACGCATTATAATATGTCGCCCGAAGAATATCGGGAAAAGTGGGGTCTGGAACCGAATTATCCGATGGTCGCCCCAAAATACGCCGAAGCTCGCTCCAATCTTGCCAAGAAAATGGGCCTCGGTCAGCGTAAGGGCCGCTAGACCACCCCTTCACCGGACACTTCCTCCCTCAACGAGCTATTCCCGCCGCTGCTCCGCCCCTCGAACGCCTCTTCTTCGATTTGGGGGGCGCGGCCCGGTTCGAATGACTTGCGCTGCAACATGCAAATCACCGATAGTTCGCGAAACATGGTGATCGGCGCTGGTGGCGGACCTGCGCGCGGACATCGGAGGGTTGGATGGCTTCGGAAATCTCTTTCCGGGCGCAGGTTATTATGCGCGAGCAACAAGAGCTTTACGGCTATTGGCGGGCCTGCGCGCAGTCGCGTCCGCTGCCGTCGCGCTTCGACATAGACCCGATCGCGATTCCTCATCTTCTGTCGGGCCTGAGCCTTCTCGACTGCGGCGAAGATCTCGAGTCGCTGCGCTACAGGCTGGCCGGCACGCGAGTCGGCGAGATTTATGGCGCGGAAATCACCGGGCGCGCGGTTTTCGACATCGGCTTCCAGCACAAGCGCGACTATTGGCGCACGGTTTACCGCAGCGTCATTGAAGACCAACTGCCGATGCAAGGAACGGTGCGCGGTCCCGCAGCGGGGCGCGAACATCTGCTCCTGATCTGGCTGCGTCTCCCGTTGAGCGGCCTTTCGGGCAAGGTGGAGCGCATCCTCGGCTACGACGCCGCAATTCCCGCGACCTTCGCACATGGCGCGCCGCAGGCGCATATCGTCGGAGAGCGAGTCGAAAAGCGGCGCGCGCGGCTGTAGTTGCCCGGAAGCTTTGGCAATAAATTACGGCGGGCACTCGTGATGACTTACGCGGCCGCGATTAACGCATAAATAAAGCGCGACACCCGGCCGACAAGGATCATGACCACGCTCTCGCCCGAAGAAATCGAGCGCTACAAGCGCCATCTGCTCGTCAAGAATATCGGCGGACAGGGCCAGCAACGGTTGAAGGCGGCGCGCGTGCTGATCGTCGGCGCGGGCGGGCTCGGCTCGCCGTTGCTGATGTATCTCGCGGCGGCGGGCGTCGGTGCGCTCGGCATCATCGACGACGACCGCGTTTCGCTCGGCAATCTTCAGCGGCAAGTCGCCTATCGCACCGACGACATTGGCGCGCTGAAGACGGAGCGCGCG
Organism: Rhodomicrobium udaipurense JA643; assembly: GCF_000636015.1. Taxonomy (GTDB): domain Bacteria; phylum Pseudomonadota; class Alphaproteobacteria; order Rhizobiales; family Rhodomicrobiaceae; genus Rhodomicrobium; species Rhodomicrobium udaipurense. The sequence goes on from NZ_JFZJ01000037.1 coordinate 14,175, forward strand.
GCGGCGCTCGTGCACGCGCTCAACCCGCATGTGGAAGTCGAGGCGATGCCGTTTCGCCTCACCGCCGAAAACGCGCTCTCTGTCGTCTCGCGCTACGACATCGTGGCCGACGGCTCGGACAATTTTGCGACGCGCTATCTCGTGAACGACGCGTGCTATTTCGCGAGGAAGCCCCTCGTCTTCGCCGCGCTCGGCCAGATGGAGGGCTACGTCTCCACTTTCCGTGCCTTCGAGATGGACGAATCAGGAACACCACGCCCGAGCTATCGCGACCTCTTCCCCGAACCGCCCGCACCGGGCGAAATCCCGAGTTGCGAGGAAGCGGGCGTGCTCGGTCCTGTGACGGGCGTGATCGGGACGTTGCAGGCGGTGGAGGTGGTGAAGGCGATCCTCGGCCTCGAAGGCACGCTTGTCGGCAGGCTCCTCATCTATGACGCGCTCGTCGGCCGGTTTCAGACCATCGCGCTGAAATGGGACGCGAATAATCCGCTGACGGGCCTTGCCCCTTCCATCCGCGACCTGACGGTTCACGCCGCCGATTCCGAACAGCGCGCGTGATCGCCTTTGTTTTGCCTCACTTTCGGTCGGGATTCGCGCGATGACGCTTTCGGCGCGGCCGCCGTCTTCCGGCAAGGTCCGATGTCTATAGACAGTGAAAATGTCAGAGGCGGCCTGAAAAGCGCCGTTTCGACCCCGATTTTTCCGATGATGCTCGACTGGAGGTTAGCGATGAGACGCTCCGTATCCCGAATGATGATTGCGAGCCTTCTCGTCGCCGCGAGCGCGAGCGGCGCGTCAGCCGCACCTTGCTCTACGTCGAGCGCCGGGTTCGACCGCTGGCTGTCGCAGTTCAAGGCCGAAGCGCGCAGCCACGGACTTTCCTCGCGCGCGCTCTCCGCGCTCGACGGCGTCACCTTCGACCAGAGCGTCATCAACAAGGATCGCGGCCAGAGCGTCTTTTCGCAAAGCTTCCTCGAATTTTCCGATCGTATGGCCGCGAAGTATCGCATCGAAAAGGCACGCCAGCTTATCGGCGGCAAGTACAAGCGGGAGTTCGACCGCGCGGAGCGCGATTTCGGCGTGCCGGGTGCCATCATCAGCGCGTTCTGGGCGCTCGAAACCGATTTCGGCGCAAACAACGGCAACATGGAAACCGTGCGCTCGCTCGCGACGCTTGCCTATGACTGCCGCCGCCCTGAGAAGTTCCGCGAGGAACTGCTCGATGTGCTGAAGATCATCGATCGCGGCGACCTCAGCGCCAGCGAAATGCGCGGACCGTGGGCGGGCGAACTTGGCCAGACGCAGTTCGTCCCCTCGGTCTACCTCAAATACGGCATCGATTACGACGGCGACGGCCACGCCGACCTCATCCGCAGCGCGCCCGACGTGATCGGCTCATCGGCGAATTACCTGAAGGCGCTTGGCTGGCGACGTGGCGAGCCTTGGCTGAAGGAAGTGCGTGTGCCGGAAAGCATGGACTGGAGCCAAGCCGACCTCACCATCCAGCATCCGCTGAGCGAGTGGCAACGCATGGGAGTGCAACTTGCGGGCGGCCAACGCCTCTCCGGCGACCTCCCCGCATCGCTGCTTCTCCCGATGGGACGCAACGGCCCGGCCTTCCTCGCCTTCGACAATTTCAAGGTGTTCCTCGAATGGAACCAGTCGCTCATCTACGCGACGACGGTGGCCTATCTCGCGACCCGCATCGATGGCACGCCGCCGGTGTCACGCGGGCGCGGCGTGAGCGCTTTCGGCTATGAACAGACGAAGGAGCTTCAGAGCCTCTTGCGCGCGAAGGGCTACGATGTCGGCGAAGTGGACGGCAAGCTCGGCCTTCTCACCCGCGCGAGCGTCAAGAAGGTTCAGCAAAAGCTCGGCCTGCCCGCCGACTCCTATCCAAGCCCGGAACTGGTCTCGCGGCTGCGCGGGCGTTAGACACAAAGCGACTTACGCGCGGCGGTTCACTCGCGCCTGCGCGGGCGATCGGTTGCGCCTGACATGATTGCGACTTGTCACTGGTGGGAAGGCTCCAGGCTTTTGCGCCAGCACGGCTCCATGAAGCCAGCGCCCCGTTGCCAGCAGGCTTGCTCTCATAAAAAAGGCCGGGGAAGCCCGGCCTTTTTTATATGGTATGTGCGACCGCTACTCCGCAGCCGTAGCGGCGATAGCGCCATGGCAATGCTTGTACTTCTTGCCCGAACCGCAGGGGCACAGCGCGTTGCGCGCAACCTTGCCCCACGTCGCCGGATTGTTCGGATCGATTGCGGGCGTCTTTCCGCCGCCGCGCGGAGCCGAAGCCTTCGCTGCGGCGGGCGCGGACGGCTTCGCGCCAGCCTGCTTCGCAGACGCCCGACGATCCTGCCTCGACTGCGGCCCGGCTTCGGCCTCGGCCTCGGACAAATCGGCCCCCGTGATCGGATCGGCCCGGAACATCTGAAGCTCGGGAAGCTCGGTCTGCGTGTAATCTTCCGGCTGTGCGAGTTGCACATGCATGAGTTGGCCGGTCACTTCCCGGCGCAGGCGCGACAGCATGCTCTCGAAAATCTGGAAGGCTTCGCTCTTGTATTCATGGAGCGGATCGCGCTGGGCGTAGCCGCGAAGGCCGACCGCCTGACGCAGATGCTCAAGGCTGACGATATGCTCGCGCCAGAGATGATCGAGCGTCTGCAACAGGATCGCCTTCTCGATCTGGCGCATATTTTCAGAACCGACATCGGACGCCTTGCGCGCCGCAGCCGCATCGGCTTTCGCAAGAAGCCGCTCCTCGATTTCCTGCTCGGCGATGCCTTCCTCGGCGGCCCATTCCTCGACCGGCAAATCCATGTCGAAGACGGCCTTGAACTCCTCGCGCAGGCCCGTCACGTCCCACTGCTCGACAAACGCCTTCGCCGGGATGTGCGTCGTCACGAGATCCTGCACGACTTCGCGCCGCATGTCGGCGACGGTCTCTTCAACCGTCTCTTCCTGCATGAGATCGATGCGCTGCTCGAACACGACTTTGCGCTGGTCGTTCATCACGTCGTCGTATTTCAGCACGTTCTTGCGCATGTCGAAGTTGCGCGCTTCAACCTTCTGCTGCGCCTTTTCGAGCGCGCGGTTGATCCACGGATGCGCGATCGCCTCGTCGTCCTTGATGCCGAGCTTGCGCAGCATGAAGTCCATGCGGTCGGTGCCGAAGATGCGCATCAGGTCGTCTTCGAGCGAGAGGTAGAAGCGCGACGCGCCCGGATCGCCCTGACGGCCCGAACGGCCGCGAAGCTGATTGTCGATGCGGCGGCTTTCGTGGCGCTCCGTGCCGAGGACGTAGAGGCCGCCAGCGGCGAGCGCCTGCTCCTTCTTCGCCTCGATGTCGGCGGCAATCTTGTCGCGCTCTGCCCTGATCTCGTCCAACGTCGGCTCGACGCCCGTCGCGCGCTTCTCCGCAACCCACGCCGCAATCTGCATGTCCGCGTTGCCGCCGAGCTGAATATCCGTACCGCGGCCCGCCATATTGGTGGCGATGGTCACGGCGCCCGGCATACCCGCCTGCGCGATGATGAAGGCTTCCTGCTCGTGGTAGCGCGCGTTCAGCACCTGATGCGGCACGTTCAGCGGCTTCAGCATCTCCGACAGCGTTTCCGACTTCTCGATGGAGGTGGTGCCGACGAGGATGGGCTGACCGCGCCTGGCGCAGTCCTGGATCAACCGGATGATGGCGCGGTATTTCTCCGCGGCCGTGCGATAAACTTCGTCGTCCGAGTCGATACGGCACATCGGGCGGTTGGTCGGGATCTCCACGGTTTCGAGACCGTAGATGTCGAGGAATTCCTGCGCCTCGGTGATGGCGGTGCCGGTCATGCCCGCCAGCTTTTCATACAGACGGAAGTAATTCTGGAAGGTGATCGAGGCGAGCGTCTGGTTTTCCGGCTGAACGTCCACGCCTTCTTTCGCTTCCAACGCCTGATGCAGTCCTTCCGAATAGCGGCGGCCTTCCATCATGCGGCCCGTGAACTCGTCGACGATGACAACCTGCCCCTTGCGGACGATATAATCGCGGTCTTTCAGGAACAGCTTGTGGGCGCGCAGCGCCTGGTTGACGTGATGGACGATGGTCACGTTCTCGGCGTCGTAGAAGGTGGAATCCGGCTCGATGAAGCCCGCTTCCTGTAGGATCTCCTCGATGCGCTGGTTGCCCTCTTCGCTGAAGGTCACGGCGCGCTGCTTCTCGTCGAGATCGTAATGTTCCTTGCCGAGCTTCGGAATGAGCTTGTCGATGCTGATGTAAAGGTCTGACTTGTCCTCGATCGCGCCGGAAATGATGAGCGGCGTGCGCGCCTCGTCGATGAGGATCGAGTCCACTTCGTCGACGATGGCGAAGGCGTGTCCCTGAAGCTCGGGCGGACGGCCGCCGAATTGCACCATCTCGTCGACCGAGTACTTCATATTGTCGCGGAGATAATCAAAGCCGTATTCGTTGTTCGTGCCGTAGGTGATATCGCAAGCATAGGCGGCTTTGCGTTCGACGTCGTCGAGTTCGTGGGTGATGCAGCCCACTGTGAGGCCGAGGAAGCGGTAGATCTGCCCCATCCATTCGGAGTCGCGCTTGGCGAGGTAATCGTTCACCGTGACGCAATGCACGCCGCGCCCCGGCAGAGCGTTGAGATAGGCGGCGAGCGTGGCGACGAGCGTTTTACCTTCGCCCGTCTTCATCTCAGCAATCTTGCCCGAATGCAGCACCATGCCGCCGATGAGCTGCACGTCGAAGTGTCGCTGACCGAGCGTGCGCTTGGCAGCCTCGCGCACGGTGGCGAAGGCTTCGGGAAGCAGCTTGTCGAGATGCTCGCCGTTTGCGAGCCGTTCGCGGAATTCAACGGTTTTCGCACGCAGCTCATCGTCCGAGAGCGCCTGGAACTTTGGCTCCAGCGCGTTGATCGGCGCGACCCTCGATTGAAAACTCTTCAGGAGCCTGTCGTTGGAACTGCCGAAGATCTTGGTTGCGAGCGCGCCAAGAGAAACCATGTTGCCGAGCCTCACTGCCTCGCCAGGAAAATGCAGTCCGGAGATTAAGGGACCGCTGCCAGAGCGCCTTTTCTTTTTTGGCGATGGCTTTCTTACGGGCTGTTTGCGAAATTGACCGGGAGAAAGTGTCCCCTCTCCTCATGGCACGAGAAATAAGCAGACGCAGCGGCGCTGTCAACGCGCCGCGACGGCCTGTCCAAGGGTTGCACGCGCGCTTCGCGCCGCCGCAAGCTTTACCGCGCTACTCGTCAGGACGCCGGGCGCCGCGCGAAAGCGAGAGCGACGCCGAAGGCCACCATCATCGACCCGCTCACGCGGTTGATCCATCGCGACGCACTGCCGCCTTGCGCGAGGCGGCCGATGCGCGAGCCGATCAGGGCATAAATCGCGATAGCAGGAACTTCGAGAATAAGAAAGACCACCCCGACAAGGAGGAAGCTTCGCCAGTAATCGCTCTGGTCCACGAACTGCGGCAGGAAGGCCGTGAAGATGAGCATCGCCTTCGGGTTGCTGGCCGCGACGAGAAATTCCTGCCGCAGAAAACTGCCGGGCGCTTGCGTGCTGTCCTTTGGCGCGGCGAGAGTGTCGAAACCCTTGGCCATGATGAGCCGCACGCCGATCCAGACGAGATAGGCCGCGCCAAGGAGCTTCACCGCCGTGAATGCCGCCTCGGACGCCATAAGGAGCGCGCCCATGCCAGCCGCCGTGATCGCGATCATGACGGCGAAGGCGACGAGCCTTCCCGGAGCGGCGGCAATCGCGGGCATCACGCCATGGCGCGCGCCGATGGTGAGCGAAAGGAGGTTGTTCGGCCCGAACGCCATGTTGAGCGCGAAGCAGGCCGGGAGGAAAACGGCAAACGAAGTTGACATCGGCGATCCACCGGAAGGGCGCGCCAAACGGACGCGGCCTGTGAATGGGCAACCTAAACCCGCCGCCAGGCATGCTCAAGGCCGGTCTGCACCACGTCCCGGGGTTTTTATCGAGCGTTCGCCGGGGCATTCGCTCGAAAGCCGCCGCTCAAGCCTGCGGGCGCCCGCCCTCAAAGCCAATCCTGCAGGATCGGAACGAGCGGCACGTCGGCGGCCGGCATCGGGTAATCGTGCAGCTTGTCGCGGCGCACCCACGCCAGCGTCTGCCCTTCGAGCGGGCGCACCATGCCGTTCCAGTTGCGGCAGATGTAGAGCGGCATCAGGAGGTGGAACGTCTCGTAGGAGTGGCTCGCGAAGGTGAGCGGCGCGAGGCAGCGCTGCGGCACCTCGATGCCAAGTTCTTCCTTCAACTCGCGAATGAGCGCGGCCTCGGGAAGCTCGCCCGCCTCGATCTTGCCGCCGGGAAACTCCCACAGCCCGCCCATCGGCTTGTGCGCGGGGCGCTGCGCGAGCAACACGCGGTTGTCCGCGTCGATCAGCGCCACGGCCACGCACGTCACAAGCTTGAGCCCCGGCGATGCGGGGGCGGCTTCAGCTCCGGTAGTCGGCATTGATGCGGATGTAGTCATAGGTGAGGTCCGAAGCCCATACGGTTGCGCGCCCCGGCCCGCCCGCGCCGCAATCGACGCGAATCTCTATTTCGCCGCGCTTCATATAGGCCGCGCCCTGCTCTTCCTTGTAATCGGGATCGCGCAGGCCATCCTTCGCCACCTGGATGTCGCCGAACCAGATCGACAGCCTGTCGCGGTCCGCCGCCTCGCCGGAGCGTCCGACGGCCATGACGATGCGTCCCCAGTTCGCGTCCTCGCCCGCAACCGCCGTCTTCACGAGCGGCGAATTGCCGATGGTCATGGCTATGCGATGCGCGGCCTCGTCGCTCTCCGCGCCTTCGACGTGGATCGTCATCAACTTGGATATGCCCTCGCCGTCCTTCACCACCTGAATGGCGAGGTCGTGCAGGAGCGAAAGCAGCGCCGCCGAGAAGGCCGCTGCTTCGGGATCGTCCGGCCCGGCGATCTTGGGCGCGCCCTTGGCTGCGGCTTCGCCCGTCGCGAAGATGAGAAGCGTGTCGCTCGTCGAGGTGTCGCCATCGACCGTTACGGCATTGAACGTGGTCTTCACGTGGCGGCGCAGAAGCTCCGTCAGCACGTGGCCTTCGACGGCCGCATCGGTGACAATGAAAGAGAGCATCGTCGCCATGTCGGGCTGGATCATGCCCGAACCCTTGGCGATGCCGTTCAGCGTGACGGGCACGTTGCCGACGAAGGCGCGGCGCGTGGCCACCTTCGGATAGGTGTCGGTTGTCATGATGGCGCGCGCGGCGTCGTGCCAGAGGTCCTCATTCGCCTCGCCCGCCATCTTCGACAGAACGTGGCTGAATTTCGTGGCGTCGAGCGGCTCGCCGATAACGCCGGTGGACGCGATGAAGACGCGCTCCGCTTCAAAGCCGCCCGCCTCGCCCGCGAATGCGGCTGTTGCTTCCACCGCCTCGCGCCCGCGCTGGCCGGTGAACGCATTCGCATTGCCGGAATTGACAACGAGCGCCCGCGCGCTTGCGTGCTGAAGCTGCTCGCGACACCAGTCCACCGCCGCCGAGGATGTCTTCGACCGCGTCAACACGCCGCCGACCTGCGTCCCTTCCGGGAACAGCATGAGCAACACGTCGGTGCGGTTCGCATATTTGATGCCCGCCTCCGCGACCGCGATCTTTACGCCCGCGATCGGCGGCAGGGGCACGAGTTCGCCGGGCGCGAACGGCGAAACCTTGGTGATACTCGCCATGAACCCGGCTCCTTTCGTTTGCGGCTATTTCTGCTGCGTCGTCGTTTCGATCGCGGCAGCCTTGGCGTCTTCGTCGATGGCCTTCTTCAGCTCGGGATCGACGATTTCCACCTTAGCGGATGAACGCAGCTTCTGCACGGTTTCGCGGAGCTGATTCTGCACCAGAGAGGCGACGATCTGATCCTTCACCTCGTCGAAGCTAGGCACCGGCCGGTTCCGCTTGTCCTCGACCTTGATGACGTGCCAGCCGAACTCGGACTGCACGGGTTCGGAAATCTGGCCGGGCTGAAGCGCAAAGGCCGTGTCCTCGAACACCTTCACCATCTGGCCCTTGGAAAAATAACCGAGGTCGCCGCCGGTGTTCGCGCTGGGGCCGTCCGCGCTCTTCTTGGCAAGCTCGTTAAAGTCCGCGCCGCCCTTGAGCTGCTTCACGAGGTCTGCCGCTTCTTCCTTCGTCTTGACGAGGATGTGGCGCGCGCGCACTTCCGGCTCGGGCTTCAGCTTGGCGATCTGCTCGTCATACGCCGCCTTGGCCTGTGCGTCGGTGATCGCATCGCGGACCTTCTTCTCATAGAAGGTGTCGCGCAGCGCCCGCAGCTTGTAATAGGCGGCGCGCTCCTCGAAATCCTTGGCCGCGTCGAGCTTGTCCTTTGTCGCCTCGCTGGCGAAAAGATGCGCCTCGACGAGATACTCGACCAGCACGCGACGGCGGCTTTCAGCGGGGAGCCCGGCGATTTCCGCACCGACCTCGGCTTCCGCGAAGGCGATTTCAGCTTCCGTGATGTCCGTTCCGTTGACGCGCGCGACCGGGGCCGCCTGCGCCATTTGCGCGCCGAATGCCAGCACAGCGGCGCTCAGTAAAATCCTTGCAGTCACGATGGAAACTCCTCGCCCTTAGGGAAACGTCGAACTGTTGTCTTTGCGGCAACTTATGTTTTTCGCCGCTTTTAAGACCCGTCGCTCTGGATGGGAAGCACGATCTTGCGGTTATTAAGGCGTTTCAATCTTCCGAAAGATTGGCCTCGGCTCGGTCCAAGCACCTGAAAATATGCTAAGCCCAAGGCGGAACAAGCTTTTTCTGGAACGGTTCTGCTTTCTGATGACCGGCACGGCTCTGCGCGACAAGCCAAATCCACAGTTTCCGACGCGCTCCGATGCCCTTGAGGAGGCAGCGACCCATGGCGAAGACGAAAAACAACGGCGACTACACGAGCGTCGCCTACGGGCAGGAAAAAATTTTGCGGGGCGAAGGCGGCGAAACCCATCAGGTGGCGGGCGGCGATGTGCCGGTGCTGACGACGCAGCAAGGCATCCCCGTCGCGGATGACCAGAACTCGCTGAAGATCGGCGCGCGCGGACCGACCATTCTCGAAGATTTCCACTTCCGCGAGAAAATCTTCCATTTCGACCACGAGCGCATTCCCGAGCGTGTGGTGCATGCGCGGGGCTATGGCGCGCATGGCTTTTTCGAGACGACGGCCTCGCTCGCCGATGTCACGAAGGCCGACATCTTCCAGCGCGTGGGCGAGAAGACACCGGTCTTCGTGCGCTTCTCAACCGTGGCGGGCGCGAAGGGGTCCGTCGACCTCGCCCGCGACGTGCGCGGCTTCGCGGTGAAGCTCTACACGAAGGAGGGCAACTGGGACATCGTCGGCAACAACATCCCGGTGTTCTTCATTCAGGACGCGATCAAGTTTCCCGACTTCGTGCATTCGGTGAAGGAAGCGCCCGACCGCGCCTTCCCGCAGGCGGCGTCCGCGCATGACAATTTCTGGGACTTCATCTCGCTCAGCCCGGAAAGCATGCACATGGTGATGTGGGTGATGAGCGACCGCGCCATTCCGCGCTCCTTCCGCTTCATGGAAGGGTTCGGCGTTCACACCTTCCGGTTCGTGAATGCGGAGGGCAAATCCACCTTCGTCAAGTTCCACTGGAAGCCGAAGCTTGGCCTGCAATCCGTCGTCTGGAACGAGGCCGTGAAGATCAACGGGGCGGACGCGGACTTCCACCGCCGCGACCTGTGGGACGCGATCGAGAGCGGCAACTTCCCCGAATGGGAGCTTGGCGTTCAGCTTTTCGACGACGCCTTCGCCGACAAGTTCGCGTTCGATGTCCTGGATGCAACCAAAATCATCCCGGAAGAGGAAGTGCCGATCCGCGTCGTCGGTCGCCTCGTGCTCGACCGCATGCCGGACAATTTCTTCGCGGAAACCGAGCAGGTGGCGTTCTGCACGCAGAATATCGTGCCGGGCGTGGACTTCACGAATGATCCGCTGCTTCAGGGCCGCAACTTCTCCTATCTCGACACGCAGTTGAAGCGGCTCGGTTCGCCGAACTTCACGTTCCTGCCGATCAACGCGCCGAAATGCCCGTTCGCGACCTTCCAGCAGGACGGCCATATGACGATGCGCAATCCGCGCGGCCGGGCCAATTACGAGCCGAACTCGTGGGGCGGCGAGAAGGGCGGCCCGCGCGAATCGCCGGAGAAGGGCTTCAAGACCTTCCCCGAAGAGGTGGCAGGTGAAATGCGGCGGCTGCGCGCCGAGTCCTTCGCCGATCATTACAGCCAGGCGCGGCAGTTCTACATCAGCCAGACCGAGATCGAAAAGCAGCACATCGCGGACGCCATCACGTTCGAGCTGTCGAAGGTTGAGACGCCCGCGATCCGCAGCCGCGTCGTCTCGCATTTGCTCAACATCGACGGCGAGCTGGCAAAGAAGGTCGCAACGGCGATCCGACTGAAGGAAATGCCCAAGCCCGCAGACGCCGCGAGGCCGACGCGCACCGACCTGAAGGAGAGCCTCGCCCTGAGCATCGTGAAGAACGGCCCGAAGCGCTTCGAGGGCCGCAAACTCGGCATTCTCGTCACCGATGGCGTGGACGCGAATGCGCTCGCCGACCTGAAGAAGAACTTCGTGGCGGAAAAGGCGCTCGTGGAGATCATCGCGCCGGAGGTCGGCGGCGTCAGCGCCAGCGACGGCACATGGATCGAGGCCAAGCAACGGCTCGATGGCGCGCCATCCGTGCTTTACGACGCGGTGGCGATCCTCGCCTCGCCCGATGGCGGCACGCAGCTCGCGCATCATCCCTCAGCGCGCGACTTCGTGGCCGACGCCTTTGCGCATCAGAAGTTCATCGGCTGGCATGGCAACGTCGCGCCTCTCTTTACAAAGGCGGGCATCGCCGACGAGCTTGACGGCGGCGTGGTGCAGCTCAAGGGCCCGGACGATGCGCGCGTGTTCGCGGAGCGTTGCGCCGGGCTTCGCTTCTGGCCGCGCGCCGAAAAGTTCAAGGCCGGTTCGAGCAAGCCGCTCGCCGCGGCCGCCGCGCCGAAGACGAACGGCAATGGCGGCAAGAAGAACGGCGGCGGCGGGGTTAAATAGGCATCAAACGCCGCGAAGCCCCGGCAACACCGGGGCTTCTTTCATGCAGCTAGACAGTAATCGTCTGGATTGTGGCCGTCGATCAAGATCGGGGGATCACCAGCACTAGGCACACACCACCCGGCAATATCCTGCGCGGAATGAAGCGAAGTTCCTTGCCCGACATGCCGGCCTGACGAAGGAGAATACCCTCAGCGATTGCCTTATGAAGCCCGTTTACATTAGGAATACTTACGACCTCTTCACCATTATCGTCGGTGACAAATTCCACACCTTGGATGATGACGTTATCCAGTCCGCACTCCGTATATCTGTAAGTGGACATGGGAAGCTCCTTCCAAAATTCTCGCTTTGTCATTCGTCGACCCACATGATCGACACGGCTTTCAGTTCCAGTGGCGAAAGACCGGGAACGACGACGACACGAAGACTCCTCTGGTTCGTGTTTGGGGTGCTGTATTCTATACAATACTTATAAAGTCCCGTCTGTGTTGAAGGGACAGGATCGTCATATACAAAACCGTTTTTCAGAACATAAAGCAGGTCACTTATGATAAGATTGCGCTCTGCAAGGCGTCTCTTACAGTGCCCCGTGATATCAAATATATATTTGCCTCTTGCGATTTCTCTTATGCTTTGGGTTGCGTCAGCGGGACTCCACGGCTGCGGTCTCTGACTGATCGGCATCGCTTTCCCCATCAACTTATCACCATGATAAGTGATGTCACCGTAAATATGACACGGATAATGGTTGTCAAGGTGAATTAGTGGTGAACTGACGTAAAAATGCCTGTCAGCAAATTGCTCAGAAGCTGCTTCCCCAAGCCGAACCGTTCGAACGCCATCTAGTGCCGCGCGAGAAAGGACTCGATCACGCGCGCCGTCTCCGCCGGCTTCTCTTCCTGCGGCATGTGCCCGCATTTCGAGAACATCACGAGTTCCGCCCTCGGAATATCGGCCTTCAGCCGCTGCCCGAAGACCGACGGCACGACCTTGTCCTCATCGCACCACACCACGAGCGTGGGCACGCGGATTGTCGAATAGCTCAATGCGATTTCATCGATGTTCGGCGGCATGATCTGCTCGACCGTTTTCACGAGCGCGTGCTTTGCGGCCGGGGAACGAAGCGGGCTGGCGTATTCCGTGATGGAGCGCTCCGTGATTTTCTCGTGGTCGTAATAGGCGAGCTTGAGCCCCTGCTCGGACTGCACCTCCGGCGGCACGAGCGCCATGCCGACTTCGGCCAGGCCCGGCACCTGAAGCATCCGGAAGAAGATCGGCAGCGGCTGCTTGTACGCGACGCTATCCACCAGCACGATATTCCTGATGCGCGAGCGAAGCGTTCCCTTCGACCGAAGCGCGAGCGCCAGCGTAACGCCGCCGCCGAAGGAATGCCCGACGATCGTCAGATCCTTCAGGTTCTCCTGCTCGATGAACGCTTGAATGACATCGGCCTGATCGAACACGGAATATTTGTCGTCGAGCGGCTTGTCGGACGCGCCGAAGCCGCGCAGGTCAACGGCGATGACACGGTGCTTCCGGGCAAGTTCGGGCATGACGCCCTGCCACGTGTAGCTCGACGTCGCGAAGCCATGCAGCAAAAGGATCGGCTTTCCGCGACCGCTCTCGGTTACGGCGAGGCGCAAGAGGCCAGCCGGCGTGCGCACGGTCTTGTAGCTCACGGCCGCCGCCGCGCCCTGTTGCGCCACCATCACGGGCGCACAGGCAGCGAGCGCCGCGCAAAGCACAAAGCCGAGCAGAAGAAACCTGCGTCGCATCAATCCCCGCTTGCCGCGTCCAAATCGCTTCGGAAATGGCATTGTCCGTTGGAGAGCGCAGAGAAAAGGGAAATCGAGGCCATTTTCAGCCGCGCGCGGCCGGAAAAGGTCTCGGTCGATGCATTTGCCCGCCACAGGGCCGCCCGTCAAGGCGAAAGCTGTGTGTGCCGGTTTCGCACTTCGGACGATAATTCTTAAACTTTTCGTAAAAAATGAATCGTCTTTTCTGCATCCTGGCGCTAGGTTTACGTGTAGTAAGCGTATGAGTTCCAGTATGTTGCGTATGGTCCAGTATTTGGCGCCGCTGCTGGCGGCGGCTGTGGCGATGTTGGCGATACCGTGTCATGCGGCCGATGCGGCGCGCGGTCCGCGCTTCGAAAGCTACGTCACGGTCGATTATGCCGGGCGTTCGATGGCGGTTGCCGATTCCACGGTGTGGAGCCTTTTCGGCCCCGTCGACCGCGAGGGGTTCCGCGTGAAGCTCGACGGCCTCCTCGGCGTCTCCGGCGAGACGAACGCAGGCGTGTTTTCCAACGATTTCTTCGCACAGCGGCTCGGTTCGGGCGGAGGCATTTCGGCGGGCTATCAGGCCAATCGCGGACCCGTCTGGGTCAAGGCGTATGTGGGCGCGGCCTACGCGACGAAGGTGGAGCGCCGAAGCGACTACGGCCACGTCGCCTGGGATGCGGACCAACTCGAACAGAACATGCTCTTTGGCGTGACCGCATCGATCGACGCATGGTGGCGCGTTGCGGACCGGATATGGACGTCGGCCAACGCGTCATATTCGCAAGTCGGCAACACGGCATCGCTCTACGGGCGCGCGGCCTATGAAATCCACCGCGATGATGCGATCCGCCTTTCGCTCGGCGCGGAGGGTTCCTTTTCGAGCTACGCCGAGAGTTACGTCCTCGGCAATGCGGCGGGCGAGAAAGAGACCTACGCCAAGGCGGGCGCGCTCCTCAACCTGCGCTACGGCGCAAACGACATCTCGCTGTCGGGCGGCGGGGTATCGGCCAGCGAAGAAAGGGACTATCGCGCTTATGTTACCCTGAGCTTCGGCCGCAAGTTCTGATGTTTCGGCTCGGCACGGGGGAGCCCATGCAGATGCGCCGCTGACAACCGTAAGCGCGCCACCACCGGGCTTGGAGAAGTGGATCGTCGTCACAGCGTCGCCGGAAGTCGATACATCCGCCGAACGCGGAGGATTCCTTCCGTTGTCGCTCAAGATGTGCATTGTCCAAGCGAACACCGGCGTGCGCGGAGGATAAATGCGCGCGGCCGTGCGGGGATGGGG
>NZ_JFZJ01000038.1 GCF_000636015.1 Rhodomicrobium udaipurense JA643
GTCGCCGCCTTGAAAGACGGCAGCGCAAGGGCTGGAGACTCGTTCTCGAACGAAGCGCATCCGCATATCGTCGGCTATTCCAGCGCCGCCGCCGCTGCCGACGTGGTCCCGCTGGCAGGCGCGGTCGCGGTGCCCGCCGTGCAGGCGAAGATGCTGCACAGCCTCGCCCGGATCTACGGCGTGGAATGGAACCGTCGCACATTGTCTGAATTCGGCGCATGCCTCGGGGCGGGGGTGGTGACGCGCATGGCTGCGGCGTTCGGCGCACGCCAGCTTGCTAAGCTCATCCCGGTCTACGGGCAGACGGCGGGGGCTGCTGCTGCCGCCGCTACGAGCTTCGCCACCACCTTCGCCATCGGCAAGGCTGCGTGCTATTTCCTCGCGCGCCAGCGTTTGGGGCAGAGCGACCCGAAAGGCGTGGCCGAAGCCTATGCCGCCGCGCTGGCAGAGGCATTCCGGTTTCGAAAGAAGGCGGAAGCTGAGAGCAAGCCCGAGGGCGCGCCTGCATGAGCGGCCGCAAGGACAATCTGATCTGGCTTCGCTTCGCGCTGGTCGCGCTGTGCTTCGTGCTGCCCTCGCTGACGCTGATCCCGCTTGGCGGCCTGTGGCTGTGGGAAAAGGGCTACGCGCTCTACTGGGTCGCGGGCGCATTCGCGTTCGTCGGCCTCGCCTTCCTTTTCCAACTCGCCATGTTCCGCCGCCTCGACATCCCGCTCCGAGCGCCGCGCGAGGTGGAGCTTCCCGAGGACGCCGCCGCCGATACATGGACACCGCGCGAAAATCAGGCGTGGGATGCGGTGCTCGAAGTGGCTGACACGGTAAAGGTGGACGATCTCACCAGTTGGCCGGCGTTCTGGGCGCTCGGAAAGCGCACCATCGACGCGGTCGCCCGGAAGCTTCACCCGGAACAGGAAAATCCGCTTTGGGAGTTTACCGCGCCCGAGGCGCTGACGATCATCGAGCAGGTCGCCGTGCGCCTCAAACCCGTCGTTGCCGACAACATCCCGCTCGGCGACAAGCTCACCATCGGTCAGGTGATCCGCATCTATGAATATCGCTCGCTGATCGACGTGGCGCAGAAGGGCTACGACATCTGGCGCATCATCCGCATGCTGAACCCGGCGGCGGCTGTCACGCAGGAACTGCGCGAGCGCATGTCGAACCAGATGTATCGCTGGGGGCGCGAGGAACTCGCCAAGCGGCTCGCGCGGGCCTACGTGAAGGAGGTTGGCCGCGCCGCCATCGACCTTTACGGCGGACGCCTGCGTGTCGAGCCGGAAGACCTTCAGGCGCATGTGACCGAGGCGACGGAGCGCGACCGCCGCGCCGCGTCGAAAGTTGAGGCCGAGCCGCTGCGCCTTCTCATCGGCGGGCAGGTGAATGCGGGCAAGTCGAGCCTCGTGAATGCGCTTCTCGCCGAAATCCGCGCCGGGTCCGACGTGCTTCCGCTGACGAACGGCTTCACCGCTTACGAACTGAAGCGCGAGGGCGTGCCGCAGGCGCTGCTGCTCGACAGCCCCGGCCTCGACAGCCCGGACCAGCCGTTGCAGGCGCTGGTAGAGGAAGCGGCGAACGCGGATCTCATCCTGTGGGTCGCGAGCGCCGTGCGACCGGATCGCGACCTCGATGCCCGCGCGCTCGAAGCCATCCGCGCGCATTTCGCCGAGCGGCCGAACCGTCGCCGCCCACCCATGCTGTTCGTGCTGAGCCACGTGGATCGTTTACGGCCCGCACGCGAGTGGTCGCCGCCCTACGATCTGGACGACGCGTCGAACCCGAAGGCGGCCTCGATCCGGGGCGCGGTCGAAGCGGCTGACGCCGATCTCGGTTTCGCTGCCGATGACACGATCCCGGCCTGTCTCGACACGGGCGTGGGCCTCTATAATGTCGATGCGATCTGGGCCGCGATCACGGAGAAGATGCCCGAGGCTCAACGCGCGCAACTCGTGCGCACGCTTCAGGACATCGACAAGGGCTTCGACTGGCGGAAACTCCGCACGCAGGCGGCAAACGCGGGCCGCATCATAGCGAAGGCCGTGTTTTCCGGCGGCGAGCGGCGGCCGTAGCTCGATCCGCGCCCCCCCCCCCGAGCGGGAAAGTCGCTCCGGCCCGCCGCTATTCAAGCATGCCGAGCGCGTGCATATACGTCGCGAGGATAGCTTCTTCGGTTTGCCGCTCGGACGCGTCCTTCTTGCGGAGCGAAATGATCTTCCGCAGCGCTTTGGTGTCGAAGCCGTTCGCCTTCGCCTCGGCGTAGATGTCCTTGATGTCGCCCGCGAGCGCGGCCTTCTCCTCTTCGAGCCGCTCGATGCGCTCGACGACCGTGCGGAGCTGCTCCTTCGCCGACTTGTCGATGCTGCCGCCGCTGGCGCCGATATCCGCTCCGCCGTCGAACCCTGATGCGTCGTCCACGCCGCTCTCCTGTTCCCCCGCCGCAAGCCGGTGCTCACGGCGAAAATCACGCTGTTCCAAAGGCCCAAGGCACCCCGCGCGCCCCAGCCTGATTTGAGGCGCGAGACTATAGCGGCGCGATTGCGCATTCAACGTGGCAGCGTCTGCCGTCCACCTTTCGGTTGCGGCTGTGGACACGGGCGAGGTGGGGGTTGCATCGCCCGCGACTCAGAGGAACCGGCTATTCCTCGCCGCTTGCGGTTTCCACATCGCCTTTTTCCACGCGCTCCATGACGCGGTCGGCTTCCTCGTCCGAGCGCGATTCATAATATTCGAGGCGTGAGAGCGGCTCCGCATGCGCCGGATCGGCGAGGATCGCAGCGAGGCTGTCCGCGAGGATCGCGGCCCATTCGAGCTGCCCGGCTTCCTCGCGGATGAGATCCTGGCGCACCTCCACGAGCACATTCGGCAGGCCGCGCAGTGTCGCATGGCGGAAGATCGTGTCGTTGCGCAGGAACCCGGAATAAGGCTCGTTGTCGCCGATTTCGAAGCCCGTGCGCTCGCGAAGCTGTTTCAGCGTGGGGATGGGCAGGCGCGGGTCTTTATCCCACAAGACGGCCGCATGCCATTTGCGCGGAACCCCGCGCCAGACATTCGTGAAGCTGTGCATCGAGAAGATGACGGGGATCTGCCCGCGCGCCAGCATGGCGTCGATCTCGGCGGCGACGGCGGCGTGGTAGGGCCGGAAGAAGGCCGCGATGCGACGCTCCATCTCGGCTTCGTCGACATGCGTATTGCCGGGAACGACCGCGCCATCGGAAATGCGCATGATGAGCGTCGGATCGTCCTCGCCGCGATTGGGATCGATGAGCAGCCGCGAGAAGCGCGACGAAACAACGGTCGCGCGAAGGCGACGGCCGATCTCGCGCGCGATCCCGAGCGCGCCGATGTCATAGGCGATGTGCCGGTTAAGTTGCACGTCGTCGAGGCCGAGCTTGCCGTATTCGGGCGGCATCAAGTTCGTCGCGTGATCGCACAGGACGAGCAACCGCGTGTCCGGATCGCCGGGCGAGACTTCGAAGCTTTTCCAGCTCTCGCTGCTGGGGGCCGGTTTGCGGCTGGAGGTCGTTTCTATTGATGGAGGCTGGTATAACATGCCGCTCAATATTGTGAGGGCCGGACGATTTTGCTCGCCCGGCGGCGAAACTTGCGTGTTGTGGGCTTCTTGCTGTGGCCAATAAACCACTTTCTCGCGCGGGAGTTCAAGCCCGTTGCCCTATCGGCTCGCCGAACCGGCAGCGCGGCGCGCGATCAGACCTCTGCATTCGCGCGCAGAAGGCTTGCGAAAGCGCCGTAACCGCAGCATGGTCGGCGCATGCTGCATATCAATGAACTATCATACCGCATCGAGGGACGGCCGCTGTTCGAGAACGCCACGGCGGCGATTCCGGAAGGGCACAAGGTTGGTCTGGTCGGCCGCAACGGCACCGGCAAAACGACGCTTCTGCGCCTGATCGCCGGCGAGATGGCGCCCGATGGCGGCACCATCGGCTTGCCCAGGAACGCGCGCCTCGCCCACGTCTCGCAGGAAGCGCCGGGCGGCCCCGAGACGTTGCTCGACACCGTGCTCGCAGCACATACGGAGCTTGCGGCCCTGACCGCCGAGGCCGAGACGGCGCACGATCCGCACCGCATCAGCGAGATACACACGCGCCTTGCGGACCTCGACGCGCATTCCGCGCCGTCGCGCGCCGCCCGCATTCTCTCGGGCCTCGGCTTCGACGAGGCGGCGCAGCAGCGCTCGTGCAGCGAATTCTCGGGCGGATGGCGCATGCGCGTTGCGCTGGCGGGCGCGTTGTTTGCCGCGCCCGACATCCTTCTTCTCGACGAGCCGACAAACTATCTCGACCTCGAAGGCGTTCTCTGGCTCGAAGACTTCATCGCGAGCTACCCTTACACTGTGCTGATCGTCAGCCACGACCGCGATTTGCTGAACAACGCGGTCGACAGCATCCTTCATCTGACGGAAAAGCGCCTTTCGCTTTATTCGGGCGGTTATGATCGCTTCGAGGAAACACGCCGCGAGCAGCAGCGCCTGCAACTGAAGCTGAAGAAAAGCCAGGACGACCAGCGCCGCCATATGGAGGCGTTCGTGGAGCGTTTCCGCGCGAAGGCCACGAAAGCGAAGCAGGCGCAAAGCCGCCTGAAGGCGCTGGCGAAGTTGCAGCCCATCGCCGCCGAGGTCGACGCGCAGGTGGTGCCGTTCCGCTTCCCATCGCCAGAGCGCCCGCTCGGCAATCCGCTCATCCGAATCGAGGGCGCGAGCGTCGGCTACGACCCCGAGCGGCCCATTCTGCGCGGCGTCACGCTTCGCCTCGACGCCGACGACCGCGTGGGGCTGCTCGGCGCGAACGGCAACGGCAAGTCCACGCTCGCGAAGCTGCTTTGCGGCAAGCTCGCGCCCGTCGAAGGCCAGCGCCGCGCCTCGAACAAGCTCGACTACGGCTATTTCGCGCAGCATCAGCTCGACGAGCTTCGGCCCAAGCTTTCGGCCTACGATCACATCGCCGAACTCATGCCGGACGCGACCGAGTCTCAGAAGCGCGCGAAGGTAGCATCCATCGGCTTCGGCTCGGACAAGGCCGACACGGCGTCGGAGAAGCTGTCAGGCGGCGAGAAAGCGCGGCTGCTGTTCGCGCTCGCCACGTTCCACGCGCCGCATCTCCTCATTCTCGACGAGCCGACGAACCATCTCGACGTCGACAGCCGCGAGGAGTTGATCCACGCGCTGAACGATTATGAAGGCGCGGTGATCCTCATCAGCCACGACCGGCATTTGCTGGAAGCGACGGTCGATCGCCTGTGGGTGGTCCGCAACGGCACGGTGGCGCCTTATGACGGCGACCTCGAAAGCTACCGTGCGGAAAGCCTTGCGGCGGCGAGGCAGGCTGCGAAGACCGGTTCCGGTGGCGACCGCCCTGCGGAAGCGAAGAAAAGCCGCGAGGAGGAGCGCCGTCAGACCGCGCAACGCCGCGCCGAACTCGCGCCGCTCAAGAAGCAGATGACCGACCTCGAAAAGCGGGTTCACGATCTCCAGAAGAAAATGGCGGCCATCGACGCGCGGCTCGCCGATCACACGCTTTACGAGCGGGAGCCGGACAAGGCGCGCGCGCTGACGCTCGACCGCGCGGCGTTGCTGAAGGATCTCAAGACCGCCGAGGATGCGTGGTTCGAGGCGTCGCTCGCCTATGAAGAGGCGGCTGTCGACGTTTAACGGCGGGCGACAGACCCGCCCGTTCCGACGCCGCCCTTCTCCCCCCTTGCCGATTCGCTCCCTTCCAACGCTGCCGCGAGCGTGGCACGGCCCTTGCTGTATTTTCAAAATCGACGCCCGCCTTGCGCGGCGAATGCCTATTGTCGGCTTTTTGTCGCGAAGGCTACGGCGTAGATGTCAGCAACTTTTCCAACTTAGAATTATTATAATTTCGTTTCTTCTGTCTCTAAGCTCAGTCTTGCTTCGACGTGTTCGGAGTATTGATCTCTTAGAATGATTATAAGTGCTGATTTTTATTGCGAAGGAAGGAGCGCTTGCGTATTTAATCGATGTAGGCAAGTCAAATGTAGATAATCGGCGCGATGATCATCTGTTCCTGCAACGTGTTGAGTGATGAGGCGGTTCGGTCGGCGATGTCCAGCCCGAACCCGCCGCGCACGCCATGCCAGGTGCACCGGCATTTCGGCTGCACCGCGAAGTGCGGCCGCTGCACCCGGTCTCTGCGCGACGCCATGGATGACGGCAGAGCTGAGCAGCCGATGGAGCAAATGCAGGTCGCCAAGGTCGCCTGATCGGCTTCGTTCACCGGCGGGCCGTTTCCGACAATGCCTCAGTTTTCTTATTTTTACCAGGACGGGAATCTCTTCATTCCCGGGTTAAGCCCGTTGCGGTCAGTTCGGATCTGTGAACCGTTTGCAGATCGGATTGCGTCGCAATCTCATCGGAGCGGGCTCTAGGCATTTGCACTGGCGATGAAATTTCTGTGAGCTGTTTAGAATTACTCCATTTCCAGCATTGATTTTGAAAGAGCCCATCCGAGATTCTCCTCCATGATCGCGTTGCGATTCTCACCGCAGCCAGCCTGCCTCACCACTCGGAGAACAGAATGAAGGGCGACCCCAAAGTCATCGAATATCTGAACGCGGGACTCAGATCCGAACTGACCGCCATCAATCAGTACTGGCTGCATTATCGCATGCTCGACAATTGGGGCTTCCTCTCCCTTGCGAAGTACTGGCGCAAGGAATCGATCGAAGAGATGGAACACGCCGACAAGCTTACCGCGCGTATCCTTTTCCTCGATGGCTTCCCGAACCTGCAGGTGCTCGACCCGCTCCGCATCGGCCAGACCGTGAAGGAAATATTTGAGGCCGACCTCGCCTCGGAGATCGGCGCGCGCGCACTCTATCAGGAAGCCGCGACCTATTCGCATTCGGTGCAGGATTACGTCTCGCGCGATCTGTTCGAGAAGCTGATGCACGACGAGGAGGAGCACATCGACTTCCTCGAAACGCAGCTCGGCCTCGTGGACAAGCTCGGGATTGAGCTTTACTCGCAGTACCAGATCGGTGGTCTCGACAAGGAAGGCATCGACTGAGGATATTTCCGCCGGGTCGAGGGAATGCCTTCGACCCGGTTGTTCGGCGATGGCGCCGGACGTGCGTCGCTACTTCTTCGTCTGCGAGTACCGCACGATGAGCTTCGGCGTCGCCTGCGCGGTCGAGTCCCTGGTCAGGGTCACGAACTCCTGCTTTTCAGCGTCGAAGGTGTCCACCGTCCCGCTGTCGATGTTGTAGACCCAGCCGTGCAGGCTGAGCTGTCCCGCAGCGAGCTTCGCCGCGACAGCAGGATGCGTCGCCAGATTGCGGAGCTGACACAGCACGTTCTCATGCACGAGCGCATTCAAACGCCTCTTTTCGTCCTCCTCCGGCGAGAAGCGCGCCTCCACGATCTGCTTCGCCGCGGCCGCGTGTTTGATCCAGGCGCCCACAGCAGGCATCTTGTCGAGCTTGTCATCGCGCAGGATGGCTTTCATCGCGCCGCAGTCCGAATGGCCGCACACGATGAGGTTCGGAATGCCGAGCCCCTGAACCGCATATTCGATGCTGGCGGAAACTCCGCCAGACGCGGGGCCATAGGACGGGATGATGTTGCCCGCGTTGCGGATCACGAAAATATCGCCCGGGTCGCATTGGGTGAGCAACTCGGGCACCACGCGGCTGTCGGAGCAGGCGATGAACACAGCGAATGGCTTCTGGCGTTCGCCGAGTTCGTTGAACAGTTCCTGTCGCTTGCCGTGGATTTCTGTCTGAAAACGCAGAACGCCGTCGATGATTCTGTGCATGGAAGATGTACGGCTCCGGTTATAGGGTCCGACAATTTACCACCGATAGGAGAGGCATGCGAGCGGCGTGCTGTCTCGCTGCAAGACGGGCTAATACCTCGCTGATGAAATGCGTCCGGCCCGCCTCGTTCGATCAAATAAACATGATATTGTCCAGATCGCGCGCTACGCAGGCTTTGCCGGTGGGGGGTCAAGCGTTCGTTAACCACGATTTGACATAATCGGCATTGTTCCGGGGGCCGATGTCATGTGGCGTACTCTTGGTTTGTTCGTGTTTTGCGCGAGCCTTGGCGGATGCGCCGCAACGGGCGCGCTGCCTTCAATGTCAGGATTTGGCGGCGGCCTTTCCGATACGGAGCCGCCCAAAACCGCGATGGCCGCAGAGCCGGTCGCGACGTCGACCGCCTCAAGCTCGGGGTCGTCTTCCGGGATTTCCGGGATTTGGTCGAATTTCTCGTCCGCCTTCAATTCAGGAGACGCGGCGGCGGCATCGAAGCCGCCAGTCGGGGAGCAGTCGGACGTTCTCGATCCAAACGAGGCGCTGCGCCTCGTGAACGACTACCGCGCGTCGCAGGGGCTGCCCTCGCTCTCGCTGGAGCCGCACGCGACCGAAGCCGCCTATATCCTCGCCCGAAACATGGCGAAGACCGACAGGATGTCCCACGTCGGACCCGGCGGCGCGGATGTCGGCAAGCGCCTGACGCTGGCGGGCTATCGATACCGCGTCGCGGCCGAGAACATCGGCGCGGGGCAGGCGTCGGTGGCGCAGATCATCGACGGCTGGAAGCACAGCCCGCCGCACAGCCGCAACCTGCTACTGGCCGACGCGAAACACATGGGCATCGCGTTCGAGTACAAGCCCGACACGAAGTTCAAAAGGTTCTGGGCGCTTGTCGTTGCGGCGCCGTAAATCGACGTTGGCGGCATGCTCGCAAAGTTGACGATGCACGAGGTCCAAATCCCTGATAAAGCTGCGCCGCTCGTGAAAGATTCGCAAGAGCTCGGGTGGTGATGAATATCCAGGGTCAGGTCGCAGCGGAGCCGCAGGGCGTCGCGGCAGCGCCTCAGGGACATGCGAAAGCCATGGCTCTTGCGGCCCTTGGCGTCGTGTTCGGCGACATCGGCACGAGTCCGCTTTATACGCTCAAGATCGTGCTCGCGGCGAGCGGCCATCAGGTCGTCGACCGCGCCATGGTGTTGGGGTCGCTGTCGCTCATCATCTGGACGCTCATCATCGTGACGTCGGTGAAGTACATCGCCGTGGCGATGCGCGTGGATAACCACGGCGAAGGCGGCATCATGGCGCTGATGGCGCTCTTGAGCGGCGGTCGCAAAGGGCTCGGCGGGCGACGGCAGAGGCGAACCTTCGTCGTTATTGTCGGCCTCGCGGGCGCTGCCCTCATCTACGGCGACGGCGTCATCACACCCGCAATATCGGTGCTGTCCGCGCTCGAAGGCCTCGCCATCAAGGCGCATAGCTTCGAGCCGTACATTCTGCCCGCAACCATCGTTATTCTCGTGCTGCTGTTCCTTGTTCAGCCTCGCGGCACTGCCACCATCGGTCGCCTTTTCGGGCCGATCATGCTCGTCTGGTTCGCGACATTGGGCCTGCTCGGCATCGGCGGCATATGGGAAAATCCCGACGTGCTGGCCGCGATCAACCCGGCATACGGCCTCTATTACCTCTTTGAAGGCGGCCTGGCGTCGTTCCTGATCCTCGGCGGCGTGTTCCTCTGTGTCACGGGCGCGGAAGCGCTTTACACGGATATGGGCCATTTCGGGCGGCGGCCGATCCAGATGGCGTGGTTCTTCATCGTCTTCCCCTGCCTCGTGCTCAATTATGCCGGTCAGGCCGCGCTCGTCCTGGATGGAACCGCCATCGCGGAGAACACCTTCTACGCGCTGTGCCCGAGGGAACTGCTCATCCCCCTGATCGTCCTCGCGACGATCGCCACCATTGTCGCCAGTCAGGCCGTCATCACCGGCGCTTTCTCCATGACGCGCCAGGCCATCCAGCTCGGGTGGTTGCCGCGCCTCCACATCACGCAGACGTCCGCGCTGGGCTTCGGACAAATTTACATCGGCGTCGTGAACTGGACGATGATGGTCGTCACCATCGGGCTGACGCTCTCGTTCCGCGAGGCTGACAACCTCGCCGCCGCCTATGGCATCGCCGTGTCCGCCACCATGCTGATGGATTCGTTCCTGCTTTACATCGCTATGCGCGAATATCTCGGCTGGGACCCACGGCTCTCCGCGCTGCTGGCGGGCTGCTTCATCATCGTCGATTGCGCCTTCGTCATCGCCAACTCGGCGAAGATGCTGGATGGCGCGTGGGTGCCTCTGCTGCTCGCCGCGATTATCGCGGGGCTGATGTGGGTCTGGCATTCGGGGCGGCGCGCCGTCATGGCCGTCCTCGTTTCGCGATATCGGCCGATCCACGAGTTTCTCGCCGAACTCAAGGAAACGGGCGTGCCGCGCGTTCCGGGAACGGCGGTTTTCATGACGCGCTCGAAGAAGGGGGTTCCGCCGGTCATGTCGTGGCACGTGAAGCATAATCGCGCGCTGCACGAGCGGGTGGTGGTGGTGCATGTGTCCATCGAGCCCGTGCCGTTCGTGAACCCGGAGCATCGCCTTCACGTGGAGACGGAGGACGATAATTTCTGGCGGGCCATGGTGTATTACGGCTTCATGGAGCGACCGGACATCCCGCCCATTCTCGAACTCGTCAAGGAGCGGGGATACGACATCAATCTCGACGATGTGACCTATTACATCGGACGCGAGACGGTCGTCGCCCGCGAGGATGGGAAAGGGTTGCCGCGCTGGCAGGAAAATATCTTCTCCATCATGGAACGCAACGCCGCGCAGGTGACGGACTTCTTCCGCCTGCCCGTCGACAGGGTTGTGGAGATCGGGCGGCAGGTCGCGATCTGAGATCGCTGCCGCCCCGCTCGACGTATCCCAAATTGGCGTTCCCGAAGTAGGCGCGGTTCCCGTCGACAACCCGCTCCCAATGATTTGGCGAGCAATCGATCCAAACGATTTGTATAAAATTGTCTAGAAAGGTAAGCTTCGCTACGTCTGAAATGCTCCAGACTTTCAGGTGAGGCACACATGATCAAAGCTGTCTTTGCCGCGCTGGCGCTTGTCGCCGCCGCGCTGATCGCACCGGCCCAGGCCGCCCCTGCGGCGCCCGCGACCGTTTCAACGGAAGCCGTCGCTTCCGAGGCGGTCAACGTCTATTATCGCTATTACCGCCGCCGCTACTATTACCCACGATATCGGGTGTATCGCAGGTATTACTACTACCCGCGATATCGCGTGTATCGCAGGCATTACTACTATCCCCGCTATCGCACCTATTATTATCCGCGGTACAGATATCGCTACTATTACCGGCCGCATCGCCACTACTATCGCCGACACTACTGGCGCCGCTGGTAGTTCGTTTCGCCGCGCGGTTTTCGCCAAGCCGCACCGGGCGCCTTGAAACACCGCCCTTCCGCCGCCGTGGCGGAAGGGTTTTTTCTTGAGGCTCAGGATTTCGCCATCTCGCGCAGAATGTACTTCTGAATCTTGCCGGTGGACGTCTTCGGCAGTTCGTTGAACACCACGTGGCGCGGGCATTTGTACGCCGCGAGATGCTGGCGGCACCACGCGATGATCTCCTCGGCCGTCACGATCGCGCCCGGCTTCAGCTCGATGAACGCGCAGGGCGTCTCGCCCCACTTCTCGTCGTGCTTCGCCACCACGGACGCCGCCTGCACCGCCGGGTGCTTGAACAGCACGTCCTCTACCTCGATGGACGAAATGTTCTCGCCGCCCGAGATGATGATGTCCTTCGAGCGGTCCTTCAGCTGGATGTACCCATCCGGGTGCATCACGCCGAGATCGCCCGAGTGGAACCAGCCGCCCGCGAGCGCGTCCTCGGTGGCGTCCTTGTTCTTGAGGTAACCCTTCATGACGACATTGCCGCGAAACATGACTTCGCCGAGCGTCTCGCCATCGGCGGGCACGTGCTGCATGGTCAGCGGGTCGATCACGCTGAGGTCTTCGAGCGGCACGTAGCGTACGCCCTGCCGCGCCTTCTTCTGCGCCTGTGCGCCGCCGTCGAGCGCGTCCCATTCGCCCTTCCACTCGTTCACCACTGACGGGCCGTAGGTTTCCGTCAGGCCGTAAACATGGGTGACGTTGAAGCCCGCCTCGCGCATCTCGGCGAGCACGGCCTCGGGCGGCGGAGCGGCTGCGGTGAGGAACTGCACCTTCTGCTTCAGCTTGCGCTTGGCATCGGCGGGCGCGTTGAGGATCGTCGACATGACGATTGGCGCGCCGCAAAGATGGGTGATTTCGTTCTCGTAAAGCGAGGCCCAGATCGCGTCGGGGCGCACATATCGCAGGCACACCTGCGTGCCGCCGACGAGCGGTATCGTCCAGCCGAAGCACCAGCCGTCGCAATGGAACATCGGCAGCGTCCAGAGATAGTTCGGGTGCTTGCCGATCTGGCCTGCGAGCGTATTGCCGAGGCTCGTCAGATACGCGCCGCGATGGTGATAGACGACGCCCTTCGGGTTGCCGGTGGTGCCGGATGTGTAATTGAGCGAGATCGCGTCCCATTCGTCGTCGGGCATTTTCCACGCGAATTCCGGATCGCCGCCAGCGATGAACTCTTCATATTCGACCTCGGAGAGGCGCGCGCCGAGCCCCGGAAACTCCTTATCCGCATAGTCGATGATGACGGGCTTATGCTCCGAGAGCTTCAGCGCCTCGGCGACGACCTTCGCATATTCGGTGTCGGTGATGAGCACCTTCGTTTCGGCGTGATCGAACATGAACGCAATGTTCGCCGCGTCGAGGCGCGTGTTGATCGAGTGCAGCACCGCGCCCGCCATCGGCACGCCGTACTTCGCATCGAGCATCGCGGGCACATTCGGCAGCATCACCGACACGGTGTCGTTCTTGCCGATGCCGAGCTTCGACAGCGCCGAGGCCAGCCGACGCGAGCGGTCGTAGAACTCGGCGTACGTATAGGTCTTCGCGCCATGCACCACGGCCGGGTGGTTCGGGTAGACCCGAGCGGCGCGCGCGAGGAAGCCGAGCGGCGTCAGCGGCTGATGGTTGGCGGGGGTCTTGTCGAGATTTTGCGTGTAGGCGGCGGTCATGGTGGCCCTCGGAGCAGCGCCGTCAGCGCGAGTGGAAGCCAATAAGTCCGGTGCCTCTTCAGGGCATCGACCGCAAGCGTTCTGCCCGTGATGACGCTTTCTTCAATATCAGTAAGGCTTTTATCGTAATTCGCAGGGGCGAAAAACCGAAACCTTGGCGCATCAGACCAAGGGATACGATCCGGCCAGAGCCGTTGACCAGCCTCGCGCACACTCGGCTCGCTAAATGTTAGGGATACCGCACTTCCGGCCCGCGAGCGGCAGCCCGGTACAGGCAAGAATGCTCCTGGGCGGCTCCGGCACGGCGACATTTTCGACGTCCTTCTGGCTATCCGCAGGAACGGCGGGGGCTTGTGCCACCGCAGCGAGGGGTGCCCGTGGCGCTTCGGCAGCGCAGGCGGACAGGATGAGCGAAATCGCGACGCAAGAGAACACGCGGGCCATGACATGCCTCCGTGCCAGGATCAATTGTGCGATTCCTCTTTCATCGAAGGCGGCGATTCGCTCAATCAATAAATTGTAAGGAAGTTTTAACGCTGGCCTTTCGGCGCGCCGACTCGGGCTTCGTCGCGAGCAACGTCTTTCGTTTGCGGATGCTAAAAAAACTGTTAGTCTTGTCTGTTAGTGGGGCGGCAAAACACAATCTGCGAAACAAAACGCAGACGGAGGTTCGTTTGGCCATCGGAGAACGAGGCGGCGCCATTTTCGGAGAGCAGGATACCGCCGTCTGCGATGAAACGGCCGGAACCGCATTTCCTATTTCAAGCGCCCCTTGCGCCTCCACGGCTTCCCCGCTTTCAGGAATAAAGGTTAATCCGCCGGTCTATCGTCCGGCGAAAGTTTCACGCTCGGCCGACGTGGCGGAGGCCCCTTCCTCGGCAATTTACGGCGCGCTCGACCTCGGCACCAACAATTGCCGCCTCCTCGTCGCGCGGCCCTCGCGTCGCGGCTTCTTCGTGATCGACGCCTTCTCGCGCATCATCAAGCTCGGCGAAGGGGTCAGCATATCGGGCGTGCTGTCGGAAGAGGCTATCGCCCGCACTATCGAAGCGCTCAAGGTGTGCTCCGCCAAGATGACGCGGCGCGGCGTGACGCGCTCGCGGCTGGTGGCGACCGAAGCTTGCCGGATCGCGAAGAACGGGCCGGACTTCATCGCCCGGGTGAAGCGCGAGACGGGCCTCTCGCTCGAAATTATCGGCCGCGAGACCGAAGCGCGCCTTGCCGTTTCGGGCTGTGCCTCGCTCATCGACAAGCAGAGCGACTATGCGCTCATCTTCGATATCGGCGGCGGTTCATCGGAATTCGTCTGGCTCAACCTCAAGACCGGACGGCGCGCGCGGCGCATCTCCATCGAGGATCGTCTCCGCATTCAGGATTGCATCGAGGCGTGGACGTCCCTGCCCTTCGGCGTGGTGACGCTCGCGGAACGCTTCGGGTCGAGCCGGGCCGAGGGCTTCCAGTTCGAGGACATGGTTCGCTTCGTGCAGGCGGAACTCGAACCCTTCAGCCGGGTGAACGGTATCGGCGCGAAGATCGCAAGCGCCGATACGCATCTGCTTGGCACGTCAGGCACCGTGACCACCATCGCGGGCGTCTATCTAGGCCTTGCCGAATACACGCGCGCAAAGGTCGACGGCTGCTGGCTCTCCACCGACAGCATCCGCGACGTATCGAAACGCATCGCGGCGATGAACTGGGCGGAGCGCGCGGCGCAGCCCTGCATCGGGGCGGAACGGGCCGATCTCATCCTCGCGGGCTGTGCGATCATGGAAGCGATGATCCGCGTCTGGCCGGTGAATTCCCTGCGTGTCGCCGACCGGGGCTTGCGCGAGGGCATCCTCGCAACGCTGATTGCCGAAGACGCCATTCGCGAGCGCGGCGTCGGCGAAAAAAATGTCGGCAAACTTCGTCTCGATCCGGCATTATCGGCGCATGACGAAGCGAGAGCAAAATCCGGACCGATCCTTTAAGATCAAGCTGAAGAAGACGCGCGGGCGCACGGCCTCGCAGCGGCAATGGCTTGAGCGGCAGTTGAACGACCCTTATGTCGCCGCCGCGAAGCGTGACGGCTACCGAAGCCGCGCCGCCTACAAGCTCGAAGAGATCGCCGAGAAATACGGTCTCCTGAAGCCGAGCGACATTGTCGTCGACCTCGGAGCCGCACCCGGCGGCTGGAGCCAGGTCGCGGCGAATCGCGTGAAGGCGGCGGATGGGCGCGGCGCGGTCGTCGCGCTCGATTATCTTGAGTTCGACGCGATCCCGGGCGTGGCCATCCTCCAGCAGGATTTCACCGATCCCACCGCCGACGAGCGGCTGATCGACGTTCTGGCGGGCCGTCGCCCGAACGCGGTGCTGTCCGATATGGCCGCACCCACGACGGGCCACCGCCAGACCGATCATTTGCGCATCATGGGGCTTGCCGAGGAAGCGCTGGCCTTCGCCGTGCGCGTGATGGCTCCGGGCGGCTTCTTCCTCTCGAAAGTGTTTCAGGGCGGCAGCGAGAAAGCCTTCCTGGACATTTTGAAGCGCGATTTCGCGACCGTTCGCCACATCAAGCCGAAGGCGAGCCGGGCAGAAAGCCCCGAGCTATACGTGCTGGCGACGGGGTTCCGCGGGAAGCCCCGCGAGCAGGATGGCTCGGAGGAAGAAGAATAGGCGCGAGCGACACCCGTGCCCGGCGACGCCGAATCAGCGCTCCTTTACGATCACGACGGCGCGAAGCCGCTGAGAAGAGGCTCCGCCCTGCCATCCGAAAGCGTCAACGCCCCCTCGGGATCGGCGTCACGGTAATATCGCCATCCGTTGCCACGCTTGACGAGGTCGACGGGAGGGCTTGCGGCGTGGAGGGCAATTTGGCGGGTGGCGTCGCGGGCACATTCTGCACGGCCTGTGAGATGCGCTGAGCGAAGTTCGGATCGCCGCCTGCGCTGGGTGCCGTCGTAGGCGGCGCCGCCGGGGCAGGAGCCACCGCCGCCTTGCTGGCCTTGCTGCCGCTCGCATCCGCGCGCTTCGATGTCCGCTGCGTTTCCTCAAACTTGGCGATTTCCTCGCGCGAGTATTCTGTCGCCTTGCACGAGCAGCCCTTCACGAAAACCTTGCGGTTCCGGAACGCGAAGGGTTGCGTCACATAGAGGCGACCGGACAACGAAACCATCTGGTCCACATCCTGATCGGAGCGGTGATAATAAAGCTCGGCCGGGGACGCGCATTGCGACTGGCAGCGCTCCGCATCGGCTGGAAACTGGCTTTCGGTCGTGGCGGTCGAGATCGGATAATAGAAGCCGTCGCATTCGCGCACGCACAGCGTTCGGTAGGTTGACGCGCCGCCATAGGTCGGCGTCGTGGTCCAGGTCGAGCGGGGTGCAGCGGGTTCGGAATCCTCCTCATTGCTGAAGAACGAGAAGATGGAATTGTCGCGCCTGCGCTGCGCGTCATATTCGCGGGCGTATTGATCGCCGCAGCGGTTGCGCGCGAGGTCGGCCACGATGTCGTCATGGCGGGCGCGGGGGGCACTGCCGCGCACGATGGCGTCGCGCCGCGACTTCAACTGCGTGAGATTGGCCTTCGCTTCCTGCACCTGCCGGTCGAGGTCGAGGCAACGCGGCGTGCGCCGCAGCGTCTTGCCGAACAGAAACATGTCTTCATAGCAATCGGAGCGGTCGGCGTCGGACTGCGCGCGGCGAAACGCCATGTCGGCGTTGCGCATGTCGGCGTCGATCCTCGGCAATTGATCTTGCCCGGTGTTTGCCCCGCCGCCTGCAAGCTGCGCCTCAAGGTCGCGGCACCGCGGGTTTTGATTGCCATACGGGGAAGCGGAGGGCGGCGCGCCATAGGGCTGGCCGTAAGGCGGCTGCTGTTGGCTCTGTCCGTAGGGCGCCGGGTTCTGCCCATAAACGGGTTGTTGCTGGCCGTAAGGCGGCGCATCGTAACGGCCCGAACTGCCCCACTGCGCCGCGCTCTCCGTGGCACCGAAGGCGAGCGTCACCGCCGCCCAGCAAAACAAGCTCACACCGCGAAAGAAAGTCGTCATATCACCTGCCGCCGATCGGGGCCGGGCGGCCCCTGCCTCGAAGTATTAGCCCCAGTTGCCGCCGTTCGCAAACCAGCCCTTGAGAGTCACGCGAAATTCCACTGTAAAATCGGTGAGTCCCGCACTGTCCGGCTTGACCTCGTACAAATTTGCGGCAATGTTCGGATCATGAGACAAAATGTTTCCACCTGCAGCCGGTGCATTATTAACGCGAGCTAGAAAAACGCTGGCGCGGCATAGGATTTTTGTTTCAAAGACAAGCCCCGCCAGCAAGGGCCAGGGCTTATGAAGCTTAAGCTTTACAATACGCGGACGCGACGCAAGGAAATCTTCCGGCCCATAGACCCAAAGGCCGTGCGGATGTATGTGTGCGGACCTACCGTCTACGATTTCGCACATATCGGCAATGCGCGCCCGGTCATCGTGTTCGACGTGCTGTTCCGGCTGCTCCGGCACGTCTACGGGGCGAAGCATGTCATTTATGCGCGCAACATCACCGACGTCGACGACAAGATCAACGCGCGCGCGGCCGCCGAGGGCGTTTCGATTCGCGAGCTGACCGAGCGCACCGCCGCGCAATTCCACGCAGACGCTGCCGCCATCGGAGCGCTGCCGCCGACCATCGAGCCGCGTGCGACAGCGCACATCGCCGAAATGATCGCGCTCGTCGAGCAACTCATCGCGAAAGGCCACGCCTACGCGGCGGAAGGACACGTGCTGTTCAACGTGCCGTCCGACGACGATTATGGCGGATTGTCCCGCCGCTCCGTTGACGACATGCGGGCGGGGGCGCGCGTCGAGGTTGCGCCTTACAAACGCGACCCGATGGACTTCGTGCTGTGGAAGCCGAGCGAAGGCGCGGAGCCCGGATGGGACAGCCCGTGGGGCTTTGGTCGCCCCGGCTGGCATCTCGAATGCTCCGCCATGGCCGAAAAGCACCTCGGCAGCGTGTTCGACATCCACGGCGGCGGCATCGACCTGCTTTTCCCGCACCACGAGAACGAGCTGGCGCAATCGACCTGCGCGCACGACACCGAAGTCATGGCGAATTACTGGGTGCACAACGGCCATCTTCAGGTCGAAGGCCAGAAGATGTCGAAGTCGCTCGGCAATTTCATCACCATCCGCGAGTTGCTGAAGGACTGGCCGGGCGACGTGATCCGCCTCAACATGCTGCGCACGCATTACCGCCAGCCGATGGATTGGACGGCGAAAGGGCTGGCCGAGAGCGATTCGCTGCTCCGGCGCTGGCGCGCGGCCATCGACGAGGACGGCGCGGAAGGTGACGTCGATTTCGGTGAAAGCGCTTTCCTCGGCGCGCTCGCGGACGATCTGAACACGCCGCTTGCCATCTCCGCGATCCACCAGATGGAGCCGGGCGACAAGTTTCGCGCGCTCGATTTGCTCGGCCTCGGCGAACAGGCGGAAGATCCGCGCCTCAAATCCGTAAACGAAAAGGCGATCGAGGAGCGAATTACCGCGCGGCTGGCGGCCCGCAAATCGAAGAACTGGGCGGAGGCTGATCGCATCCGCGACGAACTCGCTGCGATGGGCGTTGCGTTGAAGGACGCGAAGAACTCCGCGACGGGCGAAATCGAAACGACCTGGGAAATCGCGCGCTAGATTGGCCCGCCGACCGGAAACGGGGCGAGCAAAGCGTGCGCGATTTTCGGTGCTCCCGGCTGGCGAGGGGCGCATTCCTGTTTGATTGGGCAAGTTATGAAAAAGCGGCTGTATCTGTTCGACACCACGCTGCGCGATGGTGCGCAAACCCTCGGCGTCGATTTCTCGCTCGAAGACAAGCATCTCATCGCGAAGCGCCTTGACGTGCTGGGCATCGACTATATCGAAGGCGGCTATCCCGGCGCGAACCCGGTGGACACGGCGTTTTTCGAGGCGCCGCCGAAGCTCAACGCGAAGCTCGTCGCCTTCGGCATGACGAAGCGCGCGGGGCGCTCCACCTCGAACGATCCCGGCTTCCAGCAACTTCTTTCGGCGAAGGCGGACGCGGTTTGTCTCGTCGCGAAATCGTGGGATTTCCACGTCGACCTGCAACTCGGCATCACGCTCGATGAAAACCTCGACGCCATCCGCGCGTCGGTCGCGGCGGTGGTGGAGCGCGGGCGCGAAAGCATCATCGATTGCGAGCACTTCTTCGACGGCTACAAGGCGAACCCGGACTATGCGCTTGCCTGCGCGAAGGCCGCGTATGAGGCGGGCGCGCGCTGGGTGGTGCTGTGCGACACGAACGGCGGCACGCTCCCGCACGAGATTGCAAAGATCGTGGCGGCGGTGACGAGCGTGCTTCCCGGCGACCATATCGGCATCCACGCGCATAACGACACCGAGCAGGGCGTGGCGAATTCGCTGGCCGCCGTGCTTTCGGGCGCGTGTCAGATTCAGGGCACGCTAAACGGCCTCGGCGAGCGCTGCGGCAATGCGAACCTCACCTCGATCATCCCGACGCTGCTGCTGAAGGACGATTTCGCGGGCGCGTTCGAGACGCGCGTAACGCCCGCTGCGCTGAAGACGCTCACCTCCGTCTCGCGCCAGTTTGACGAACTCATGAACCGCCAGCCGAACCGCCACGCGCCCTATGTTGGCGAATCGGCCTTCGCGCATAAGGGCGGCATCCATGCCTCCGCGGTGAACAAGGAGCCGAAATCCTACGAGCACGTGCCGCCGGAGAGCGTCGGCAATGCGCGCAAGCTGCTCGTATCCAATCAGGCGGGGCGGTCGAACATCCTCGCGGAACTCGCCCGCATCGGCATGGAAGTGGCGAAGGACGATCCGCGCCTTGCCGCGCTCCTCGACGATGTGAAAACCCGCGAGGCTCAAGGGTATGCCTACGAGGCGGCCGACGCCTCCTTCGAACTTCTCGCGCGGCGCGCGCTTGGCGAGGTGCCCGATTACTTCGACGTGGACCAGTTCCGCGTCATGGTGGAGCGCCGCCACAATGCGAAAGGCGAGCTCGTCACCGTGTCCGAAGCCGTGGTCAAGGTGCGCATCGGCGACGACGTTCTCATGAACGCGGGCGAGGGCAACGGCCCGGTGCATGCGCTCGATCAGGCGTTGAGGAAGGATCTCGGCGCGTATCAGCCGAGTATCCAGGATCTCGAACTCGTGGATTTCCGCGTGCGTATCCTGACGGGCGGCACTGACGCGGTCACACGCGTGCTCATTGAGTGCCGCGAAAAGTCTACCGGCGAGCGCTGGTTCACAGTGGGCGTGTCGCCGAATATTGTAGATGCCTCTTTCGAGGCGCTGCTCGATTCCGTTAATTTCAAGCTTTTGAAAGACGGGGTGGCAGCAGTGGCGCGCACCGAGAGCTTGGTGCGGTTCGACGGTTCAGCCGCGCGCAGGCCTGTAGTGGAGCGAATTTGACATTTGAATCCCGTTGCTGCCAACTTTCGTCCAAATGCAAAGTCAGAAGATCCAGTGGAACAGCGATGTGCGAGGTGTCCTCCGAATGTTGACATATTGCATCCGTTGCAGCGCGCGCAGATGTCGGGATCGGACCGAGGCTGTTCTCTAATTCCGGGTCTGGCGTCAAGCTCTCCGTAAACTTCCTTGCGGGGCCCACTGTTCTCTCCGCGTTCGGGCGTGGAATGCCCTTCGCATGGTGGCGCCTGGTGACTTTGGCGGACCAATGTGTGAGACGCGCTTTGCCTATTTCGGGCCTCGCATAGCCTCGGACGATCTCGCCATCGCCACGTCCCGGCAGGGACGTCTTTCTCGCCCTGGAGCGAGAACTCGCTGTCCTGATCAGTCAGCTTGCATGGCGGCTCCTTGCGATGACCAGCTGAACTCCGTGCCATCCATCCACATCCGATGCAGGATAACGGCAAGTTTGCGAGCCACGGCGACGCGGGCCTTGTTCAGGTTCCTGCATTTTGCGATGCGCATGCCCCACGCCTTGAGAGCAGACCATTTCGCGATCCGCGTGAGCAGCACATTGGCCGCTTCGTACAAATAGCTTCGCAGCATCGCGTCGCCGCATTTGGATATGCGCCCGGTTCGATCGGTCTCGCCGGATGCGTATCGGCGCGTTGTCAACCCGACATAGGCTCCAACAGCGCGCGACTTCTTGAACCGCGCGGGATCGTCGATCGTCGCCAGATAACAAAGCGCCGTGATCGGACCGACGCCGGGCACGGTCATGAAGCGGCGAATTTGGGGGGCGCTCCGAGCCAGGCGCAAGACCTTGCGATCGAGATCGGCGATTTGCTTCCCGAGCGCCTCTCGTGCCTTGAGAAGCGGCTCTACCGCAGCGGAGAGCGCAGGCTGCCCGTCAAGCAACTCTTCTGCCCGCGTTGTGAATGTCGTCATCTTGGCGCGCCCTATGACGAGCCCGAAGTTCTTCAATAATCCTCCGATCTGGTTCTCGAGATCCCGCTTCAGTGCGACGAGCAGCGCCCGACTGCTCAGAAGCGCCCTGACGGCATAGCTGTCGAGGTCCTTGACGCGGACCTCTCTGTACCATCCGCACTGCATGATGCGGGCGATGCCGGCGGCGTCGTTGCGGTCGCTTTTGTTGATTTGCATCTTCAACGCCGCCTTGGCGTGCCGGGCGTCGATGCAGACGACAGGGAGCCCTCGCTTGTTAAGCTCAGTCCAAAGCCATGTCGATGTCGCTCTGGTCTCAAGGCCGACCAGAGCTACCTGCGGCGCATGAGCGACTATAAAGCGCGCAATCTCGTCGGGATCGGAGGCGACCATCGACTCCCGCTTGATTTTGCCCGTCTGATCGACGACACACACGGCAGTCTGCTTCAGGGAAACGTCCAATCCCACATAGTGCTGCATGGCATGCGCCTCCATCATTGCAAGGCCTGTCCGGCGGCCTCAATCATTGTCTGGAAAGCTGATTCCCCTTGCCAGGGTGTGGCGGGGACCCGGAATTACGCGCATAATCGCCTATTCATCCATGCAAATAGATGCTTGCTCTCGTGTGTTATTTGAAAAATCAAAAGCGTGCTCGAAGTTAATATTGAGCACGTCTGCAACTCATGCACGGAGCTCGGTAAGCGTCGCTATTGCGATAATCGACGGGACGACCGGATCGGAATCCTAACTGAGCCAATGCTCAGCCTCGGCCTTTCCGGCCTCATCGGTCGCGGAGAGGCGGACCGAGAGGAAGTCCTCAACGTCGCTGCTTTCGAGTGCGTTTCTTTCCATGACCGGGGTCAGGAGTGTAGGCCGAAAGCCCAGGTTCGCTCTGACCTCGGCATTGTCGATGTTCCGCTCAGGCATGGCTCTTTCCAATGTCATCCACGGCCTGCCTACTAGCCGGATTCGAGAGGAAATGCATGCTTCCGCGAAGCTACCTACGCTTCTCGCCGAAGGCCGTTGCCCTAAAGTAACAGCCCCGCGTAAGGTTCAGCGATCGTAATCGGACGGGGGCGACCAAAGCGCGCCCCCGTCGACTCGAATCAGGCGACAGCCTTGTTCATGCGGTTCTCGATGAGATCCGACACCACGCCCGGCTCCGCCAGCGTGGACGTATCGCCGAGGTTCGAAAAGTCGTCCTCCGCGATCTTGCGCAGGATGCGACGCATGATCTTGCCGGAGCGCGTTTTCGGCAGGCCGGGGGCGAACTGGATGAGGTCCGGCGTCGCGATCGGCCCGATTTCCTGCCGCACCCAATTGCGCAATTCGGTGCGGAGCGCTTCGGTCGGTTCGATGCCTTCCATCAGGGTGACGTAGACATAGATGCCCTGACCTTTCAGGCTGTGGGGATAGCCGACGCAGGCCGCTTCCGCCACCTTCGAATGAGCCACGAGCGCCGACTCGACTTCCGCCGTCCCCATGCGATGACCCGCCACATTGATCACGTCGTCGACGCGGCCGGTGATCCAGTAGTAGCCATCCTCGTCGCGGCGGCAGCCATCGCCCGTGAAATAGGTCCCAGGGTAGGCCGAGAAGTAGGTCTGAACGAAACGCGTGTGATCCTTGTAGACGGAGCGCATCTGGCCGGGCCATGAATCGGTGATGACGAGGTTGCCCTCCCCAGCGCCTTCGATCGGCTGGCCATCGGGCGTCACGAGTGCGGGCTTTACGCCGAAGAACGGCAGCGTGGCCGAGCCGGGCTTTAGGGCGATAGCGCCGGGCAGAGCGCTGATGAGAATGCCGCCGGTTTCAGTCTGCCACCAAGTGTCGACGATGGGGCAACGTTCCTCGCCGACGACATGGTAATACCATTCCCAAGCTTCGGGATTGATCGGCTCACCGACGCTACCAAGGAGTTTCAATGACTTGCGGCTCGTTTTCTTGACGAGTTCGTCGCCGGCGCCCATCAGCGCGCGAATGGCCGTCGGCGCTGTGTAGAACGTGTTCACCTGATGCTTGTCTATGACATCCCAGAAGCGCGCCGCCGTGGGATAGTTCGGCACGCCCTCGAACATGACCGTGGTCGCGCCGTTGGCGAGCGGACCGTAGAGGATGTAGCTGTGGCCGGTGACCCAACCGACGTCCGCCGTGCACCAATAAATATCGCCATCCTTGTAATCGAAGATGTATTGATGCGTCAGAGAAGCATAAACCAGATAGCCGCCGGAGGTGTGAAGCACGCCCTTCGGCTGGCCCGTCGAGCCCGACGTATAGAGAATGAACAGCGGGTCTTCCGCGTTGATCTCCTCCGGCGGGCAATCTGCAGAGACGGACTCCATTTCTTCCGCAAGCCAGTAATCCCGGCCGGGTGTCCAGCCGACCGTGCCATTGGTGCGTTTCACCACGAGCACGCGTTCCACGCTTGGGCATTTTTCAAGCGCCTTGTCGGCGTTCGCCTTGAGCGGAACCTTGCGGCCACCGCGCACGCCCTCGTCGGCCGTGATGACGACGCTCGAGTCGCAGTCGACGATGCGGCTCGCGAGGCTGTCCGGCGAAAACCCGCCGAAAACGACTGAATGGATTGCACCGATGCGCGCGCAAGCGAGCATCGCATAGGCGGCCTCGGGGATCATCGGAAGGTAGATCGTGACACGGTCGCCCTTTTTGACGCCGTGCTTCTTGAGCACGTTCGCGAAGCGGCAGACGCGGTCATGAAGCTCGCGGTATGTGACCTTGAGATCCAGATTCGGCTCGTCGCCTTCCCAAATGATGGCAACCTGGTCGCCACGAGTTTCGAGATGGCGGTCGATGCAATTCGCGGCAACATTCAGCGAGCCGTCTTCGTACCACTTGATCGAGACGTTATGCGGATCGTATGAAGTGTTCTTTACCTTGGTAAAAGGCTTGATCCAGTCGATACGGGCGGCTTGTTCACCCCAGAAACCTTCGGGATCGCTGACGCTCTGCTCGTAGAGCGCGCGATACTTGTTTTCATCGATGTAGGCCGAGCTGCTCCAGGCCTCGGAGACTGGATAAATTTTGCCCGTCATGTCGTCCTCCACAATCCGCTTTTTCAGCGTCATTTATGTTTGATTGCCCATCCTAGGGCAAGTTGCGCAAAGGTCGAACACCCGAAGAGCTGAAGCCTCGTTCAATTGCATGTGGAGAACCCGCAGACTCGGCAGGCGCGGCATCCTTCCTGCGATATCATCCCCGGCGCCCCGCATTTCGGACAGAAATTCGTCAGGTATATCAGGCCCTCCTGCTCGCCATCGTCTCCCGGCGGCGACGGTACGGCACGCGCAAGTTCGGAAGCCCCGCCATGAAAGCCGATATGGATGAAATGCCGCTCGACGATGTCGCCGATGGCGGCGAGGAGGCTCGGCACGTAACGCCCTTCCATCCACGCGCCGCCTCGCGGATCGAAGACCGCCTTGAGTTCCTCCACCACGAAGCCCACGTCACCGCCGCGCCGGAAAATGGCGCTTATCATGCGCGTGAGCGCGACCGTCCACGCGTAGTGCTCCAGGTTCTTGGAGTTGATGAATATTTCGAAGGGCCGGCGATCGCCGTTCTCGATGCTGTCGTTGATGGTGACATAGATGGCGTGATCCGAGCCTGGCCATTTCAGCTTGTAGGTGAAGCCCGAAAGCACCGGTTCGCGCAGGCGAGGTACCGGTTCTATGGCGTCAGCCTCGCGCGCCACGGCAGCGAGTGGAAGCGCAGGCTGGGCGGGCGGCTCTTCGGTAGAAGCGGGCGCGGGCGTGAGAACCTCTCCCGTCACTGCGTTGGGGCGATACGCGGTGCAGCCCTTCAACCCAAGGCGATAGGCATCGGCATACAACATTTCAAAGTCCTCGAACGGGATGGACGCCGGACAATTGACCGTTTTGGATATCGAAGCGTCGACATGCCGCTGAAGCGCGGCCTGCATTTCGAGGTGTTGAGCGGGCGTCAGTTCATGCGCCGCGACGAACGCGGGCGGCAGCGGCGCGCTACCCTGCCTTTCGCGGAATATGCGCACGGCGTAATCTTCAACTGTTTCGCGCCGCGCGAAGCCGTCGGGCTGAAGCACCCGGCGGCTGAAATCGAAATCGAAAACGGGTTCAACGCCGCTGGAGACATTGCCCGCCAGAAGCGAAATCGTGCCCGTGGGAGCGATCGAGGTCAGAACGCCGTTTCGGATGCCGTGTTGCCGGATGGCCTTTTGCAGCGGTGGCGGAAGGGAGGCCGGGAACGGGCGCGCGAGGAAAGCGTCGGCGTCGAAGAGAGAAAAAGCACCCTTCTCCTTCGCCAGTGACGCGCTGGCCTCGTAAGCGAGCGCCGAAATGCGCGCCATCCACGAGGACGCGAGCGCGCGTCCGCTCTCCTCGCCATAATGCGCGCCACAAAAGATCAGCGCGTCTGCAAGCCCCGTGACGCCAAGGCCGATGCGCCGCTTCGCCTTCGCTTCGCGCTCCTGCGATGGCAGCGGGTAGCGCGACACGTCGATGATGTTGTCGAGGAGGCGCACGGCGACGGGCACGAGCCTTTCAAGGCGCGCCTCGTCGAGCCGGGCCTCGGGCTCAAAGGGCTTTTCGATCAGCGCGGCGAGGTTGATCGACCCGAGAAGACAGGCGCCGTAGGGCGGCAGAGGCTGCTCGCCGCAAGGGTTTGTCGCCGAGATTGTCTCGCACCACGCGAGATTGTTCGCGGCGTTGACGCGGTCGATGAAGATGACGCCCGGCTCCGCGTAGTCGTACGCGCTGCGCATGATCTTCAGCCACAGGCCGCGCGCGCTTACCTCGCGGAAAACGGTGCCTTCGAACGTGAGCGGCCAGCGCGCATCCGCCTTCACCGCCTCCATGAAAGCGTCCGTAACCAGCACCGAAAGATTGAAGTTTCGGAGCCTCGCAGGGTCCGCCTTCGCCTCGATGAAGGCTTCGATGTCGGGATGATCGCAGCGGAGCGTGCCCATCATGGCGCCGCGGCGCGATCCGGCGGACATGATCGTCCGGCACATCGCGTCCCATACATCCATGAAGCTGACGGGGCCGGACGCATCCGCGCCAACTCCCTTCACGGGCGCGCCCTTTGGCCGCAGGGTGGAGAAATCGTGGCCGATACCGCCGCCCTGCTGGAGCGTCAGCGCGGCCTCGCGGACATGCGCGAAGATCGAGCCCATGTCGTCGCCGATCTCGCCCATGACAAAGCAATTGAACAAGGTGACGTCGCGCCCCGTGCCAGCACCCGCGAGGATACGTCCCGCCGGTATGAAGGCGAAATTCGCCATCGCATCCAGAAAGCACTTCTCCCAATATTTCTGAGCGGCCGCTTGTTCTGCCGATGCGGCCGCCCTTGCCACGCGGGCGAAAGTTTCCTCCACGGATTGCTCAGGTTCGCCATGGGCGGGCGTGTAACGATACTTGGCCTCCCATATCTGCCGGGAAATCGGGATCAGCATCGAAGCGTCCAAACCTTTTGACTATACGCGTTACGATCCCCAAATGTTCCCCTTTTGTGCCGATGTGTCAAGTCCGCCATGTGGATAAGTTGTTAACCAAACGTGAGAGAAGGCACCAAACCGCGAAAAGGCGACGCTTTGATTGATCGCGCCGCCGATGTTGGTCACGCACGGACTAAGTGGAGGTCTGACCGCTTTTGATTTCGATCTTCTTCTGCGGCTTTATGTGATCGTCCTTCTTCGCCAGAGTAACCGTAAGCACACCGTTGTCGAAGGTTGCCTCGACCTTGTCCTCATCGATCGTGTCGGGTAGCGGGATCGTGCGTGTGAACGAGCCAAAGTTTCGCTCCTTCACGTAGTAGTTCTCGTGCTCTTCCGACTTCTCGCTTTTCTTCTCTCCGCTGATGCGAAGCTGCCCGTTGTGCACCGTGAGTTGCAGATCCTTCTCTTCGATGCCCGGCAGGTCCGCTTTAACGACGAGTTCCTTGTCGGTTTCTTTCACGTCGAGAGACGGCGTCAGGCCGTGGTCTGCCGGAACGCCTTGCCGAAAACCGGCGAGTTGCGGCACTCCCGACAGAAAGTTTTCGAAAAGCCGGTCCATTTCCGTTCGGAAAGATTGAAACGGGTCTCCGTAGCGCGGGGGCGAGGCGCCGCGACCTTTGCTCGAACCTTCGTCAGCCATCGTTCTCTCCTTGTCTGATGTGCTAACATTCCGAGATATCCGTCTCATTCTTGAGGCGGCTCTTTTCTATATTTAAATCCGCATGCGATGTTTCAACCGGAGGGCGCATCATGGCGTTTGCAACCAGCACCCGGCACGGCAACGCCGCCGTTTTCGCGGGCGAACCGCGAACGCTGGCGCTTGCCGGGGGCCGCAAGCTCGCATGGGCCGAATATGGCGACGACGCGGGGCTGCCCGTGTTCGTCTTTCACGGGACGCCCGGATCGCGCCTCATGTATCGGCTGGCTGACGCGCCCGCGCGCAGGCTCGGCCTGCGCCTCATTTCACCCGACCGGCCTGGCTTCGGCGCATCGGACTTCCAGCCGACGAGGAAACTCGTCGACTGGCCGGGCGACGTTAGCGCGCTTGCGGATCGCCTCGGCATCGGGCGGTTCGCGGTGGCGGGCGTTTCGGGCGGCGGACCGTATGCCGCTGCGTGCGCAGCCCTTCTGCCGGATCGCGTAATGGCCGCCGCGCTCGTCAGCCCCGTCGGTCCGATG
Organism: Rhodomicrobium udaipurense JA643; assembly: GCF_000636015.1. Classification (GTDB taxonomy): domain Bacteria; phylum Pseudomonadota; class Alphaproteobacteria; order Rhizobiales; family Rhodomicrobiaceae; genus Rhodomicrobium; species Rhodomicrobium udaipurense. Next base: position 27,976 of record NZ_JFZJ01000038.1, read on the forward strand.
TGCCCACCCGAAGGCCCGGCAAATCTGCCGCGCGGCGAGGCGATCTTCTTCCGCTCCATGCCACACTATACGCTCGCGATGACGGGCGTCTTTTCGCTGAGCCGCGCGCTGTTCAAGGCCGCGCCGGACGCGATGTTTCGTGGGCTGATGCGCCGCGCAGGGCCAGCCGATGCGCCGATCCTGTCGCGGCCGGAGGTCAAGGCGAATGTGCTCGCGGGCGTGATCGAGGGCATCCGGCCCGGCATTCGCGGCGTCGTGCAGGAGTTCAGGATTTTCTCGGAGCGGTGGGATATTCCGTTCGAGGCGATCGAGGCGCCGTTTCTCCTCTGGCAGGGGCTGGCCGACCGGAACGTGCCGATATCGGCCGCGTTGCACCTCGGCG
>NZ_JFZJ01000039.1 GCF_000636015.1 Rhodomicrobium udaipurense JA643
CGGCGGGGCCGATTTCGAGCGCACCGAATTCCTGAAGGAGAAGAACGGCCCGCTGAGCCACGGCGTGAAGTTCCAGCGGACACGCTTCACGGGCAAGGCCGATTTCCGCTCCAGCCTGATTTCCGGCAGCGCCGACTTCTCTAAGGCGCAATTCGCCGCCGCCGCGCGGTTCGATGAGGCACGCTTCCTGTCCGATACCATGTTCGAAGGGGCGGTGTTTTCCGGCTCGGCCGGGTTCAACGCCGCGCAATTTCTTGGCAATGCCGGGTTCGCGGAGGCGCAGTTCACGGGCGAAGCGCGGTTCGCTGAAGCCGCCTTCAAGGGCGAGGTGCGGTTCGATCGCGGCCAGTTCTGGAACGACGTTTCGTTTCGCGACGCGCGGTTCGACAAGCCGGCGTCCTTCGTTGACATGCGCGCGGAAGGCAAGGCGCGCTTTCCCGGTACGAAGTTCGCGCTCGACGCAACCTTTACCGACGCACGCTTTTCGGGCGAGGCCGATTTTTCCGCCGCCGAGTTCGGCGCGCCCGCGGTTTTCCGCCAATCCGGGTTCACGGGCGGCGTGACCTTCGCAGGCGCGCGCTTTCTCAGTCAGGCGGATTTCGCGAGCTTCAGCCTCGGCAAGACATCCACCTTCGCCGAAAGCCGGTTCGAGGGCGAGGCGGTCTTCCGCGAGGCGCGATTTGAAGCGCCGGTTTCGTTTGCCTCGACCGCCTTCCTCGGGAAGGCCGATTTCAGCGCAGCGCAGAGCCGTGTCGCCTTCGTCCTCGCGGGGGCGACTTTCAGAACCGTGCCCGATTTCCTGGAGGCGAATTTCCACGAGCCGCCCCGCCTCGACAACATGACTGTGGCCGATCCGCTGAAGCGCTTCCACTCGTGGAAAAAGGCGGGCATTTCCGATCCGCGCGGGCCGTTCTTCAAGGCCGCGAAGGTGTGCAAAGACCCGGACGCCTCCGCCAAGTTCCGCCGCCTGAAGAAGCTGGCGTCGGAGGCGCAGGATCTGCCGCGCGAGCAGGAATTTTTCGCGCAGGAGTTCCGCTGCCGGAGGTTCTGGAGCGACAAGCCGTTCGGCTCCGGCATCGGTCGCTTCTGGCTCGGCTACATTTACGGGGGCGTTGCGAATTTCGGCCGCTCGCTGCTGAGACCGGCGGCGCTGTGGTTGCTGTCCGTCGTGGTGTTCGCGTGCTTCTATCTCGCCGCGCGCGGGAGCGCCGCATCGTTCCTGAAATGGCCGCCCGCCGCAATCGGTTCGCCCTGCGCCTCGGGCACCTCGAACCCGATCCTGGAAGCCATCTATCTCTCGCTTAGAAGCGCGTTCCTGCAAATCGACTGGCACGACTCCATCAACGCCCGCCGCGTTTTCGGCTGCCTCTATGGCGTCGAGCCGGGCGGAACGCCCATCATGCCGCTCATCGTATCCTCGCTGGCGCTCTTTCAGGCGATCCTGAGCGCGGCGCTGATCTTTCTTTTCCTGCTCGCGCTGAGAAATCTGCTCAAGGTCCGTTGAGCGGGCGGCACAGCGGCAGCAAAAAGGGCGGCTCCTGGCCGCCCTTGCGAGATTCGCTATCGGTGCGCGGCTATTTAATGCCGCCGCCAGCGCAGATATTCATCGAGGCGCACGATGTTGGCTTCGAGCGACATCGGCGTTTCCATCATCGGAGACGACGCCACGGCGCGCGCGAGTGCTGGCTCCCTTACCGGCGCGAAAGCCATGCGCGGCAGCGGCACCGATGCGCGCCACAGCGCCGAGAAGCTCGCAATCGCTTCGGCGAGCACAAGCGGCGTGCAATCTTCCACGCGGTCGATCGCGCTGCGCGTATCCTCGGAGCGACGCATGGAGTCGCCCGTCCAGCACAGCGTACGGCCCAGCGTCAGGCGCTCATGCGCATCCAGAAGCGCGCGGTTCTTGGCCCAGCGGACGATGATTTCCGGAGCTTCTCCGCAGGCGTTGGCGAGCGAGCGCACGAAGGACTCAAGCTCGTCGGCGGGCGCGATCTGCGAGAAGATGACGTTGACTTCGACCGAGCGGGGCTGGAAGCGGGCGAGGTTCAACGCCAGCGCCTTCGCACACGGGGAAACAGGGGAGCGCGCTATCAGAGTGACGGTTCGCTGCACCTCGTCGGCCTCTTGCTTGAGGCTCAGGCCGTACACGTCGAAATAGGCGTCGAAGCGGCTGGCCGCTCCGAGCAGGCCCTCGGGAGTAGCGTCGTAATCTGACATAAAGCTCATGGTTTTATCCACTGATGCGGCATGGGACGGGGCTAATCGGTCTGGCATCAGTGGTAAACCGGTAAGGTTAAATATCACTTTCGGGACGGCCTTTTTTACTGGAAAGGCCCATCACTAATTTTTATGGTTACTGAAGGATGAAGTAATCGTAAGTATTATGTGAAGGCGCGGCGGGGGCCGGAGACTGCCCCGCCGAGGTCGATTTACGACGTCGAAACAACGCCCTCGCCCTGCCCGGCCGCCTGCACGGCGGCAACGATCTCCGCCACGACGCCGCTGATGAGCGTCTGGTCCTCGCCCTGCGCCATGACGCGGATTAACGGCTCGGTGCCGGATTTGCGGATGAGGAGCCGCCCGGCCCTTCCGAGGCGCATTTCCTGCGCGGCGATGACGCTTTTGACCGCCTCGCTTTCGAGCGGGCTCGGGCCTGAGAAGCGAAGGTTCTTCAAAAGTTGCGGCACCGGCTCGAAGCGGCGGCAGACCTCGCTGACGGGCTTGTCGCTCTGGATCACGACGCTCAGAACCTGAAGCGCGGTCACGAGGCCGTCGCCCGTGGTGGTGAAGTCCGACAGCACGACATGGCCGGATTGCTCGCCGCCGACATTGTAATCGCCGCGCCGCATCGCCTCGACCACGTAACGGTCGCCCACCTTGGTGCGGATCAGCGAGAGGTCGAGCTTCTCGAAATGGCGCTCCAAGCCTAAATTTGACATCACCGTCGCGACGACGCCGCCGCCGCGAAGGCGACCCGTGTTGCGGAAGTTCTCCCCGATGACGGCGAGGATCTGATCGCCATCGACGATCTGGCCGTTTTCATCGGAGATGATGACGCGGTCGGCGTCGCCGTCGAGCGCGATCCCGATATGTGCGCCTGTTTCGAGAACCTTGCGGCAGATATGATCGGGTACGGTGGAACCGCATTCGCGGTTGATGTTGCGGCCGTCCGGCGCGACGCCAAGCGCCACCACCTCGGCGCCGAGTTCCCACAGCGCGGCGGGCGCGACGCGATAGGCCGCGCCGTTCGCGCAGTCGATGACGATCTTGAGGCCGGAGAGGCTGATCGTGCGGTCGAGCGTGCGTTTGGCGAATTCGATGTAACGGTCCACGATGCCGTCGATGCGCCGCGACTTGCCGATATGGTCGGGCTCGGCGAGCAGCCGGTCGATGTCGCCGAACACTTCGGCTTCAATCTCGGTCTCCACCTCATCCGAGAGCTTGTAGCCATCGGGGCCGAAAAGCTTGATGCCGTTATCCTGATAGGCGTTGTGCGAAGCGGAGATCATCACGCCGAGGTCGGCGCGCAGCGACCGCACGAGCATGGCAACAGCGGGCGTCGGGATCGGGCCGAGTTGCACCACGTCCATGCCGACCGACGTAAAGCCGGAAACGAGCGCGTTCTCGATGGTGTAGCCGGATAGCCGCGTGTCCTTGCCGATCACGACGCGGTGGCGGCGGCCGCCATTCGTGAACATGTGGCCAGCCGCCATGCCGACCTTCAGTGCAATCTCAGCCGTCATCGGCCAGGTGTTTGCCTGTCCGCGAATGCCGTCCGTGCCGAAGAGCTTTTGCCGCATGTCCATTCCCAAGAAGTCTGTTAATCCGCCAAAGCAATGGCCGTCTTGAGCTTAAAGCAGATTGTTTTTCCGCTCTATGCTACCCCAACCAGCTCACCATTATATTTAAATATTTGACGGAATTTAGCCTGTTTGTTCGACAGTTGCATGAATACTTGTCGATCGTGTTTTGCATACAGGACAGCTTCACGCAAGTGCATTGGAACGCATGGCAGCCGCCCGCTGGTACAAAGCGGCTGCGCTATGGATTGCTACCGTTAAGCCAGCGCCAGACCGCAAGCGCCTGCGCCGTGGCTTCGACATTGTGCATGCGGACGATCTGCACGCCCCGCGAGGCCGCGTCGAGGGCTGCGGCGACGCTCGCGGCGTCGATGTCGCCCGGAAGCTCGGCGGCCGCCACGCGCTGAAGCGACCGCTTGCGAGAAGTGCCTACGAGCAGCGGCACGCCGAGACCGTGGAACAGGGCGATGCTTCGCAGCAGGGCCGCGTTGTGGGCGAGCGTCTTTCCGAAGCCTATGCCGGGGTCCGCGACGATCTTCGCGCGGTCGATGCCCGCCGCAACCGCCGCTTCGATCCGCGCTTCGAGCCAGTCGAAAACCTCGGTCACGACGTCGGCGTAGGACGGCGCGTCCTGCATCGTTTTCGGATCGCCCTGCGCGTGCATCAGCACCACGGGCTTGCGGAGTTCGGCCGCCGTGGAAAGGCTGTCGCTTGAAAAGGTGAGCGCGGAAACGTCGTTGATGATGTCGAGCCGCGCGCCGCCCGCCACCGCGCGCATGACTTCAGGGCGTCGCGTGTCGACCGAGACCGGCGTCTGCCATGCGGCGAGTCCGTCGAGCACGGGCAGAATGCGCCGCACCTCTTCCTCGACATCCACCGGGTCGGAACCGGGCCGCGTCGATTCCCCGCCGACATCGATGAAGTCGGTGCCGTGCCGCACCAGATCCGCCGCATGCGCCAACGCCGCATCCGTAGCGAAATGCTCGCCGCCATCCGAAAAGCTGTCCGGCGTGACGTTCAGAATGCCCATGATGCGCGGGCCGTCCATCGGCACGCCTGCGATGTCGGCGCGGGGTTCGATGATGCGCGCGAGCAGGGCTTTCACGCGCGGCTCGCTCAGTTGCGGCAGGGCCGATGCGCGCAGAAAGATATTGCGGATGCCGCCGGGCCCGCCCTCCTGAAGCCGCGCCGCCGAGAACGCGATGCGCGGGCTTCCGGCAAGCGGCAGCGCCTCGCCCGCCGCGATCGCCTGGCGCGCGATCTCGCCGTAAAGGAAGCCGGTCGGTTCCAGATAAAGTCCGGGCATCTTATCTCCAGAGCAGGAAGCGGGGCGCGCCGCGCTCTCGTGAAAGCGCCAGCCATCGGAAGCGACGGCTCAGCGACGGCACAAACCGAAAACGCCGCGAGTGTTCGACAACTGAATGGTCGCGTTCTCCGCCTCAGGCAGGTTGCGGGTGAACGGGGCTCGAACAATCGCGATGCGCGTATCGATACTACGCTTCAAGCGTTTGACAAGGCGGTAACGCGGTCGGCGAGGCGCAGGCGCTATTGCGGAGGCTTCGGCGGCAGCGCGCCATATCAATTGATCGCGTTCGTGGGCTCGGCTGCGAGCTTCAATGCGAGCCACTCATAAGCCTGCGCCACATCTTCAAGTGCATTCTTCAGCCAGATCTCTTCGAGCGCATCGGCCTGGTCGCGCGTCTGCTTCGCGCGGCGAATGAGCGTGTCGGGCGAGCGGTCTTTCGACATGGTCATCATCCTCCGTTGGAAGCGAGCAACGTGCACCCATCTTCCACTAGGAAAAAGCGCATTGTGAATAAATCGTTAAGAGCGCCGACGCGAGAACGGCATTCCGATGCGTGTGCCCTCCCCTCCCCGGTGGCGAGGTAGTCTTTCGTGATCATTACAACTTTAGCGATAATCTGTACAAAGTGCCGCGGAGCATGTTAGGAAAGCGCTAGCAATTGCGAGCGAGGGAAAAAATGCGCAAGGTTGCTTTTGCAGGTCTGGCCGCGGTCGCGGTTTCTCTTTTTACGCCGATGCAATTGTGGGCGTGGTCGAGCGAGCCCGTGCAGCAAAACAGTGATGCCGCAGCCGCTCTCAACGACGACGACAAGCTGAAAGCGCTTCAGGACAAGGTCGACGGCAAGGGCGAATTCAAAAGCGGATTCTACGTGTCGGGCGGCGCGGCGAGCGGGTCATACGCGAGCCCCTTCGGCTCCCAGCAGAACTTGATGAACAGCGGAGTGCCCTACGGATATTCGCCGATGCCCGGCTTCCGCGGAATTTCACGCTAGATCAGCCCGCGCTAATGACTCGACCAAGCGCAGGATAATAGACAATCCAAAAATACAGCGTCGCTGCGCGTCTTATTTACGGCTCGGCGCTGTGGGACCGATTCGGTCGAATGGCCTGATCGGTGGATCCCTCGAACTAAAAATCGGCACCGTTTCGCCTGATCGGATTGCAGTACGGAGCGGGCTTCAGTGTCGCCGCACCTTTGAAATGGGTCGCCAAGCGTAGCGCGCCCGCAGTCAGGCACTTTTTGTTGTGTGACGACCTATCTCCGATCACGCGGCTTTGAACCACATAAGCGTGCCCGGTGTCTGCACTTGTTGCGCAGCGCAGCAATTCGCCTGTAATCTCCACGCATCATCTGTTGAAGGAGAAGCATCGCCGATGCCCATGGAGGCCCACGAAATCGAGCGCCTGATCAAGGAGCACCTGCCGGATGCCGAAGTGCAGATCGAGGCGCTGAAGGGCGACGGCGATCATTACGCGGCACTCGTGACTTCGACCGCTTTTGCCGGAAAGTCGCGCGTACAGCAGCATCAGCTGGTTTATGCCGCGCTTAAAGGTCGGATGGGTGGCGAGTTGCATGCCCTCGCGCTCACCACGAGGCTTCCTGGCGAGTAGCAGATTTGCCACCGCGCCTTGTTTTCTCGGCACGCTGTTAACACCTTAATTGCGACATCGCACAAGGAAGGCCAAGCATGAGCGAAGACGTCCAGAGCTGGATCAAGGATCAGGTCACGACAAACGACGTGGTGCTCTTCATGAAGGGGACCAAGGAGTTTCCTCAATGCGGTTTTTCCGGCCGCGTCTCGCAAATCCTGAATTTCCTCGGTGTTTCGTATCAGGATATCAACGTCCTCATCGATGACGGAATTCGCGACGGCATAAAAGCCTACACGAACTGGCCGACAATCCCGCAGCTCTATGTCAAAGGCGAGTTCATCGGCGGTGCCGACATCGTGTCCGAGATGTTCCAGTCCGGCGAGCTGCAAAAGGTTTTCGCCGACAAGGGCGTCCCGACGAGCAAGGCGGCTTAGCGCGGGTCTTCCGCGACAAGGCGAGCGAGCGATCGGACAAGGACAAGCGTGCGCCGGACATCCACATGCGGAACCCGGCGCTTATCGGCTTTGCCGGGGCGCGGGGCAGCGCTTGGGTTATAGCTTTTGCATCGCTGCATTTCCGGCCAGCATCGGCCACGACGAAGTGCTGATGACACTTCACCATCGGTAGATAACGAAAACCCGGCACGCAGGCCGGGTTTTCGCATTTCGGTGTCTCAAGCTGCCGGAGCTTGCGGCTTAGTTGTCCAGGAAGCTTCTCAGCTTTCTCGAACGGCTCGGATGCTTCAGCTTGCGCAGCGCCTTCGCCTCGATCTGGCGGATACGTTCGCGCGTGACGGAAAACTGCTGGCCGACTTCTTCCAGCGTGTGATCGGTGTTCATGCCGATACCGAAGCGCATGCGCAGCACGCGTTCCTCGCGCGGTGTGAGCGAGGCGAGCACGCGCGTCGTCGTTTCTCGCAGGTTCGACTGGATCGCGGCGTCGATCGGCAGAATCGCGTTCTTGTCCTCGATGAAGTCGCCGAGGTGGCTGTCTTCCTCGTCGCCGATGGGCGTTTCGAGGGAGATCGGCTCTTTCGCGATCTTGAGAACCTTCCGCACCTTTTCGAGCGGCATGGAAAGCTTTTCGGCCAGTTCTTCCGGCGTCGGTTCGCGGCCGATTTCGTGCATCATCTGACGAGAGGTGCGCACGATCTTGTTGATCGTCTCGATCATGTGCACCGGAATGCGGATGGTGCGCGCCTGATCTGCGATAGAGCGTGTAATCGCCTGCCTGATCCACCACGTCGCGTAGGTCGAGAATTTATAACCGCGGCGGTATTCGAACTTGTCGACCGCTTTCATCAGGCCGATATTGCCTTCCTGAATAAGGTCGAGGAATTGCAGGCCGCGGTTCGTGTATTTCTTGGCGATGGAGATCACGAGGCGAAGGTTTGCCTCGACCATTTCCTTCTTCGCCTGCCGGGCTTCCCGTTCGCCCTTTTGCACAATCTTAACGATGCGGCGAAATTCGGCGATATCGAGCCCGGTTTCTGTGGCAAGCGCGTAGATTTCCTGACGGATTTCATCGATGCGCTGGCGTTCTTTCTCGACGAACTTCTGCCAGCCCTTGCCCTTCAGGGTGCCGATGCGGTCGATCCAGTTCGGATCGAGTTCGCTGCCCTGATAGTAGGACAGAAATTCGTCGCGGCGTACGCCGAAACCGTCGGCAAGGCGCAGAAGGCGGCCTTCATAGCCGATCAGGCGCTTGTTGATGTCGTAAAGCTGCTCGACCAGCGATTCGATACGCGCCGGGTTGAGCGACAGGCTCTTAACGTCCTGAATGACCGCGTCGCGAAGCTTGCGGGAGCGCTTTTCCTGCTGCGGCGAAAGCGCGTCGTCGGCAAGCTTGCGCTCGACATGCTGATCCTGAAGCTTGCGCAGCTTCTTGTATTCGGTCGCGATGCGGTCGAAGGTTTCGAGCACCTTCGGCTTGAGTTCGGCCTCCATCGCCGCGAGCGACAGGCTGTTTTCGAGGTCGTCGTCGTCTTCCTCGCCGCGGAATTCGGCGGTTTCGCCCTCGGGGCCGATGGCATCGGTTCCCTCGGGGCGGGCGTGACCGTTAGCGCCGTTGAGGCCGGTGACCCCGTTAGTTGCGCCGCCGCCATTCGTGACGACGGGGCGGGGGCCGCTTACAGGTTGCGGCTGCGGCTCGGGATCATACTCTTCTTCGCCGTCGCCCTCCTCGGGACGCGAGAACGGACCGGAATATGTGGCTTCGAGGTCGATGATGTCGCGGAGGAGAATCTTCCCCTCGTTCAACTCATCGCGCCAGATGATGATGGCCTGGAAGGTCAGCGGGCTTTCGCAAAGACCGCCGATCATGGCTTCGCGGCCAGCCTCGATGCGCTTCGCGATGGCGATTTCGCCTTCACGCGACAACAGCTCGACGGAACCCATCTCGCGCAGATACATGCGCACGGGATCGTCGGTGCGTTCGCCCACCTCGGTGGACCGCTCCTGCTTGACCGGCAGATTGGCCGGCGCCGCGCGATCGTCTTCCTCGTCGTCGAGATGCTCGGCCGCAGCCTCTTCGACCTCTTCCGCGTCGACGACGTTGATGCCAAGGTCCGAGAACATCGTCATGATGTCCTCGATCTGGTCCGGGGACACGTCCTCGGGCGGCATGACTTCGTTGATCTCGTCGTAGGTGACGTAACCGCGCGCCTTTGCGGTCTTGATCAGGCGTTTTACGGCGGCATCCAAAAGATCAAGAACCGGGCTGTCCGTGGATTCGGACGCTTGCGTCTCCTGGTCCTCGTTTTTTGTCGTCGCTGTTGCCATTATGCGCTCCAGAAATGCCGGGAAACGGGGCTCGCAAGGAGCTGCCACCCCGTCAGGGTATCGGGTCAATCTCGTTTTGTACGTTCAAGACGTATAGCGGTGCTCACTGGAGAGCTTGCGATTCTGATCGCCGAACCACTTGAAGAGATAAGCGGTTGTGCTTAATGCGCCGTTACTCATGAAGCTCGTTTTTTTGCCCTGCCACGTGCCCCATATACTATCTGGTGAATGTTTGCGTCGCTCGCAATATAGGCGAGTTGATTAAGTCGACACAATTTCAACCTGCTGTTTCACGGCAATGAGCCGGACCGAATTTTCGTCGGACTGGTCGCTCATCCACTCACTCTCCGCCTCAAGCAGCGAACTCGGAACGCCTGCCTTGTCATGAAGCATCATGACATGACGCCAGCCCTCCTGGACCTGCTCTCTCTCTGCATTCGGCGCGAAGTGTGGATCAGCTTTAAGAGCGCACGCCTTATCCAGGCGCTCAAGCTCCGCCTCATAGCCCTCCTTTGAGAGGTGCTCTAACAATTTTTTGTTGTCAAGTGATTCATCAAACTGATGCACGGTTAACACAGCGTTGCGGAGACGGTTGCAATCCGGGTCGATAAACGGAATGCGAGCAATCTCTTCCATGTGCTCGTCGATCAGCCACGGATGGGCGAGAATCGCGCTGATGATGACTGCTTCCCGGGGAGCGGTGACAGGCGCTGTCGCCTGCGTAAGCGGACTGGACAGAAGCTCGCTCGTGCGCTGCGGAAGCATGGAGCGACCGCCGGCCGGAGCGCGCGGCTTGCGGGTGCCGCCGGTCGGCGCGAGCATCGAGCGGGCCCGCCAACTCTCGGCATCGGGGCGCGGACGCGGCAGGCCGCCGCTCTTGTGGCCGATGCCGCGAAGCCTTTCGCGAAACCCCGCCATATAATGGAAGCGAAGGCTCTTGTGCTCGATCTTCTGCGCGGCCTCCGTAAGTCGCGCTTCGAAGCCCGCGCGCTGTTCGGGCGTGTCGAGTGCGTGCTTTTCGGCCTCACGTGACCAGAGCACATCGATAAACGGCAGCGGTTCGGCCAGAAGCTTCGCCAGCGCGTCCCTTGCGCCGCCGGACACCATATCGTCGGGGTCGCGGCCTTCGGGCAGGAAGGCGAATTGCAGCGACCGCCCCGGTTCGAGGAACGGAAGCGCTGTGTCGAGAGCGCGATGCGCCGCTTTGCGGCCCGCCGAATCGCCGTCGAAGCAGAGCGTCGGCAGCGGCGCCATCGCCCATAAAAGCCGAAGCTGGTCGGCGGTAAGCGCGGTGCCGAGCGGCGCGACCGCGTTTGGGAATCCACCACGAGCGAGCGCGATCACGTCCATGTAGCCTTCGGCGAGGATCACGGCACGCTCTACCTTCGACGCGTCGCGCGCGGCGGCGTGATTGAACAGCACATGGCCCTTGTGAAAGAGCAGCGTCTCGGGCGAGTTCAGATATTTCGGCTGCTGGTCGGGTTGCAGCGCGCGACCGCCGAACGCGATCACGCGGCGTTTCGCGTCGGTGATCGGAAAGATGAGGCGGCCGCGAAAACGGTCGTAGGGAACCGGGATGTCCTCGCCGTGGATGAGGAGCCCGGCGTCCTGCATCTCCGCGAGCGTAAAGCCCTTGGCCGAAAGATGCTGCTTCAGGCGCGTTTTGGAGTCGGGCGCGTAGCCTAGTCGGAACGCCGCGATCTCAGCCGCGCCGACGCCGCGCTTTTCGAGATAGGCGCGCGCCGCCGTTCCGTCGAGGCTCGCCAGCGCCACCTCAAAAAAGCGGCACGTCTCCTCAAGCGCGGCACGGACGCGGTTTTCGTGGCTCTCCTTGACCGCGTCAACCGGCTCGGGCTCAGGGAGCATCACGCCCGCTTCGGCCGCGAGCCGCTCCACCGCTTCGGGGAAGGAAAGCCCTTCGACCTTCATCAGGAATGTGAAGACATCGCCATGCTCGCCCGTCGCGAAGCAATGATAGAAGCCCTTGTGGTCGTTCACCGTGAAGGAAGGCGAGCGCTCGGTCTTGAACGGGGACAGCCCGATATATTCGCGCCCCTGCCGCTTCAGCTTCACGCGCCGCTCCACGACGCGGCTGACGGGCAGACGGCTTCGGATTTCATCGAGCAAATCGGGCGGATAACGCATCTACGGGGCCTCACAGCGCATTCTGGTCTCAACGCCGCGGCGCAGAACGGTTACGCTCCGCGGCAATTATGGATCGATTCGCGCGGGGGCTCCCTTGTTTGCGCGACAGGGGGCTGACTTTTGCGCGATATCCTCCATATTGCACGCGTTGAAAGATGGTTGGTTCCATGATTTTCCTGGCGATAGGGCTTCTGGCCGTCAGTCTCGCGCTTTACCTGCTGACAGGCGACGGCGACACCATCGCTGGTCTTCCGCGGGATGAGTTTCCACGCGTCGCGGCACTCCTTGCACTTCTCATCTTCCTGATGGCGGGCGTCACACGTCTCACTGCCGGACGCGTCGCCGAAGCGCTGAAGGCGCTCGGAAGCTGGGCGGCGATCTTCCTCGTCGTCATCTCTCTTTATACCTATCGCACCGAAATTGGCGAGGTGCGCGACCGCGTCGTCGAAGAACTCAACCCCGGCACGGTGCAAACGGTTTCGCCGGGCATGGAAGGCTCGGGCAAGGGCGCAGTCGTGTCCGTCAAGCGGCAGGGCGACGGCCATTTCATCGCCAAGGTGCGGGTGAATGGCAAGGCCGTGCGCATGATCGTGGACACGGGCGCGTCCACGGTCGTGCTTCGCCCGGAGGACGCGCGCCGCGCGGGCATCCTCATCAGCGCGCTCGATTACACGGTGCCGGTCGATACGGCGAACGGGCGCGCCTTTGCCGCGCGAGTGAAGCTCGACAAGGTGTCGCTCGGCGCGGTGACGCTCGAAAGGGTCGATGCGCTGATTACGCGCCCCGGAGCGCTGCATCAGAGCCTTCTCGGTATGAGTTTTTTAAGCCGATTGCGGTCATATGAATTCTCAGGGAACAGGCTCGTGATGAAGAGTTAAGGCGACACTTTTCATCGCGGCGCTCGTCACACGGGGAATGGTAGCCGCCGATGGAAAGCCGGTCGTTTCAGCGATTGATCGCGAAGGAACTGCTCGTCTGGTCGGTTGCGTTGGTCGGTGCCTACGCCACCTTCCACTCCTTCGAGCCGCTTTACGAGCGCGTTCGTCAGGCAGCCACCGATGCCGGGTTTTCGCATCTTTTCAGCTTCGAGCAGACTTCGCCCGGCGTGTCCCGCTTCAACACCCGCGTGCTCACGGCCTCGTCCCTTCCCTTGCGCGGTACGATCAACGCGGGCCAGACCGATCAGGCCTCGACGGCGCGCAAGGTCGTGCTGAGCGCCAACGATTACGGCCATTTTCACGCGATGGCGGCCATTCGCGGCCAGCAGGTCGAGTTCATGACGGACACGGGCGCGACCTATGTGGCGCTGTCGTATGAGACGGCGCAGAAGCTAGGCCTTCAGCCGCAGTCCCTGCGGTTCAACGGCCGTTCCACCACCGCGAACGGCGTGGCGCGCGTGGCGTCGGTAACGCTCGATCAGGTGCGCATCGGCGACATCACCGTGCGCGACGTGCAGGCGGTGGTCGCGGAGCCGGGCCGTATGGCGCAGAACCTCTTGGGCATGAGCTTCATCAAGCAGCTCTCCGGTTTCGAGCTGAACGGCTCCAAGCTGACAATGATCGAGTAGCGCGAACGCGGCTTCCGTTAGCAAAATCCTCGCGGCCTTCGGCTCTCGATTGCGAAAATGTCGCAGCAGGCGAGCAGCGAAGAAAATTTTTGCATCACGAACCTGATTCCGTCGATAGGCCAGACCCTTGGCGACGCAAGCGATGCGTGCGGCTGCGCAGTCATGCAGCTTATGCATGCGAACCCTGACTCGCGCCGCATTGCTGCGCGTCATGGACGGGGCTACATCCTTCGTCTAATCCCGAGAGAAGGGTTGGAGCATCGGGCGTTTTATAAACGCGCCGTTACCGCTCCGATTTCCCGCTTTCGGCGCTTGATCCGCGTTCAATCGTTCAACTTCGATGCGGATCGATCCAGCCCCTGAAAGGAGCGCCCCCCATGGCCAGGACCGTTGGCGCATACAACATTCACTCTCTCCCCAGCAAGGGCCATCACGACCGCATCGATGTCGCGAAGACGCTGCGGAGCACCGCGCGTCGCGTGGCGGAGTTCGTGCGCGGCGACAGAGCGCGTGACGCCGAGAGTTTCATCCGGCAGCGCGGTGGCGTGATGAGCGACGATGTCGAGCGCGAACTCATCAAGCGCTACGGCTCGATGTAGCAAGGGCGCGCATGTCGGTCACGGCGTCGCCGTTTCAGGCGCGTTCCGTGGCTCGACGCTCGCTGATCGCGCCTACGAGGCTCGCGAGCAGCACGGCGAAGATGCCCGTCACGAAAATGCCGTCAAACGTCCCTGCCCCGCCGATTGATGCCACCGGCGTGCCGATCTTCCGTATCTCGTCGAGATTGAAAAGGTCCGCGCCGATAAGCGTGCCGAGACTGCCGCTTACGTAAGCAACGGCGGGCGCCTTGTTCCACGCCACGATCAGCGCGGCGGCGCAGGCGAACAGCGGTGGAATGAAGATCGGGATCATGATGCCAGCGCCCGGCACAGGTTCGGCGACCATGTAACAAACGGCGCTGACGATGGCCGTCGCGACGATGCTCGGCAGCCAGATCTTGTTCACCGCGAGAAGATAGAGCGACAAAAGGATCGGAATGACCGCGCCGCCGATGTTGATGGCGATGATCGTTCCGGGCCAGTCAACCTCCCTCGGCAGCACCACTTCCATACCGAAGAAGTCCACATACTGGCGCACGACCACCGTCTCGTCGGGAAAATGCGCGAGCGGAATGTTGACGTAAGATCCGGCGAGGCTCGCCAGCAGCAGAAGGATGGCTGACAGCGGCGTGATGCCGAGACGCGTGTAGACGTAACGGATCAAGCCGATCTTGATGAGAACGCCGAGGACGAGAAGCGCGCCCATCAGCGCGATGTAAAGTCCGCTGGAGACCGGCAGGTAATCGAGATGGCTCGAAGGCATGGCGTCTTCCTCGCGCGGCTGACAGCCGGCAGGAGAACCGCGCGGCCTTTCGAGAAACGTACAGAGCGACGATCTCGATCCGTCGACGCCCCGAAATCGGTCGCGGCCCACACCGCTTCAGAGCAGGGCGCGCGTTCGACGAAACGCCCGCGATCTTCCGCGATGCTAAGCGACGGGGTTGAGAAAACCGTTTACAGCGTCGTACACATCGGAGGCGGCAAGACCCCGCCCTCTCGCTTGGATCTTGCGAATATTTTGAATGGGCGCGCTTTCGTTTCGTGAAACTGTCCTGAATCTGGAGTAGCTTCGTAGCGAGTACAGGAAGGCCGCAGGTTCGCATGCAAGAAAAGGTGATGCTTCCCCAGGAAGCGAAAACGCAAGCTCCCGGGCGCATCGCGCACCATTTCCGCGAAATCGTGCTTTGGCCGCTCCAGATCATCACCTCGGGTGAGAAAAGCGGGTTCGGCGGCTGCGGCGCGCTGTTCGACCTGGAATGCGAGGGCACGCCGTGGCGCTCCGCCGGTCCGTTTGGCGGCGATCATTTCGAAGAGCGCCATTACCGCGAATTCATTTCGTTCCTTCCGCATGCGCAGCGCTTTCTGTATGGCGACGCGCCGGATGCCGGGCGCAAGAACCCCGGCGATCTGCCGATGAAGGTCTATCGGCGCAGCGATATCAAGAAGGTGCGCATCACGACGGAGCGCGGCGCCACGCCGGTCATCTGCGACGTTTCGCATATCGACCTGTATTTCTTCTATGAGGTGAACACCGCCATTCTCGTCTGCGAGATTGGAGCCGAGAATATCCCGCTCGAAATTGCGCAGGGCATTACGCAAACCTTCGGGCGAGCCTATCCGGCAGGATGGACGAAGGACGGTCAACCCGTCCACTGCGCGGCCCGCGTCGAATGGCTCGATGACAACGACGCCGTGCTTTGCGCATCGGATTACGAGGATCGCGAGCGCTATATCGACTTTGTCGGCACGCGCCGCTCGCCCTGCATCGCCCGACATTGGGAATTCGTGCTGTCGCCGATCGTGAACGCGGCGTCGAGCGACACGGGCCGTCTCAGGTTTCGCGAGATTGAATATTACCGCATGCCGGTGATGACCTACATCACGCTGCCGTCGCTCGACGTGCTGACGAAGCGCGATTACATCGCGTTGACGCTCGCCACGCGGCCGTCAAAGACCGGCATCATGCCCTATTCCAAGCGCTTCGTGCAGAAGTTCGAGGCCAACCACGTCTATGACCGCATGTATTCGGGCGGCCTCGACGCGCCGGAACTCGAAACGCGCTTTCTCACCTCCGGCGAAGCCTTCGCCATCGTCTCGGCGGGCGACAACCCGAGCCTGACGGACGACCAGCGCGGCCTCTTGAGCCAGTTCCGGCACCAGTATTTCCGGCTGTTTCTCGTCGCCCACTTCCACAAGGCTTCGCTCCTGATGATCTCGGATCAGCTTGTGGCAACGCTGAAGCGGCTCGATCCGTCCAAACCCGACTCCCGCATGGCTTTCCGCGACGAGACGCTCTTGTTGCAGGAGAATTTCCTGCGCTTCTCGCAACGCTATTTCTTCACCGAGCTTTCCGGCCGCGCGCATGTCCGCGACCTGTTCCGCATGTTGCGCAAACATCTCGCCATCGACGCGCTTTTCGCCGAGGTCCGGAGCGAACTCTTCGATCTCGTGAAGTATCTCGACAGTAACGCGCTGAGGAAGCAGAACGCCTCAATGCACCGGCTTACGGTCGTCACCACGGTTGGCCTCATCGGCACCATCGTGACGGGCTTCCTCGGCATGAACCTGATCGCCTACGCCGAAGAGCCCATGTCTTTCAGGGTCGAATATTTCATCGCCGTGCTGGTCGCGGTCACGATATTCGTTGGCCTTACCATTATCTATTCGAGACGCCTGACCGATCTCTTCGACAAGCTGTCCGGCGAGAACCAGCGTGACCGCGAGGAGCCGCCGTTCTGAGGACGCTTCAACCTAGTCGAGGCCGAAACACGCCCGAAGGAATTGCCCCGCCGCGAGGAGGCCCTGCCCGTCGATGCCGTGGCCGAGGCCGGGGCGGATCTGCCATTGAACCGGCACGCCGACAGCTGCCAGCGTCTCGCGCGCCAGATGGATCGCGGCGACGGGGATGACTTCGTCGACCGAACCGTGGAGGAGCAGAACCGGCGGCTTCGCCTTGATTTCGCTTTCAAGCCGCGTCGCCCCTGCGAGGTGCCCCGAAAAGGCGACGATGCCCGCCACCGGTTCCGGCAGCCGCAGCCCGGTTTGCAGCGCCATCATCGTGCCCTGGCTGAAGCCGACGAGCGCCACTTTCGACAAGGGCAGCCCGGCCTTCCTCGCCTCGTCCTCGATGAAGGCGGCAAGCGCGGGCTCCGCGCTCAAAACGCCCTCTTCCCATTCGCGCTCGCTTCGCGTCGAAAGCGAAAACCATTGCCGCCCGCCGAAATAGCCGGGGATCGTTTCCGGCGCATCGGGCGAGACGAAAGCGGCGTCGGGCAGGAGCGGCGCCCATTCGCGGCCAAGGCCGATGAGGTCATTGCCGTCTGCGCCGTAGCCGTGCAGGAAAATCACGAGTTGCTTCGCCTCGTCGCCCGAAGCGGGGGCAAGGCGAGGGCCGTCGAGAAGAGCGGGCATAGCGTCTCCGGAAGCTTTGATCGATTATGCGGTTTCGGCGGGCGTCAGCGCCTTGATGGCGAGTGCGTGGACTGGCCCGGCGAGTTCCTCGGCAAGCGCGGCGTTCACGGCGCGATGACGTTCGAGCGAGCTTTTTCCCTCGAAGGCGCTCGATACGATGCGCACGCGAAAATGCGTCTCCCCGGATGGACCGGCGCGCCCTTGCTGCTCGACATGATGAGCATGCTTGCCGGATTCGTTTTCAATGGCGAGAACCGTCGGAAGAAAGGCTTTTTCCAGTTTCTCACGGATAGACTTTTCGACGGACATCGAACCTCCAGCCTCAAATACGCGGGCGCTTTTCTTGCTACAATTTACGAGGCACGATTTGGCATTCTGTCAAGACCTTGTAAGGCGTTGCCGGTGGCCGCATACTGTGGTTGAGGGTGGATGCGAAGCCGGAAGCGTCCGCACGATAAACTTGGTTCCGGCAGGTGACACTCGTTTCCGCATGAAGCTCGATTCGAAATATTTCGACAGCATCCGCGTGACCAAGGGGCGTGGGCGCTCGCGCGCAGAAAAGCCCGCCGCCGCCGCTCCGCGCGCTTGTCAATGGCGCGGGTGCACCAAACCTGGTCTGCACAAGGCTCCAAAGGGCCGTGATGCGGAGGGGGAATATTACCTTTTCTGCCGCGACCACGTGGTCGAATACAACAAGACCTACGACTATTTCGCGGGCATGAAAGACGAAGAGGTGGCGGACTTCCAGAAGTCGGCGGCCACCGGTCATCGCCCCACCTGGTCGATGGGCGTGCACGGTCACGACGCGCCGGAGCTTCACGCCGCCCGTGATGCAGCCGCCGCTGCCGCTGCGGCGACAGCCGCCAACGATCCGTTTGAACTCCTGAAGCGGGTGCGCGGGCGGGAGCAGGCGCGGTCTGCCGAAGCTGTCAAGCAACGCCGCGCGGTGTCCAAAGGCGCGCTGAAACATCTTCATTCGCTCAATCTTGACGAGACAGCCTCATCCGACGACATCAAGATTCAGTTCAAAGCGCTTGTAAAACTTCATCATCCCGACCACAACGGCGGGGATCGCAGTTCCGAGGATCGCTTCCGCGAAGTGCTCGCAGCCTATAATTATCTGAAGCAGTCCGGTCTCGTTCGCTAGTCGACTTACTGGCGGGCGGCCCGATCGGACGCAAGCCGGGGAAGCGCTGGCACAAATACAATCCCGAGGGGAAGCCATGACCAACGGTGAAGCAGGCCTGGCGGGCCTGCCCGACATGAAAGTTTCTGTCCGTCAGGTGTTCGGCATCGACAGCGCGATGGAGGTTCCGGCCTACTCTCAGTCGTCCGAATATGTGCCGGATCTCGATACGGACTATCTGTTCAACCGCGAGACGACCCTCGCGATCCTCGCGGGCTTTGCCTACAACCGCCGCGTGATGATCCAGGGCTATCACGGCACCGGCAAGTCGACGCATATCGAACAGATCGCGGCGCGGCTGAACTGGCCGTGCGTGCGCATCAACCTCGACAGCCATGTGAGCCGCATCGATCTCGTCGGCAAGGACGCGATCGTGGTGCGCGACGGCCAGCAGATCACGGAATTCCGCGAGGGTATTTTGCCCTGGGCGCTGCAATCGAACACCGCGCTCGTGTTCGACGAATATGATGCGGGCCGCCCGGACGTGATGTTCGTGATCCAGCGCGTGCTCGAAGTGTCCGGCAAGCTGACGCTCCTCGACCAGAGCCGCGTGATCCGCCCGCATCCGGCCTTCCGCCTGTTCGCCACGACAAACACCATCGGCCTCGGCGACACGTCGGGCCTCTATCACGGCACGCAGCAGATCAACCAGGGCCAGATGGACCGCTGGTCGATCGTCGCCACGCTGAATTATCTGCCCTACGAGGACGAGCTGAATATCGTGGTCGCCAAGGCGAAGGGCTACGAGAGCGACGTGGGGCGCCGCGCGGTCGGCAACATGGTGCGCGTGGCGGAACTGACGCGCACGGCTTTCGTGAATGGCGACCTCTCCACCGTCATGAGCCCGCGCACGGTCATCACCTGGGCCGAAAACGCGACGATCTTCGGCGATGTCGGCTTCGCGTTCACGCTGAGCTTCCTCAACAAATGCGATGAGCTGGAGCGCGGTCTTGTGGCCGAGTTCTACCAGCGCTGCTTCGGCGAGGAACTGCCTGCGTCGACGGCCAATATCGCGCTAAGCTGAGCAAGTGGCCGCAGCGGCGGGCATCCGAGCCGCGCGCGAAGCTACGATCCGGGAAGCGGCATGCCGCTTTTCCGGCAAGACCGATGAAGCGCCCCGAAGGCTAGGCCCATGCCGAACACCCCGAGAAAAAAGGCCGACCCGATCCAGCCGTTCAAGCGGGCTGTTTCGCTCGCGACGCGCTCGCTGGCGGAGAATAAATCCGTAAACGTCACGTTCGGCCCTGAGACGCCCGGCTACGACGGAAAGACGGTTCGCCTGCCGCTGCCAAGCCGCGCGATCACGAAAAAGGAAATCGCGATCATTCGCGGCTATTCGGACTCGCTCGCGCTCATGATCTCGGCGCATGACGAGAAGCTGCATAACGCCTACGCGCCGCCGTCCGGCGAGGCCCGGTCAGCCTATAACGCGATGGAACGCGCGCGCGTGGAGGCGCTGGGTTCGCTCCGCATGAGGGGCGTGGCCAAGAACCTCGACGCAAAGCTCGCCGCGATCTACGAGCGTTTCCCGGATCGTGACATCGACCGGCAGGACGCGCCGCTCGCGGATGCTCTGGCGCTCATGGTGCGCGAACGGCTCACGGGCCAGAAGCCGCCGCGCGGTGCGAACGGCATCGTCAATGTGTGGCGCGACTGGGTGAACGAGCGCGCGGGCAACATCCTCGACCGCGCCGACGCCACCGTCGCCGATCAGGCCGCCTTCGCGAAGCTGACGCGCGACGTACTCGTCGCCCTGCAATTGATGGAAGCGCCCGTCGAAGACCCGGAGACGGAGCAAAGCGCCGACGCGGACGAGCAGAAGAACGAGGATAATCCGGGCGAAAGCTCGCAGGACGAAAGCGATCAAAGCTCGCAGGCATCCGAAGCGCAGGCCGATGACGCGGAAGGTTCGGACGCCGACGATGAGGCCGACGCGGCCGACATCACCGAAAAGGATTACAAGCCGTCCGAGACGGAAGGCAAGGAGCAGCCGCATTCCTCACGGCGGCCCAATACGTCCGTGCTCGATGCGCCGGGAGACTTCGGCTACAAGGTCTATACGCGGCAGTTCGATGAGTTCGTGACCGCCGAATCACTGTGCGACGCCGACGAGCTCGAACGCCTGCGCGCTTTCCTAGACAAGCAACTCGCGGTGATACAGGTGGCCGTGAGCCGCCTCGCGAACCGCCTCCAGCGCCGCCTCCTCGCGCAGCAGAACCGCTCGTGGGCCTTCGACCTCGAAGAGGGCATCCTCGACACCGCGAAGCTGTCGCGCGTCGTCACCGACCGCTTCCAGCCGCTTTCCTTCAAGATGGAGCGCGACACGGAGTTCCGCGACACGGTGGTAACGCTCCTCATCGACAATTCCGGCTCGATGCGCGGGCGACCGATCATGGTCGCGGCGTGCTGCGCCGACATCCTCGCGCGCACGCTGGAACGCTGCGGCGTGAAGGTGGAAATCCTCGGCTTCACGACGCGGCAGTGGAAGGGCGGACAGGCCCGCGAACAGTGGCTCGCCGCCGGCAAACAGCCGCAGCCCGGCCGCCTGAACGACCTGCGCCACATCATCTACAAGGCGGCGGATATGCCTTGGCGGCGCGCGCGGCGCAATCTCGGCCTGATGATGCGCGAGGGGCTCTTGAAGGAGAACATCGACGGCGAGGCGCTGACCTGGGCGCATGCTCGCATGCTGGCGCGGCCGGAGCAGCGGCGCATCCTCATGATGATTTCGGACGGCGCGCCGGTCGACGATTCGACGCTTTCGGTGAATACGGGCACCTATCTGGAGAAGCATCTCCGGCAGGTGATCTACGAAATCGAGACGCGTTCGTCCGTTGAACTCATCGCCATCGGCATCGGCCACGATGTGACGCGCTATTATCGCCGCGCGGTGACGATCTCGGATGCCGAGGAACTTGCGGGCGCGATGACGGAGAAGCTGGCGGAGTTGTTCGCCGAGCGCGGGCGCGGTCCCGGTCGGCGCGGCAAGTTCCACTAGATCGGCCCGCGTTGCATCGGACCGATTTGACGCGGAGAAGCTGATCGATAAGCGCTTACAGCGTCGCGCCGCGTTTATTTTGCGGCATGACGCTGTAGGGCGGCCCCGCCGACACAGCCTTAAGTTGCGACGCTGGGGATAACCAGCTTGACGCGAGCCACACGCAAGCATCTTTCCCGACCATGAGCCCCACGACCACAAGGGGGCCAAATGACCGACATTGCCGCTACGCTGGACGCCTCGGCGACGCTCGCTGCCACGGGGCAACATTTTAAACCTTTCAAGCCGCATCGCTGGACGTCGCAAAATACACCGGCGGCGCTCAGGCTCGTGTCGGACCGCGAAGGCGTCCCCGTCATTCCGCGCGACGACCTCGATTTTCTGCTCAACGCGAGCGCCCGCGATCTTCTGATCTGGCGATACGACCCGCGCTTCCCGGTGGAACGGAGATGCGCATATCCCGAGGCGGCGGGATACAGGCCGGATGAGTTGATCGCCTTTCTGAAGACGCGTCAGCCGCAGGATCAGGCGCGCGTTTGCCCGCTACTGCCGCTCGGTCCGGTGAACGCGATGCGGCGGGGATGGCTCAGGCCGACACGACTGGAACTGCTCATCTCGGTGGGCGTCGCCGCGGTCAGCGCGATCCTGTCATTTCAAGGGATCATGGCCGTCGCGCTGTGAATCCGCCTGCGGAGCGTTAACGCACCTGATGAAAAAGCGCCGCGCCTCTTTTTTTGGAGCAATGGTCTTGTCTCAGCCCATTGCCGATCATGCCCCGCGCATCGGACGGCCTGCCGCTCTGAGGACAGAGCCCGCTAAGCCCATAAAAAAGCCCCGGAAAGCTAGGCCTCCGGGGCATTTCTTGAGAAAAACCGCAACCAAGGATACACAGGTCGACGAAAGCCACCGGCTAATGGCTGAAAGACGGTGCCATTCGCTTAAGACCATGCGTTACAACAAGATAGACCGTTATCGTCCGTTTGATAAGTGTCATTCGTATTAAATTTTGAGGCCGGGCCAAAAGTCGTGGCCCAGCCTTGCTCGCGCTACTCCGCCGCCTTGAGTTGCACGTCCTCGGGTGCGAGGCCCATCTTGCCCGCCACGCCGAGCCCGTACTCTGGATCGACCCGGTAGAAGTGCACGACCTGCCGCTTCACGATCTCCACCGGCACGCCTTGCATGGCCTCCGCTATGTTGCTGAACAGCCGTTCCCTCTGCTCGGCGTCGAACAGCCGGAACAACGCCCGCGGCTGGCTGTAGTCGTCGTTGCCTACGCGGTGATTGTAGCGGTCCGCGTCGCCGGAGATTTTCAGCGGCGGCTCGCGATATTGCGGGGCTTCCACCGCGCCACCGAACGAGTTCGGCTCGTAAAAGGCATCGACATTGCCGGTCTGGCTGCCGAAGAACCGCATCGCGCCGTCCTTGTGATAGGTGTGCACGCCCGACTTCGGCGCGTTCACCGGGAGCGCCTCATAATGCGTGCCGAGGCGATAGCGGTGCGCGTCCGCATAGGAGAACACGCGCGCTTGCAGCATCTTGTCGGGGCTGTGGCTGATGCCCGGCACCACGTTCGACGGCGAAAAGGCGAGTTGCTCGATCTCCGCGAAGTAGTTGTCGGCGTTGCGGTTCAGTTCGAGGATGCCGACCTCGATCAGCGGATAGTCGCCATGCGGCCAGACCTTCGTCAGGTCGAACGGGTTGTACGGCGTCTTGTCGGCGTCAGTCTCGCGCATGATCTGCACGAACAGCCGCCATTGCGGGAAGTCGCCACGGTCGATGGTGCCGAACAGTTCGCGCTGATAGCTCTCGCGATCCTTGCCGACGATGTCCTCCGCCTCGCGATTGGTGTGGTGGCGATGGCCCTGCAGCGTCTTGAAGTGGAACTTCACCCAGAAGCGCTCATTTTGCGCGTTGATGAACGAATAGGTGTGCGAGCCGTAGCCGTTCATGAACATGGGCGCTGCCGGGATGCCGCGATCCGAGAACAGGATCGTCACTTGATGCAGGCTCTCGGGCGAGAGCGACCAGAAATCCCACATCGCCGTCGGTGAGCGCAGGTTCGTCTTCGGATGGCGCTTCTGCGTGTGAATGAAGTCAGGGAACTTCAGCGCGTCGCGGATGAAGAACACCGGCGTGTTGTTGCCCGCGAGATCCCAGTTGCCTTCTTCGGTGTAGAACTTCACCGAGAAGCCGCGCACGTCGCGCTCGGCATCGGCGGCGCCGAGTTCGCCCGCCACCGTCGAGAAGCGCGCGATGATATCGGTCTTCTTGCCGATGTCGGAGAACACTTTCGCGCGGCTGTATTTCGTGATGTCGTTCGTCACGGTGAAGGTGCCGTGTGCGCCCCAACCCTTCGCATGCACGACGCGTTCGGGAATGCGCTCGCGGTTTTGATGCGCGAGTTTTTCGAGCAGGTGGACGTCCTGCATCAGCACCGGGCCGCGTTCGCCTGCCGTCAGAGAATTCTGATTGTCGGGAACCGGAGCGCCCGCCGTCGTCGTCAAAATGGGTTTGTCGGCCATTTATTTGCTTGCTCCCTGTTTAGAATGGCTCGAACTTAACCACATAGCTCAATCAGGGCTATTCGCATTATCTGAAGTTGCGATAAGCTTACCTAATGGCAAATATCTCGCTGAAACAGCTCCGTTATTTCGATGCGCTCGCCCGGTCGCTTCATTTCGGGCGCGCGGCGGAAGCCTGCGCCGTAACGCAGCCCGCGCTTTCGATGCAAATTCAGGATCTTGAGCGCGAACTCGGCGCGGTGCTGATCGAGCGGACGCGGACCGGCGCGAAGCTTACGCGCGAGGGCGAGGAAGCCGCTCGCCGCGTGGCATTGATCCTCGCCGCCGTTCGCGATCTGGAGGCATCCGCGCGGCAAGGCGACGCGCTTCTCTCCCACGCGCTACGGCTCGGCGTCATCCCGACCATCGCGCCATATGTGCTTCCGCGGCTTCTGCCCGTGCTTCGCGAGACCTATCCCGATCTCGACCTTGAGCTTCGCGAAAGCCAGACGCATCATCTCCTCGCCGACCTCGCGGGCGGGCGGCTCGACGCCGTGCTGCTGGCGCTGCCCGTCGATCTCCCCGACATCGAGACACTGCCGCTGTTCCAGGACGAGTTCGTGTTCGCCTTGCCGGAAAGCCGCCCGGTGCCGGAGGGCGCGCTCGCCTCACCGGACATGTTCCTCAACGAGCGCATCCTTCTTCTGGAGGAAGGTCATTGCCTGCGCGATCAAGCGCTTAGCGTCTGTTCGCTGAACCGCGCGGGCAAACTCGACACGATGGGCACGACGAGCCTTTCGACGTTGGTGCAGATGGTGGCGGGCGGCTTCGGCGTGACGTTGCTGCCGCGCATGAGCCTCGACATTGAGGCGCGGTCTGGCGTGCGGCTGATGCGGTTCGCGCCACCAATCCCGCATCGAACCATCGGGCTGGCCTGGCGGACATCCTCGCCGAAGAAGACGGATTTCCGCGAGCTTGGGCGCATCGTGACGGAGGCGGCGGTTAGCTTGACGCGGTCTTAGCCGCCATCGACGAGCCGCGCAATCTTGCCCGCTGTGTCGGAACCCGGCGCGGGCGTATAGACCACCATGCGCAGGTCCGGGTCGCTCTCCACGATGAAGGCCGTATATTCGAGCGACATCAGGCCCACCTTCGGGTGACGGACGGCCTTCACGCCCTCGCCGTGGTTGCGCACGTCGTGACGCGGCCACCACTGGTGAAACTCGGGGCTGAGCCGGTCGAGTTCGTCCACCAGTTCGAGAAAGCGGGGATCGTTGCCGGCGCGCGCAAAGTCGGCCCGGAAAACGGCGAGCGCCTTCTTCGCGTCGGCCTCCCAGTCGACCATCAGCGTGCGCCATGCGGGGTGCGCGAAGACGAGGCGGATCGAGTTTCGCTCATGCGGCTCCATCGCGCCGTAATCGGCGAATGTCATCGCAACGGCGCGGTTCCAGCCGACGATATCCCAGCGCTTGGTGCGGATATAGGCGGGCGAATAGGTGAGGCCGTCGAGCATGCGCTGGAGCGCCGCGGTGATCTCGCGCGGACGCCATTCCGCCATCGCGGGCGGGCGGCCTTGCGCCAGAAGGAACAGGTGCTCTCGCTCGGCGCGGTCGAGTCGGAGCGCCCGCGCGATGCCTTCGAGCGTCTGCGTGGAAACCTGAATTTCGCGCCCCTGTTCGAGCCACGTGTACCAGGTCACGCTGACGCCCGCGAGCTGCGCCACTTCCTCGCGGCGAAGGCCGGGCGTGCGGCGGCGGCCCGCCGGAAAACCGCATTCCGCCGGGTTCAGTCGTCCGCGCCGCGATTGGAGAAAGTCGCCGAGCGGGCGGCGGTCATATCCTGCGTGGGCCAGTGACATGGCGGATCCATCATCCTGTTAGCGCCAATACCAGTATAAATGCTGGACTGGTAACATTATGCTGCACGGTTAATGTGGCGTCGAGGCATTTAACCAAAAGGAAGCCTTCGATGGAAAAACGCAAACTCGGAACGCAGGGGTTGGAAGTGTCCGCGCTCGGGCTCGGCTGCATGGGCATGAGCTACGCTTATGGCGCTGGCGATGATGCCGAGAGCATCGCCGTGATCCACCACGCGCTCGACCTCGGCATCACGCTGTTCGATACCGCCGAGATGTACGGGCCGTTCACGAACGAGGTGCTCGTCGGCAAGGCGCTGAAGGACCGCCGCGACGAGGCGATCATCGCAACGAAGTTCGGTTTCGTGATCGAGGAGGGTGTGCGCCAATACCGGGTCAACGGCCGCCCGGAGCACGCGAAGAAGGTGTGCGACGAGTCGCTCAAGCGCCTCGGCGTCGATCACATCGACCTCTATTATCAGCACCGCGTAGACTCGAACGTCCCGATCGAGGAGACGGTGGGCGCGATGGGCGATCTCGTCCGCGCGGGCAAAGTGCGCTACATCGGCCTGTCGGAAGCGTCGCCCGCAACGCTGCGCCGCGCGCACAAGGAGTTCCCGATCTCGGCGCTGCAAAGCGAATATTCGATCTGGGAGCGCGGCGTCGAGGAGGAGGTGCTGCCGACCTGTCGTGAGCTTGGTATCGGCTTTGTGCCCTATAGCCCGCTCGGCAGAGGCTTCCTCACGGGCACGGCGAAGCGGGCGGAGGAATACCCCGAGGGCGATTTCCGTCGCACGCAGCCGCGCTTTGAAGGCGAGAATTTCGACCGCAACATGAAGATCGTCGATGCAGTGAAGGCCATCGCGAAGGCGCAGGGCGCGGCGCCGGGACAGGTCGCGCTGGCGTGGCTTCTCGCGCAGGGGCCGGACATTGTGCCGATCCCCGGAACGAAGCGTCGGAAATATCTGGAAGAGAACACCGATGCGGCGCAGCTGCATCTCACCGCCGACGATCTCGCCGCGCTGGACGAGGCCGCACCGCGCGGGGCGGCGTCAGGCGAACGCTATGGCAGCGCCGCTCTGCTCGATCTGCTCGACAAGTAGAGGCAATAGGGAGCGCGCCCGCGCTCCCTCACACCTGTCAGACGGCGGGATAAGGCGGCTGATGATAGCCCTTCGGGCTGTAGGTGAAAACCTCGACGCCCGTTGCCGTCACGCCGACCGTGTGCTCGAACTGCGCCGAAAGCGAGCGGTCGCGCGTGACCGCCGTCCATCCGTCGGACAGCATCTTCACATGCGGCTTGCCGAGATTGATCATCGGCTCGACCGTGAAGATCATGCCTTCTTCAAGCGTAACGCCCTCACCGGCCACGCCATAGTGCAGGATGTTCGGCTTGTCGTGGAAGACGCGGCCGACGCCGTGGCCGCAGAAATCGCGCACCACGCTGCACCGCTCCGCTTCCGCAAATGATTGGATCGCGTACCCGATATCGCCGACATGCGCGCCCGGCTTGATGACCGCGATGCCGCGCATCATGGCTTCGTGCGTCACCTCGATCAGGCGCTCCGCCTTCCGCGCCACCTTGCCGACCGTATACATCCGGCTCGAATCGCCGTGCCAACCGTCGAGGATCAGCGTCACGTCCACGTTGAGAATGTCGCCTTCGAGGAGGACGCGCGGACCGGGGATGCCGTGGCACACCACATGGTTCAGCGATGTGCAGGTGGATTTCGTATAACCGCGATAGTTGAGCGTGGCTGGCACCGCGCCATGGTCCATCGCGAAGTCGAACACGAACTGGTCGATGGCATCAGTCGGGACGCCCGGCTTCACCATGTCCGCGATCTGATCGAGCGCGACCGCGCAAAGCTGACCCGCCTTGTGCATCGCGGCGAAAGCATCCGGCCCATAAAGCCTGATCTTGCTGTCCTGTGCGAGCCTCACCGGCGCGCCGTAATCCGATCCGTTCATGCCAAGATCCCGCGCCCACGCGCTTGAAGGTCAACCGCACTTTTCGCGCTCGGCCTGTCGCCGGCAAGCCGGGGGCGAAGCTACAGATGTGCAACCCGCAATATGGCAGGTGCCGCGCCGAGTCACAACACCTGATGGCCAGCCATCAACGTCGCGCATGGCTACGCGGCGGGCT
>NZ_JFZJ01000040.1 GCF_000636015.1 Rhodomicrobium udaipurense JA643
CTAGGTGGACGGCGGGAAGGTGGGCGCAGAGAAACGCGTCGTGCCGCGTGTGTTTTTGCGCGCGATGGTTTAGGCGGACGGCGGCGGAATGGCCGACTGCCTCAGGCTTCGGCCTGCCGGATCGTAATTTCGAGCGCGCCGTCTTTTGCTTCACGCGACCCGACCCAGACGCAGCCCGAGACGCGGCAGAAGTCGCGGAAGTCTTCGGGCGCGAGCGGATCGGTGGCGAGGATGCGTACGAGCGCGCCCGGCGCGATGGCGCGCAACTGCTTTTTCGCGAGCAAAACCGGCAGCGGACAGGAAAGCCCGCGCGTGTCGATGGTGATGGCGTTCGTCATCGCGTGGGGCGGGCCGTGCCTTCTACCAGCGCCAGCAGCCCCTTGAGAAGATCGGTCGGCGTCGGCGGACAGCCCGGTATCACGAGATCGACGGGGATAATCTTGGCTACGGCTCCCGCGCAGGCGCGGCTCTCAGCGAACACGCCGAAGCCCGCCGCGCAATCGCCCGCCGCAACCACCCACTTCGGATCGGGCGTCGCGGCGTAGGTGCGCTCCAGCCCCTCGCGCATGTTCCACGAGACGGGGCCGGTCACGAGCAACACGTCGGCATGGCGCGGCGAGGCAACGAATTTCAGGCCGAAGCGCTCCACATCGTAGACCGGGTTGCCGAGCGCCTGGATTTCCAGTTCGCAGGCGTTGCAGGAGCCCGCATCGACCTCGCGGATGGCGAGCGACCGGCCGAGGCGCGCGCGAGCACGGGTGCCGAGCGCGCGGGCGAGATCGGCGACCGCCGCTTCATCCGGGGATGGCGCGCGTTCCGTGGCGGGGCCTTTCAGGAGCGCGTCGAGAAGCAGAATGTGCATCGGCGGTCCCTACAGATCCACGCCCGAATAAGAGCAGTTGAACGATTTGTTGCACAACGGGAAATCGGCGACGATGTTGCCATCGATCGCGGTTTCGAGCAGTGGCCACTGGAACCACGAGGCGTCGCGCGCGTGCATGTGTGCGATGCGGCCCTCCTCCTCGATACGAACGGCAAGGAACAGATCGCCGCGGAAAGCCTCCACGAGCGCCGCCCCCGCACCCGGCTGGAATGGCGGCGGCGCGGCGTGGATCGGCCCGGCTTCGAGCTTCCCGAGCAATTGGCGAATGATGCCGGTGCTCTCGGCGATCTCCTCGATACGGATCCAGATGCGCGCGTCCACGTCGCTTTCCTCGCGCGTCGGCACCTTGAAGGCGACGGCGTCGTAAGGCGGGTACGGGAATGCCCTGCGCGCGTCGAAAGCGCGGCCGCCCGCCCGGCCGACGAAGCCGCCCGCCGCGAACTGGCGGATGAAATCGGGCTGCACGATGCCCGTGCCGTGCGTGCGGTTTTGAATGGACGGCGACTGGTCGTAGGCGCGGACGACGCGATGGAAGCCCAACTCGATGCGCTCCAGCAGCGCGAGGATCGCCGTTGCGCCCGCCGCATCGATGTCGCGTGCGACGCCACCCGGCACGATGGCGTCCATCATCATGCGATGGCCGAAAAGCGCGGCCTGCGTGCGCAGCATGTCTTCGCGGATGAGCGAGCAGCGGGCGAGCAGCGCGGCGACGGCTGCGTCGTTGCAGATGGCACCGACATCGCTCACGTGGTGCGAAAGGCGTTCGAGTTCAGCCATCACGCCGCGCAGGAGCTGTGCGCGGGGCGCCACGTCCCAGCCGAGCGCGGCCTCCACCGAGCGGGCGAAGGCAAAGCTGTAGGCGACGGTGCTGTCGCCCGACATGCGCGCGGCAAGCTTCGCGGCCTTCTCTATCGGCGCGCCTTGCGCCAGCGCTTCGACCCCCTTGTGCACATAGCCGAGCCGCGCTTCGAGCCGCGCGACCGTCTCGCCGTTGGCGGTGAAGCGGAAATGCCCCGGCTCGATGATGCCTGCATGCACAGGGCCAACGGGGATCTGATGGAGCCCGTTGCCCTCGACGGGCAGGAAATGATAGCCCGGCTCGTGCTCCCGCCCCGGCCAGACGCCGTGATCGAGCCAGCGCCGCTCGTCGGGGATGCCCTCCGGTATCGCGCCATAGAGGTCGCGCATCGCGCGTTCGAGGCGGAGCGCGGGCGGGTGATGGAGGCCGACGGACGGGTAAGCCCCCACCTTGAGCGAGAGCGACACGATGGCGCGGCAATTTTCCTGCGCATCCCACAGCGCCATGCGGACATGGTGATCGTCCACCCACAGCGCGCCGAGATCATGCCAGCCCGCCGCGCATCCTCTCGCGAGGCCGATCCACAGCGCTGCGTCCGCCTCGATGCGCGCGAAGCCGTCAGCGCGAACCTGCAATGCAGCGCGGATCGCGTCGGCGAGCGCAACCGGCTCCGCATCGCGGCTTCTCTCGTTGATTGTGATCATCCGAGCATCTCCGCGGCACGCTTGAACCAGAGGACGACGGCAGGCGGCAGGAACATCCCGGCGATCAGGATCAGTGACAGGTGGACGAAGATCGGCGCCGACGCCGTGCTGACCGGAAGGTTGGGCGTGGTAGGTTCGCCGAAAAGGATGTCCTGAAGGCGCATGAGCAGCGCGCCCAGCGCGACAAGCAGGCCGAATGCCACAGCAAGGGCGAGCAGCGGCTCGCGCGCGAAGGTGGAGGTGAGGATCAGGAATTCGCTCATGAACGCCCCGAAGGGCGGCAGCCCGGAAATCGCGATCACTCCCGCCGCGAGCGCGAACGAGAGCAACGGGTTGGAAACCGACAGCCCGCGAATGGCGGACAGTTCCTGCGTGCCTTTCGCCTGCGTGACGTGGCCTACCGCGAAGAAGATCGCCGATTTCGTGAGGCTGTGCATGACCATGTGCAACAGCGCCGCGAAGTTCAGCAGCGGGCCGCCGAGGCCGAAAGCGAAGGTAATGAGGCCCATGTGTTCAATAGACGAATAGGCGAAGAGCCGTTTGATATCCTGCCGCTGGTAAAGCATGAACGCCGCGAAGATGAGCGAGACGATGCCCATGGTGATGAGGATCGGGCCGGGCGCAAGCGCGTTCGGGTTCGCCGCGATCAGCATCTTGAAGCGGAGCAATGCGAACAGCGCGACGTTGAGGAGGAGGCCGGACAGCACGGCGGAAATCGGCGTCGGCCCTTCAGCGTGGGCGTCGGGCAGCCACGCATGCAGCGGCGCGAGGCCGACCTTCGTGCCGTAGCCCACGAGCAGGAAGATGAACGCGATGTTGAGCAGCGGCGCGTCGAGCTGCGGCGCGATCTTGATGAGTTCGCTCCACGTCATTGCCGCCTCGCCCTCGCCGAGCACGCCTTGCCCGGTCAGATAGACGAGGATCGTGCCGAAGAACGCGAGCGAGATGCCGACGATGCCGAGGATGAAATATTTCCACGCGGCTTCGAGCGCGGCGGGCGTGCGATAGATGCCCACCATGATGACGGTCATGAGCGTTGCGAATTCGAGGCCAACCCACATCAGCCCGATGTTGTTGGCGAGCAGCGCGAGGTTCATCGCGCCCATCATCCCCTGGAACATCGCGTGGTAGAAACGCACGAACAGCGGCGTGAGATGCCCCGTCGCGATCTCGTGGCCGATGTAGCTGCGGCTGAAAAGCGACGTGGTGAAGCCGACGAGGGTGTTCAGGATGATGAAGAATTTGTTCAGGTCGTCGAGGATCACATAGGTCTCGGTGACCGGCGGCAGCGTGAGAAAAGAGAGCCCCGCCGCGAAGGTGAGGCCCGAGGCGAGCACGTTGCCGAGCGCGGTTACCCGATAGCTCGGGATAAGCGCGAGCAGGATCGCGGAGAGGAACGGAATGCCGACGACGGCGTAAACGGCCTCGTTCATCGATGCGCCCTCGCCGCTCGCACCTTGTCGAGGCTTTCCACGTCGACGCTGTCGAAACGCTCGCGGATGCGGAACAGGAACACTGCAAAAACGAACAGCGCGATAAGCACCGAGAACGCAACGCTGACCTCCACCACGAGCGGCATGCCGCGCGCGCCGGTCGCCGCGAGGATGAGGCCGTTCTCGATCGACATGAAGCCGACGATCTGCGTCACGGCGTTGCGGCGCAAGATCATCTGAAGCAAACCGAGCAGGATGATCGCGAGCGCGAGCGCCAGCCCTTCGCGCGTGAAGGATGCGGCGCCCGGCGTAACCTTCAGCACGAGCAGCAGCGCGAGGCTCGTCAGCCCGAGGCCGAGAAACATCGCAACCCCGACATTCACCACCTGATCGACATCGCGCTTGATGCCGAGTTTCTCGACCATGCGGTTCAGCGCGACGGGGATGATGATGCCCTTCAGCCCGAACGCCATGGCCGCCGTGATGAACAGGTCCGGCGCGTTGCGGACATAGCCCTGCCAGGCGACGGCGAGCGACAGCATGATCGCCTGCACCGCAAACGTGTTCAGCACCGCCAGAATGCGATCCTGATAAAGGAGCGTGAAGCTGCACACGAGCATCATGCCAGCGAGGAAGTGTGCGACGTCATAGGCGTTCGTCACCGCTGCACCTCCCGGGACAGAAATTCGAGCAGGATCGCGAGGAAGGCGAAGGTGAACGCGCCGCCGAGGAACTCGCTCACGCGGAAGACGCGCATCTTCGCGATGCTGACCTCCCAAACGCCGAGTGCCACCGCCGCGAGCACGAGCTTCGCGAGATAGCTGCCGATGCCGATGGCCCACGCGTCGGCGCTTCCATCGAAGGGGGCCATGCCGAAGGGCAGGAACAGGCAGATGATGAGCGAGATATAGAGCGTGAGCTTCAGGTGCCCCGCCGCTTCGATCATGGCGAGGTGACGGCCGGAATATTCGAGCACCATCGCCTCGTGCACCATGGTGAGTTCGAGATGCGTGGCGGGGTTGTCGACGGGGATACGGGCGTTCTCTGCCATCGCCACGATGACGAGCGCGACGAAGGCCAGCGCGAAGGAGACGCGGATTTCGAGCGGCTGCGTGATGAGAAACTGCGCCACTTCGGGCAGCCGCGTCGTGCCCGCGGCGAATGCGATGGTGAGCGCGACGAGGAGCGAGGCTGGCTCGGCAAGCGACGCGATCATCATCTCGCGCGACGAGCCGATGCCGCCGAAGGCTGTCCCCGCGTCCATCGCGGCAAGCGCAAGCAGCGCGCGGGCTGCGCCGATCAGCGCGACGAGGGCGACCACGTCGGCGGCCCAGTTGAACATCAGCCCCGAGGCGAGCGTCGGCACCAGCGCCGCCGCGACCCAGGTAAATGCGAAAATCATGTAGGGCGCGGAACGGAAGAACCAGGTGGCGTTCGGCGCGAGCACCGACTCCTTGCGCACGAGCTTCAACAGGTCGCGGTAGGGCTGGAAGATGGAAGGCCCGCGCCGCCGCATCAGGCGCGCCTTCACCTTCCGCGTGATGCCCGTCACCGCGGGCGCGATGGCGAGCACGAAGAACATTTGCGCGCCCTGAGCGACGAAGGATTGAAGGGTTGCGGGCATCACATGAACGTCGCGGTTATGACGAGCAGCACGATCAGCGTGGAAAACATCAGCACGAGATAGCGGCGGATCGTCAGGTAATGGATGAGGTCGAAACGCTCCGAAAGCGACCAGAGCGCGTTGGCGGGCATGACATAGAGGAAGCGCCAGATGTAGTCGGAGAAGCGGATGTGGAAATGCCCTTCGCGCAAGCTCCCCGGCGGCGGCATGTCGACGGTCTCGGTTGAGCTGTAGACGACGCCGCCATAGACCCGGCGCAGCGGTTGGCTGTAACTCGACGCGGTGTACTGCGTGGCGGGCGAAGGATCGGGGAAGCCACAGTCCCAGGCGGGCGAGCGGCGCGTCTTTTTGGACGCGAATAGGTGAATTGCCGCCATGGTGGCGAACGCCGACACCGCAACGAAGAACGCGATCGTCGGAGCGTCGTAGATCGCGCGGCCCTGATCGAATGCGATGAGCGAGAAGGGCGTGGGGCCGGTCTGCGTGTTGATCGCGGCGGCGGCTCCGGCATATTCGACGAGCAGCGGGTTCAGCGCGAAGGCCGTCAGACCGCCGAAAAGTCCGCCGAGAATGCACAGCACGGCAAGAAGGCCGATGGCGAGCGTCTGCGCGAACGGCGCCTCATGCGCGTTGGCGGCCTCGGGGCTGCGCGGGCGCCCGAGGAACACTGTCCCGTAGGCGCGCACGAAGCAGGCAGCGGCAAGCCCTGCCGCGAGCGCCAGCATCGCGCCGAGCACGGGCGACAGGAAACGCAGGATCGGCTCAGGGAAGACCGGGCCGGTCAGCACCGCCTGGAAAAGCAGCCATTCGGAGACGAATCCGTTGAGTGGAGGCAGCGCCGAGATCGCCAGCGCACCGATGAGCCAGAAGGCCGAGGTCTTCGGCATGCGATGGATCAGGCCGCCGAGCCTGTCGAGTTGCTTCGTGCCGGTCGAGTGCAGCACCGCGCCCGCGCCGAGGAACAGGAGCGACTTGAACCACGAGTGGTTCAGCGCGTGGATCAACGCGGCGGCGAGCGCGATGCCTGCCGCTGGGGGGATATTCGACGACTTGAACGCGATGGCGAGGCCGACGCCGGCGAAAATGATGCCGACGTTCTCGATGGTGGAATAGGCGAGCAGCCGCTTCAGATCCTGATCCTGCACCGCATAGAGCAACGCGCCGACCGCTGAGCCTGCGCCGAGCAGGATGAACGGCAGCGACCACCACCACTGCGGATCGCCCAGCAGGTCGAACACCACGCGGATGAGCGCATAGATCGCCACCTTCGTCATGACGCCGCTCATGAGCGCGGAAACGTGGCTCGGGGCGGCGGGATGGGCGAGCGGCAGCCAGGCGTGCAGTGGCATAATGCCCGCCTTCGACCCCGCGCCGAACAGAGCCGCGCCGAGTACGAGCGCCGAGACGAGCGGCGTCAGATGGCTCGCCCGCATCGTGTCGAACGCATAGCCGCCGGACGCGCCTGCGAGGCCGCCGAAGGCGAACAGGAGCGCCATCGTTCCGCCCGCCGCCATAAGAAGATAGACGTAGCCTGCCTTGCGATTGTCCGGATCGTCATGCCGCGACACGACGAGCGCCCACGACGAGAGCGACATCAATTCCCAGAAAAAGAGGAAGCCGAACGCGTCGTCGGCGAGGAGAACGGCGTTCATCGCGGCGCAGAATGCGGGGTAGAGCGGCTCGATGCGCTTTGAAAGATCGGCGCGCTTGATGCCCGCGCCGTAGATGCTGGCCATGAGCACGCCGACGTTCACGATGAAGCCGAAGAAGGCGGAAAGCCCATCGAGGCGGATATGCAGGCCGACGCCGGGAAGACCGACCGGCAGTTGCTCCTTCAGCACGACTTCATTGAAGAAGGCGGAGATGTCGGCGGCGATCGCGAGCGAAGCAGCGGCCGCGGAGGCGGCGTAGACGAAGCCAAGCCGGTGCCGGGGCAGGAAAACGGCAGCGAGCGCCGCACCCGCGTAGATCGCGAGCGCCACGAAAAGCGCCTGAAGTTGCCAGCCCGCGCCGGTCATTCCTCGGCCCTTTCCGGCGGCTTTTTCAGGCGCACGCCGCGCCCGCCGCCGCTTGAAACGGCTCCCTCTCCGATGAGTTCGACGCCCGCGCGATCCAGCGCCTCGACAATCTTCGTGAGGCTGTCGACCACGCCGCGAACGATTCCGGGACTCGCTTCCATGCGTTGAACCGTTGGCAGGGACACGCCAGCCTGATCGGCCAATGTCTTCTGGTCGATGCCGATAAGCGAGCGCGCGGCGCGCAACTGGGCTCCGGTGAGCACGAACTCTCCCCTTCGAACTCCTGGGAGCGTTTTCGCGCGAAACCCGGTTCGCGTGAAAACGCGCCAAATCCGTTAGGCCGTCCCTTCGCGATGAAGGACCACGAAAGGCTCTTATATGAAACTTAAACCCCCAAGGCTGATGTCTCAAGCATCAACTCAGATGGAAATACCGGTGGCACCGAGGCGTAGCGGGTTTTCCACTTCTGATTGCACTCGCGGTGGAAAACCCTTCAATGGAACCGGTGAAGCGATCGCACAGCGAGGGCGGCAAACATCGTGCCGCAACCGCACCGACGCAGGCGCTACAGAATCGCGCCGTAAATCAGACGCCGCACGACGCTGTATGTTTTCGATCAGTTCTCTGCGCCATTAGCCCGATCTAGCCGCGCGGCTCGGAGGCATACGCGCGGGTGTGTGATTAGCGGCGCGCCTCGCGTGGCACGGTCTGCCTGGCGGAAGCGCGTGCAACGCACCACGGGTACCGTGCCAAAGGCCACGCCCAAGTTTCACCATATTTCATTCTGCGGAGGTATCTATATCGTGGCGGGCTCGCGCCAACGTGCGGGTTAAGCTTCCACAGGGTGCGCTCAGGATGCCGACGGATGGGCCGGCTGCCTTGCGTTCGGCGTCGGCAACACCGGCCGGTCACCGAGCGTTTACCCGTTCGTGCGAGCGGCGGCGGGGCTTGCCGCAGCCGGATGCGCAGCCTTCGGCGCGGGCTTCTTCTTCTCGCTCGGGGCGTGCGCGGCTTTCGGCTTCGCGGTCGATGCGCCGTGACCGGGCTGCGATGCGGGCCGCTTGGGCTTCTGCTTCGCGCTTAGGGTGGGTTTGCGACCGCTGCACACGATACCGCGCATGTCGGCGGGTTGCGCGCCTTCCTGTGTCTCTACCGGCCAGGTGGCGAGCGTCGGCGCAAGCACCGCCTTCCACGGATAAATTTCGAAGCCGTGCTCGAACAGCGCTGCGGCGCGAATGGTTCTCGCCCCAGACGAGCGCTCGCCGAGCACCACAGCGACGAGTTGGCGGCCGTTCCGCGTCGCGCTTGCGACGACATTATATCCAGCCGCGCAGACGAAGCCGGTCTTCATGCCGTCCGCCCCGTCGTAACTCTTGAGAATGCCGTTATGCGAGGTAAGAAGCCGCTTGCCCACGCGTACTTCGGTCATCGAGAAGATGGGGGCGTATTGCGGAAATTCCTTGAGGATCATGTTCGACAGAAGCGCCATGTCGCGCGCTGTCGTGACCGCCTGTTCCGGCGTCTCGGTGCCGTCCGGGTTGAACTGCGGCAGGCCGTTCGGATTGACGAATTTCGTGTTCGTCATGCCGAGCCGCTTCGCCGTGCGGTTCATCTGATCGACGAACGCTTCGCTCGAACCGCCGATCTTCTCCGCGAGCATGATGGCGACGTCGTTCGCCGATTTGACGATCAGCGCCTTGATGGCGAGATCGACCTTGATCTGCGCGCCAAGCGGAAGGCCGAATTTGCTGGGAGGCTGGCTGCGCGAGAGCGCCGTGGACGTCAACATGTCTTCGGGGGATAACCGACCGTCGCGGATCGCCTCGAAGGTGAGATAGGCGGTCATCAGCTTTGTGAGCGAGGCGGGCCGCCACGGGAGATCCGCGTCCTCGGCGTAGAGCACGAGGCCTGTCGCGGGTTCGGTGAGGAGCGCGGGGCCGGCTACGGCGCCTTGCGCACCGAACAGAAACGCCGCCATTCCGCAAAGGATAAGCGTCTTCTTCGACAATGATGCGTACATAATCAATTCGCTCGATTGGTGCCCCAGGCCGGACTCGAACCAGCACGCCCTTGCAGGCAACAGATTTTGAGTCTGCCGCGTCTACCGTTCCGCCACTGGGGCACTCGCATCGGGAAGCTGGATCATAGCGAGGCTTTGCGGTGCGTCAACTGCTCGGTTCAGAAAAGCACAGCCGACTTGAGCAGAACTTGTGGAGCGCGAACGCTTGGCCGCCCTTGCGACCGTTGCCCACGATAATCTCTTATCGGTTGACAGAGCGTGCATGAGCTGCGGGAGCCTTGCCGCTTCAGGATCGCTTTCGTTATGCCCAACGCGCCATCGCTTTTGAAATCCAAAGCGCGCCCAAGCTTTCGGCGACGATTGTTCGCAAAAGCGGCATGAACGTCCTTACACCATGTTAAGAGGCGGTCCGATCGGGTTGGACCGTCTCTGAACTCCAAAGAAGCCTGATCGGATTGAGTTTGCAATCTGCCGAATGGGCTTCAGCCCGTTGCGTCGCCCTCGTCTTCCTCTTCCTCGGGCTTAACCGGAATCGCATAGACGCCCCCAAGCCAGCGGTGAAGGTCGACATCTGCACAGCGCCGCGAACAGAACGGTCTGTATTCCGGCACCTGCGGACGCATTCCGCAAATAACGCATGGGGGAGCGCCCTCCGCCTTTTCGTCGCGATCTTCCGTCATTTTCAAAGCGAATCGACTTCCGCGCGATTGAGCCAGTTGAAATAAACGGGAAACCCCTCCCCGGTCAGAAGTTGCACCACCTCGATCAGCGGAAGCCCCACGACGTTGGTGTATGAGCCGACAATCTTCTGCACAAATGCACCCGCAATCCCCTGAATCGCATAGCCGCCCGCTTTGCCGCGCCATTCGCCGCAGGCGAGGTAGCTGTCGAGTTCCTCCGCCGACAGGCGCTTGAAGCGAACGCGCGTTTCGACGGTGCGCATTTTCACCGAGCCCGTATCGGTGATGAGGCAGACCGAGGTGAAGACGCGATGCGAGCGGCCAGAGAGCGTTTGCAGGGCGGCGGCGGCCTCGTTGAGATACTCCGGCTTGCCAATGATCTTCCGATTGACGGCGACAACGGTGTCGGCGGCAAGCACGAACGCTCCGCCCAGGTTAGGCTCTCGCTCCAGCCTCTCCCTGGCGGTCAGGGCCTTTTGCCGCGCAAGCCGCTGCGCATAGGAGCGGGGAGCCTCACCTTTTTTTGGTGTCTCGTCGATGGACGCGGGACGGAGCGCATCCGGTTCAATGCCAACCTGCTCCAGAAGAGCAAGGCGGCGAGGCGATGCGCTGGCCAGAACGAGAAGCTTTCGCGCAGCCGATTGCACGGCGGCGGGATGGCCACGTTCTTCAGGCTGTTGCTTCGAGGACAGGATCGATCCCCTATTTGAAGCGATAAGTGATGCGTCCCTTGGTAAGATCATAAGGCGTCATCTCGACCAAAACCTTGTCTCCAGCGAGCACGCGGATTCGGTTCTTCCGCATGCGCCCGGCGGTGTGCGCTATGATTTCGTGGCCGTTGTCGAGCTTCACCCGGAACGTCGCATTGGGGAGAAGTTCGCTTATGATACCAGGAAATTCCAGTAGTTCTTCTTTCGACATAACTCCTGCCAATGAAAAGCCGCTGCGCTTTCAAAACGCCATCTAAGCCGGATGTGCGTCTTGAGATTACGAAAGGAAACGCAGCGATCTGTGAATTTGCCGGAGAATGGCCGCTTGGCCCGCCAAAATCAAGACGGATCGGCTGCGGCAGACCAGCGACGGTTGAAAACAGGTGTTCGCTGGCTCGGTGGCGCGCTTGACGACGCACCAGCCTCTGGCGAATGTATGACCTTGAAATCCGATCGGCCAAGCCGGCGAAGCCAGACGGACCTCTCATCGTGATCGAAACCTCCCATAATTGGCGCCCGTATTGAGCGCCGGTTCCTCCCGACTCGGCGTGATCCTCGCGCTCGGCACGACGCAGACGCTGGCGTGGGCTTCGAGCTATTATTTGCTGGCGATCCTTGCCGGACCCATCGCCGCGAGCACGAGCATGTCGGCAAATGGCGTATTCGCCGCCTTTTCGTTCTCGCTCCTCATTTCCGCGCTGGCCGGTCCGAGGGTCGGACGCTCCATCGACCGGTTCGGCGGCCGCACCGTGCTCATGCTGTCGAACGCGTTCTTTGCCGCAGGCCTGTTCGTCATGGCGGGCGCGTCGGACTGGGTTTGGGTCTGGCTCGCCTGGGCGTTCATGGGGGCGGGCATGGGCTTTGGACTCTACGACGCCGCTTTCGCGACACTTGCGCGCATCTATGGAGCCACCGCCCGACCAGCGATCACCGGCGTCACACTCATGGGGGGTCTCGCAAGCACGGTCGGATGGCCGCTGACCGCATGGGGCCTCGCCGCAGTCGGCTGGCGCGAGACCTGCGTCATATGGGCGTTCGCGCATCTGTTCATCGGCGTGCCGCTCAACGCGATGCTTCCGCGCGTTAGGGCGGGCGACCTGCCCTCCCCGGCCGATCACGCGCCACGCATTGGAATCGACCGGACGATGATCCTGCTCGGCTTCGCCTTCGCGGCGGGCTGGACCATCTCCACGGGCATGGCCGCGCACCTTCCGCGCCTCTTGCAGGATCTCGGCGCAACCGGGACGCAGGCGATCGCTGCTGGCATGCTCATCGGGCCGGCGCAGGTTGCCGCGCGCATCGCGGAGGCGACCTTGTTCAAGCGCGCTCATCCGCTGACCTCGGCGAGGCTGTCGGCCGGGCTGCACCCGCTAGGCGCAGCGCTTCTGTTTTTTGGCTTGCCTGGCATCGCGCTCTTCGCCCTCCTCCACGGTGCCGGAAACGGCATTCTCACGATTGCGAGAGGAACCGTGCCTCTCGCGCTCTACGGGCCGGAAAATTACGGTTACCGGCTCGGCATCCTCGGCGTGCCGTCGAGAATGGCGCAGGCCGCTTCGCCTCTGCTTTTCGGCCTGCTTATCGAAGCGCTGGGTGCCGGAACCTTCGTAGTGTCTGCGGTGATCATGCTTGCCGCGCTGGCCGCGTTCTGCCTCGTGCGAGCCGGACCCGCCAAGATCGATGGTGACGAGCCAGGCTAAGCACATATCGCTGCTTTTCTAGTAAAGCGGCCCGACGCCGTTCAGGAAAACGTTGAAGCCGATCTTGAAAGTGTTGACCGACATATCGTTGTTGAACTGGGTGTCGTCGAAGTTGAGCGTGCTGTCTCCGAAGTCGAAATAGAGGTATTCCGCCTTGATGGACCAGCGCGGGCTGACCTGATATTCGAGGCCGCCGCCGAGCGTCCATCCGGTGAACGTGCCGCTCGACTGGCGCAGCGCGCTGATGCCATCCGTGACGAGCGTGACATTGGTTTCGCCCGTATAGAAGCCGAAGCCGCCTTTCAGGTAGATCAGCGCGTTGCCATAGAGGAAGCCGCCCCTTACCGTCACGTCGCCGTACCAGCCGCCGTCTGAGGACACAGACAGAACGCTCGGCGTGATGTCGTTTATTGCGAAACTCTTGCTGGCGTCGTTGCCGAGGCCGCCGATGTCACCTTCGATGCCCCAGAGGAAATTACCGATGGGAATGTTGTAGCCGAGCTGGAGACCGCCGAGAAAACCGGACCCTTCCACGCTTCGGTCTGACAAGACAGTTCTGGTGCTGTTGACGAAGACCACATTGCTGGCGGTGTCGATTGTAGACCATGCGCCCCCGACATTG
This sequence comes from Rhodomicrobium udaipurense JA643, assembly GCF_000636015.1. Classification (GTDB taxonomy): domain Bacteria; phylum Pseudomonadota; class Alphaproteobacteria; order Rhizobiales; family Rhodomicrobiaceae; genus Rhodomicrobium; species Rhodomicrobium udaipurense. The sequence goes on from NZ_JFZJ01000040.1 coordinate 13,191, forward strand.
CCGCCGATATAAAAGCCCTGCCAGAATGCGATGGGCGCGACGGGCTGAGGGGGATAGGGGTCCTTGTATCCGCCGTATCCACCATAGCCTCCGCCATAATATGGATCGGCTGCATACGCCACCTGGGCCGCGAGGAACATACCTAGAGCGGCCCCACCAACTGACTTTACAACTGACATAACTTTCCCGCTTACGTTGCCACAGAGAAGCTTTACACGTTACTGGTAAAAGCTGTGGCATTAACGGAAATGCAACGCAAGCGTGTGTTTGTAGCAAGCCGCAGCCGCAGCGTGAACAGCTTGTGGATAAGCGGTGTACTCCTGTCCCTAAGTCCTTGATGCGACGGCCTTGTCGTCCCCTGTTTCTTCCAGGTCACAACTCCGCCGGGATTGCACTTCCCGCATGTGCGCCGGAACAGCGGCGCCGCTCGCATTCGGCTCCACGGTCGGCAGCGCGCCTTCTTCGACCATCTCGGCGAGCTTCCGCCGCGCCTCCTCGGCCTCCTGCTGACGCGTCCACAGCGCCGCGTAAAGCCCCCGCGCTTCGAGCAGCGAAGCGTGCGTGCCGCGCTCGACGATGCGGCCCTTGTCGAGCACGAGGATCGTATCCGCGCCGATGACCGTCGAAAGCCGGTGCGCGATGACGAGCGTCGTGCGGCCCTTCGCGACGCTGTCGAGCGCCGCCTGGATTTCCTTTTCTGTAAAGCTGTCGAGCGCCGACGTCGCCTCGTCGAGGATGAGGATCGGCGGTCCCTTGAGGATCGTGCGCGCGATGGCGACGCGCTGCTTCTCGCCGCCGGACAGTTTCAACCCCCGCTCGCCGACCATCGACTTGTAACCCAGCGGCAGTTGCTTGATGAAGCCGTCGATCTGCGCCATACGCGCGGCCTCGCGCATTTCGGCGTCCGTCGCGTCGACGCGCCCATAGCGGATGTTGTATTCGATGGTATCGTTGAACAGCACCGTATCCTGCGGAACGATGCCGATGGCGGCGCGCAACGACTCCTGCGTGACATCGCGCACATCCTGCCCGTCGATGGTGATGCGCCCCGTCTTCACGTCGTAGAAGCGGTAAAGCAGCCGCGAAATCGTCGACTTGCCCGCGCCGGACGGCCCGACAAGCGCCACCATATGTCCGGGTGGCACTTCGAAATCGACGCCTCTCAGGATCGGGCGTACGCCATCGTAGCTGAACGTGACGTTGTCGAAGCGGATCGCGCCGGCGCCCACGATGAGCGGCTTCGCGCCCGGCTTGTCCTTCACCTCCGGCTTCTGGCCGATGAGTTCGAACAGCGCCTCGATATCGACGAACGCCTGCTTGATCTCGCGATAGATGACGCCCATCAGGTTGAGCGGCTGATAGAGCTGGATGAAGACCGCGTTGATGAGCACGAAATCGCCGACTGTCATCGCGCCCGTCGCCACGCCGTGCGCCGATAGCGCCATTGCTGTCACCATGCCCACCGTAAAGATGACGGTCTGGCCGAAGTTGAGCGCGGCGAGCGAAGTCGCGGTCTTGATGCTCGCACGCTCGTAGCGTTGCATCGAGCGGTCGAAACGGTCCGCCTCCCAGCGCTCGTTGCCGAAATATTTCACCGTCTCGTAGTTGAGAAGGCTGTCGACGGCCTTCGTCGTCGCATCGGTGTCGGCCTCGATATATTCGCGCCGGATCGCGATACGCTTCTCGCTGACCGCGATGCTGTACCACGTGTAGATTACGATCATCCCCAGCACGATGGCCACGAAAGTCCAGCCGAAGTAAAAGCCGAAGAGCAGACACACGAACAGCACTTCGAGGATCGTGGGCACGAGGTTCAACACGCCCATGCGGATGATGAGGTCGACCGCGATCTTGCCCCGGTCGAAGACGCGCGTGAGGCCGCCCGTTTTCCGGTCGAGGTGAAAGCGAAGCGACAGGTCGTGCACATGACGGAAGGCGCTTGTCGTCAGCATCCGCGTCGCGTTCTGCTCGATAGGCGCAAACAGCACGTCGCGAAGCTGCTGGAAGCCGGTCATCGCAATCCGAGCGCCAGCGTAGGCGAGCGTCATGAAAAGCGGCACCGCCGCCAACGTCCACGCCGCTTGCGCCCCGTCCGTCTTGGGCATGGCCGTCAGCGCGTCGATCGCATATTTGTAGGTGACGGGCATGAAGACGGTCACGACCTTGGCCGCCACGAGCACCACCGCCGCCAGTACAAGCCTGGCCTTGAGATCGGCACGGCCCTTCGGCCACGCGAAGGGCAAAAGATACCGGAAAATGGCTTTATGGTCTGTCTTGCCGTGCTTTTCGGGCGGGACGGATCGCGATGCGTGGTGATGCAAAAAAGGCCTCGTTGACGGTGAAGCCGGAACTTCTAGCTTCGGCGGGTGTATGGTTGCGGCGGCGCCTTCTCTCCATATAAGCGGACTTCCGTGTCAGGCGAGGCCCGCGGCTTAAGCGGCGGGCAAGTTCCGCGCTGGTAAGCTCATGGAAAGACACGCTCAGGATGTGAAGACGGCGGCGGTATGAAAGCAGAGAAAATGAAGCGTTTGTGTGTTTATTGCGGCTCGGGTTCCGGGCTCGATCCGCGATTTCTCGATGCGGCGAGAACGCTCGGTCGCACGATGGCCGAGGCGCGGATCGGCCTTGTCTACGGCGGCGGCGGTAACGGCATGATGGGCACGGTTGCGCAGACCGTCATCGATCATGGCGGCCACGTCACCGGCATCATACCGGCCTCTCTCCTCCAGATCGAGAACGCGCTCGAAACCATCAGTGAGCGCTACGTCACCAGCGGCTTCCACGAGCGCAAGATGCTCATGTTCAACCTGTCCGACGGGTTTGTGGCCCTGCCGGGCGGCGTCGGCACGCTGGAAGAACTTGTCGAGCAACTCACCTGGACGCAGCTCGGCCACCACGACAGGCCGGTGTTCATCGTGAACACGGCGGGCTATTGGGATCTGCTGCTGGCGATGTTCGACCGCATGCGAGAGCAGCTTTTTATTCGGCCCGGCCTCGATACACGCTACATCGTGGTTGAAAAGGCCGAGGACGTGGTGCCGTTTTTCCTCAAGCACCGCCCCTCGAAGAAGGCGCCGGCGCCGACGCTCATCCGCGCCTGACCCGCGCCGACCGCAGGCGAAGCGAGCGCGGTAGATGTTGGGCTGTCGGCGATGACGGCCGCGCTCGATAAAAGTATCGTCGCGTTTGCCCGTGTGGAGCAAAACGCGGGAGCCTCGGGCGCGAACCTCGCAAAATGCCTCAAATGCCCCTTTTCTTTTCATAAAATCTCATGTTTATTCGTTCAGTTGAAAGTGCGTTTCCGTTTTGCGTGGCGTTGTGCATCCCCCATGGCGAACTGCTTCGAAGAAAGCCCCCTGTTCGAGCTCCTCTCCCTTGAAGCGGGCGCGAGCGTCCCACCGCCTCAGCCTCCGCGTCCCACACCGCATTACTCGTGCTCTTCCGCGCCATCGCGCGACGGGATGTGAAGCCGCTCGCGAAGGAACTCCTCGGGCGGTTCGGCTCGTTCGGTGAAGTTATGAACGCCCCTCGCGACCGGCTGCTCGAAGTGGAGGGCGTGACCGAAGCCGTCGTCACCGAGTTCCGAGTCGTGCAGGCGGCGGCGCTGCGCACGGCGCAGGGCGAGGTAAAGAAGCGGCCGATTTTCGCCGCCATGTCGACGGTTCTCGATTATCTCCGCTCGGCCATGGCATTCGAGGATCGCGAACAGTTCCGCATCCTGTTCCTCGACCGGCGCAACAAGCTGATCGCCGACGAGGTGCAGTCGCGCGGCACCATCGACCACACGTCGGTTTATACGCGCGAGGTGGTGAAGCGCGCGCTCGAACTGTCGGCATCGGCGGTGATTCTCGCGCACAACCACCCGTCGGGCGACCCGACGCCGTCGCGCGCCGATATCGAGATGACGAAGGAAATCGCGGAGGTGGGAAGCAAGCTTGGCGTGACCGTGCACGACCATATCATCCTCGGCCGCGACGGCCATCTCAGCCTGAAGTCGGTCGGGGCTTTTTGAGCGCGGATCGAAGCGGAACGCCGAATGCCGCGAGATCCCGCCAACAAAAAAGGCAACGCGCTGCTCGCGCGTCGCCTGTAGAAAATGCACGCCGCGACAATGCGCGGCGCAGCGTTCTCAATACTTGTAGAGGTCGGACTTGAACGGCCCTTCGAGCGGCACGCCGATGTAGTCGGCCTGTTCCTTCGAGAGCTGCGTCAGTTGCACGCCGAGCTTTGCGAGGTGCAGGCGCGCGACCATCTCGTCGAGATGCTTCGGCAGCACATACACCTTGTTCTCATACTTGCCCTTGCCGACATTCGTCCAAAGCTCGATCTGCGCGAGCACCTGGTTCGAGAACGACGCGCTCATCACGAAGCTCGGATGGCCCGTTGCGTTGCCGAGGTTCACGAGGCGTCCTTCGGACAGGAGCAGGATACGGTTCCCGCCGGGGAACTCGATCATGTCCACCTGCGGCTTCACGTTCGTCCACTTGTAGTTCTTCAGGTTGGCGATCTGAATTTCGTTGTCGAAGTGGCCGATGTTGCAAACGATCGACATGTCCTTCATCTTGCGCATGTGCTCAAGCGTGATGACGTCCTTGTTGCCGGTCGCCGTCACGAAGATGTCGGCCTTGTCGGCCACGTCGTCGAGCGTCTGCACCGAGAAGCCGTCCATCGCCGCCTGAAGCGCGCAGATCGGGTCGATTTCCGTTACGACCACGCGCGCGCCAGCACCGCGCAGCGACTGCGCCGAGCCCTTGCCCACGTCGCCATAGCCGCACACCACCGCGACCTTGCCCGCCATCATGACGTCGGTCGCGCGGCGGATGCCGTCCACGAGGCTTTCGCGGCAGCCATAGCGGTTGTCGAACTTCGACTTCGTGACGCTGTCGTTCACGTTGATGGCCGGGAAGGCGAGCGTGCCCTTCTTTTCCATCTGGTAGAGGCGCAGCACGCCGGTCGTCGTCTCTTCGGACACGCCCTTGATGTTGGCCTTCACCTTGGAATACCAGCCGGGCGTCTTTGCGAGGCGCGCCTTGATGGTCTTGAAGAGGCTCGCTTCTTCCTCGCTATGCGGGTTTTCGAGCACCGCCGGGTTCGTCTCGGCTTCCGCGCCGAGCAACACGATCAGCGTCGCGTCGCCGCCGTCGTCGAGGATCATGTTGGCGGTTTCGCCGTTCGGCCATTCGAGAATGCGGTCCACGTAGTCCCAGTATTCGTCGAGCGTCTCGCCCTTGATGGCGAACACCGGCGTGCCGCGCGCGGCGATGGCGGCGGCGGCGTGGTCCTGCGTCGAGAAGATGTTGCACGATGCCCAGCGGACTTCCGCGCCGAGCGCCTGAAGGCTCTCGATCAAGACGGCGGTCTGGATCGTCATGTGCAGACAGCCCGCGACGCGCGCGCCCTTGAGCGGCTGTTCCTTGCCGAACTTCTCGCGCACGGCCATCAGGCCCGGCATTTCGGTTTCGGCGATGTCCATTTCCTTGCGGCCCCAGTCCGCGAGGCTTAGATCTTTGACAAGAAAATCGTTCGACACAGGCTTCTCCCAGGCTTGTTTGCCGCAGCGGCAAGATGGTTTGGGGCAGTCGTATCCCTTGTGCTATCGAAAAGCAATAAAGACATAAACATTGCTTTATGTCGCCCCCGGCTTCGTGACGTAGCGTTTCCTAACCGAGTTCAGACCCTTTCACTCCCAAACGAAGGACTCCGACCATGCCCGCCCTAGCCGCTCGCCTCCTCTTCCTGGCGGTTTTGCTGCCGTTTTCGCTCCCTGCTCTCGCGCTCGACGACACGCCGCAGAACCGCGAGGCGCAAGCCGACCGTTATCTCGCAGCCGTGCCGCCAAAATCGCAGATCGCCGATACCGTCGCCGGCATTGCGGAGACGCTGCCTCCCGAGCAGCAGGAGCAGTTCAAGACACTGATGATCAAATATTTCGACATCGGCAAGGTGTCGGTGGCCATCCGGCAGGCGATGGTGAAGACGTTCACCGCCGACGAACTGAAGGCGCTCGCCGATTTCTACGGCTCAGAGGTCGCGAAGTCCGCCGTGGGCAAGATGGACGCCTACAGGAACGAGGTTCTGCCGGCGACGGAGCAGGAGCTTCAGGCGGCGCTGGCGAAGGTGCAGGCCGAACTGCATCCGCAGAAAGCGGGCGATGAGAAGCCCGCCGAGGAACAGAAGAAATAGTAACGCCCGCTGGGATCATGCCGCTTGGGAGCCGCGCTACGTGCGCCTCCGAAGCGGCTGTCCTCCGCGCCCCGCAAGCGAGCCGGGACACGACGATCGACATGCCGCGCATGGTATGGCGATCTCGCGTCCGGCAGCCGCGGTGCGCCATTATTCACTGCGCCTCAGGTCCAACTTTTGCCCAAGCAGATGCGTAATCCGTTGGCGGATTCTTATGATGAGGGATGCCCATGAAACGCGCCGCCGTCTTCGCGCTCGTTTGCCTGTTGGCCACAAACGCCGAGGCCACAACGACGACCTACAAGATCAGGGACGTGTGCAAGTTCGACATGGAGCAGTATTGCAAGGACATCAAGGCCAAGCGCCTGCGCGATCTTAAGGCATGCCTCGCAAAGAACGAGCGAAACCTGCTTCCGCGCTGCCAAGACCATTACAAGGAAGCGAATTGAGGCGCATTCCCGCGCCGATGCATTGACGCTTCGCTTATCGCTCCAGTTGTTTTGCCCGTGCCACGCGGAAGCCCTCTTGGCGTTTGCGGCGAGGTGTGATTTCGGCCGCGCGGAAAGCGCGTCAAGCAGCGAGACATTCTACGATAAGGCGAAATGCCCGAGTGCGGACCGACGCGGACGCAGTTGCGTGCGGCTGGGCGGGAGCGGTTTTGCGAAATGGCGCTGCGTCATTTTAACGCGCATCTTGCGCGCTTTGCGGGAAAACTTCGCGTGCTGCGTGTGCGATGCGCAATATTACGACATGGGCAATGGCTGGCGCGTACTTTGTAAGAACGTGCTCTCTTTGAAAACTGAGCTTCTGTTTTTAATCGTTCTAAACATTGACCTCGCTCAATGAGCCCGGCGCCGTAATGGTGCGAAATGGGCCCGCCTTTCAAAAAAGGAGTGGGCACATGAAGAGAATTTTCTCATTGGCATTGGGGCTCGGCCTCATGCTGCCGACGATGGCATCGGCGGACGATTTGCGCGCCGACGCAAATGCCGTCTTCAAACCAATTCCCTCCGTCGTTCCGGCCGTTAAGGATAATGCGGTCACGCATGAGAAGGTCGAACTCGGCAAGATGCTGTTTTTCGATCCGCGCCTTTCGCGCAGCCAGATCATCAGTTGCAACAGTTGTCACAATCTCGGCACCGGCGGCGTGGATGCGGGGCCGACGTCTATCGGCCACGGCTGGCAGAAAGGCCCGCGCCGCGCGCCGACCGTGCTCAACTCGGTATTCAACATCGCCCAGTTCTGGGACGGTCGCGCCGAAGACCTGAAGGCTCAGGCGAAAGGCCCGGTTCAGGCGAGCGTCGAGATGAACAACACGCCCGCCAATGTCGTAGCGACGCTTTCCGCGATGCCCGGTTACGTGGATGCGTTCAAGAAGGCGTTCCCCCGCGAGAAGGAGCCGATCACCTTCGATAATTTCGCAAAGGCGATAGAAGCCTTCGAAGCCACGCTCATCACGCCCGCCGCGCGCTTCGACCAGTTCCTCGAAGGGAGCGAGACCGCCTTTGACGAAGCGGAGAAGAAAGGCCTCCGCCTGTTCATGGACAAGGGTTGCGCGGCCTGTCACAACGGCATCAATGTCGGCGGCAACGGCTATTACCCGTTCGGCGTGATCCAGAAACCCGGCGCGGAAATCCTGCCGTTGGGGGATAAAGGTCGCTTCGCCGTCAGCAAGACTGCGTCGGATGAATATGTGTTCCGCGCCGCCCCGCTTCGCAACGTCGCCTTGCGCGCTCCCTATTTCCACAGTGGGCAGGTGTGGTCGCTTGAGCAGGCCGTCGCCGTCATGGGCGATTCTCAACTCGGCGAGAAATTGACCGACGAGGATACGAAGCTGATCGTGGCCTTCCTAAAGACACTGACCGGCGAGCAGCCGCGCGTAGAAATGCCGATCCTGCCGGTCCGCACGAAAGACGTGCCGAAGCCTGAGTAGAAAATGGCGCTCGAAGCGGCACGGAGCCGTTTCGGGCGCAAACCAGCTATCCCGGCAGCGCGCCTTTCGCGAAACCGCTCTTGATCGCGGCATAGGCCTTGATGGCGAACATGTCGGTCATGCCCGCCACGAAATCGCCCGCCGCGCGAAGCCGCGCCGTGTCGTCCGAAAGCGACGCCACGCGCGTCGCTTCGAGGTGCATCTCGGCCGGATTGGCGGCGAAATAATCGTAAAGCTCTCGCAGGATCGCCTGCGCATCCGTCATCTTCTTCACGATGTCGCGGTGCTTGTAGACCCGCGCGAAAAGGAAGCGCCGCAGGTCGGCGATGCTGGCCGCCATGCCATCCGAGAACTGGGCAAGCGGCGCGGGCGAGGTTCGCACGTCCTCGATGGACGCGGGCGCTGCGGCGACGATCCGTGCGCGCGTCTCCGCCAGCACGTCCTGCACCATCGCCGCGACCATGCGCCGATTCATTTCATAAACGAGCGGCGCGTCGGCAAGATCAACGTAACGGTCGCGCACCTCCGCCAGCATCCGCGCGACGAGCGGCACTTCCTCCATTTCGCGCACGCTGATATAGTCGGCGCGGAAACCGTCGTCGATGTCGTGGTTGTTGTAGGCGATGTCATCGGCAAGCGCCGCGATCTGACCTTCGAGCGGGGCTTGAGTATCGAGGCGCAGATCCTGTTCGCGGGCGTAGGCGCGGATCGCGAGCGGCAGGCCGCTTTCGGCGTGGCGGGCGACCGGGCGCCCATCGGCTGCGACGAGCGGACCGTTGTGCTTGACGATGCCTTCCAGCGTTTCGAACGTCAGGTTCATGCCGCAAAACGCAGCGTAGCGGTGTTCGAGCAGCGTTACGATGCGCAGGCTTTGCGCGTTATGATCGAAGCCGCCGATGGCCGCCATCGCCGCGTTCAGCGCGTCCTCGCCCGCATGGCCGAAGGGCGGGTGGCCGAGGTCGTGAGCGAGCGCGATGGCCTCGGTCAGATCCTCGTTGAGGGCGAGCGCGCGGGCCAGCGTGCGCGCGATCTGCGCCACTTCGAGCGTGTGCGTGAGCCGTGTGCGGTAGTGGTCGCCCTCGTGATAGATGAAGACCTGCGTCTTGTGGATCAGCCTGCGGAATGCGGTAGAATGGACGATGCGATCACGGTCGCGTTGATAGACATCGCGCGTGGGACACGGCGATTCCGAATGAAGCCGCCCGACGCTCATCTCGGCATGGGCCGCGTAAGGGGCAAGCTCCGTCATGGTTTCGTCTCCGATGTCTCGTCGCGGGCATTTCTCGGCCCCCCGCGCGGTTGACATTGACGCGCGAACATCCAAACTGAGGTCAAGGTTCAGGAGAGGCGAACAATCGTCATGACCACGGAAGTCAACATAAGCGTGAGCGAGCGTGCCGCCAACCGTATTCGGGAGATCGTCGGGTCCGCGCAGGGCGAGAATGCGTTGCGCATCAGCGTGCAAGGCGGCGGATGCTCTGGGTTCAGCTATAATTTCGAGATCGTGCCCGAGGCAGCCGAGGACGATATCGTGATCGAGAAATCCGGCGCCCGCGTCGTCATCGATCCCGTGTCCGTGCCGTTCATGGCGGGTTCCGAGATCGACTTCATCGACGATTTGATGGGCTCGTCCTTCAAGATCACGAACCCGAACGCCACCGCCTCGTGCGGGTGCGGCACGTCCTTCTCGATCTGACAAGCCGTGCTCACCGTCGCGACATGGAACGTCAATTCCATCAAACAGCGCGAGAGCGCCGCCGTGCAGTGGCTGAAGCGCGCACGCCCAGACGTGCTGTGCCTTCAGGAGATCAAGTGCCAGACGGAGGCCTTTCCGAGCGGCGCGTTCGAGGATCTGGGCTATAATTGCGCCGTTATCGGGCAGAAGTCGTTCAACGGCGTCGCCATCCTGTCGAAGTTTCCCATCGACGAAACCGTCGTCGGTCTGCCCGGCGACGACACCGACGAGCAGTCGCGCTACATTGAGGCGGTGCTGTCGCTTCCGGGCGGCGGCGCGTTTCGGGTGGCGTCGGTCTACGCGCCGAACGGAAACCCCGTGGCTTCGCCGAAGCTCGATTACAAGCTCGCCTGGCTCGCACGGTTCAAGGCGCACGTCGAAACGCTGCTCTCGTATGAGGAGCCGTTCGCGCTCGCGGGCGACTACAACATCATTCCGCGCGGCATCGACGTCTATAATCCGGCGGCGTGGGCGGAAGACGCCTTGTTCCGTCTGGAGTCGCGGCAGGCGTTCCGCCGCATTCTCAATCTCGGCCTTGCGGATGCGGTCGAGGCCTGCAACTCCGGCGGCGGGCAATTCACCTTCTGGGACTATCAGGCGGGCGCGTGGCAAAAAAATCTCGGCCTCCGGATCGATCATATCCTCCTGTCGCCACAGGCGTTTTCACGGCTTCGCTCCGCCGTGATTGACCGCACGCCGAGAAGCTGGGACAAGCCTTCAGATCACACTCCCGTCAAGGTCACCCTCGGCATGTGACGTGATCCGGTTCGGTGGAAACGGCTCGGCTCATCGAAAGGCCGCGCTCGCCTCTCGTCGCAGGTCCGCCGCCATCCCGCGAAGGTGAAATCTCCGCGAAAACTTCAACCTGCGGCGATTCAAAAACCTGACATTAATCCTCGCACGTGCTAATCGGCACATAATTCAATTCCACACCCCCCGCTCATGTTCAAAGCCATCAGGAATACCTACCGACTGACGAAAGCCGGCGCGACGCTCGCATGGTACGGCGTGGGATTCGTCCCCGACTATGTGACGCTGCCCGCGCCGCTGCGCATCCTGCGCGCAGACGAGCGGGAAACCGCCGCTAAACGACAGGCGAGAGGGGAGCGGCTGGCGAAGGCGATCCGCGCGCTCGGGCCGACCTATATCAAGCTTGGGCAGTTTCTTGCGACACGCCCGGACGTGGTAGGGCCTCATCTCGCCAACGCGCTCGGCTCGCTTCGCGATCGGTTGCCTCCGTTCTCGGTCGACAAAGCTCACCATGAGATCGAAGCCGCCTTCAACAGGCGCTGGCAGGACGTTTTCGTGGAGTTCGGCCCGCCTCTTGCCGCAGCCTCCATCGCGCAGGTGCATAAGGCGGTCGTGCGCACGCCGGGCGGCAACACTCGCGCCGTCGCTGTCAAGATCCTTCGACCGGACATCGAGAAGCGCTTCGAACGCGACCTCGAAAGCTTTTATTTCGCGGCGCATACGGCGGAGCGTGTCTCGCAGCCCATGAGGCGTTTGCGGCCAGTGGCGGCGGTCGACACGCTCGCCCAGTCCGTCGTACTGGAGATGGATTTGCGCCTTGAAGCCGCTGCGATTTCCGAGATGGCCGATAACATCGCGAAGAGCGGCGATGTCGGCTTTCGCGTGCCACGTGTCGACTGGGAGCGCACGTCGAAGCGCGTGCTGACGCTCGACTGGATCGACGGCATCCCTCTTACCGACATTGAGGCGGTTCGTGCGGCCGGGGTCGACATGGAGGCGCTCGGTCTCACTGTCATCCAATCGTTTTTGAAACACGCCATTCGCGACGGCTTCTTCCATGCCGACATGCATCAGGGCAATCTGTTCGTCGACCCACGGGACGGCGCGCTGATCGCCGTGGATTTCGGGATCATGGGACGCCTCGGCCCCAAGGAACAGCGCTTCCTCGCCGAAATCCTCTACGGCTTCATCACCCGAAATTATTACCGCGCCTCGGAAATCCACTTCGAGGCTGGCTATGTGCCCGCCAATCAGAGTGTGGCGGCTTTCGGCCAGGCGCTGCGCGCCATCGGTGAGCCGATCATGGGACGCCCGTCGGAAGAAATTTCCATGGCGCGCCTCCTCACGCAGCTTTTCGAGAACACGGAAGTGTTCCAGATGAAGATGCGGCCGGAACTCCTGCTCCTGCAGAAGACGATGGTTGTCGTGGAGGGGGTTGCCCGTTCGCTCGATCCGAAGCTCAACATCTGGGTCGCGGCGGAGCCGGTCGTCCGCGAATGGCTGACCGGCCAGCTTGGGCCGCGTGCGCAGATCCGCGACGCTGTTTCGAACGTGGGCGCTTTGGCGGTCGCGCTCAAACAGGCGCCGGACCTGATCGAACGCGGCGCGAAGATCGTTGACGCGCTCGACCCCGACAAGCCGCGCGAAACGTCGCCACAGCCAAGCCGATGGCCCATCGCGCTGCCGCTCTGGCTCGCGACCGGCGCACTGCTCGCCATCGCGGCCAAACTTCTTTTCCCATAAGCCAGAGCTGCACATCACGCGCTTACATCCGAAAGATGCTACCGGTTGCGCTTAGACTTATCGGCGAAGCTTGCGCGACGCTGTCTGCGTTGTCGCGATTCGACAATAAAAAGAGTTTGTCCCACGTTTTCCACAAGGCGAATACCGCAGCCGTTGTTAGCGTGTTCCCATCCGATCCTTTTTAGTTTATGTTTTGTTCCATTGATTCCTAAGGGAGAGGCGTTACGTGGAACCGTCCATCGTTTGTCCGAACTGCCGGTCTGAAATCAAGCTGACCGAAACTTTGGCTGCACCTCTTCTCCAGAAAATTCGCGCGGAGAGTGAAGAACTGGTGCAACGCAAGGAAGTCGATTTTCTGAAGCGCGAAGCGGCGATCCGCGCCCAGCAACATCAGATCCGCGAAGCGAAGGATGCACTAGAGGCCGAAGTTGTGGAACGCCTCAAGACTGAGCGCAAGAAACTCATCGAGGAGGAGGCCCGAAAGGCGCGGGCCGCCGTTTTGATCGACCTTCAGGAGAAGGCACGAGAACTCGATGAAGCGAACCTTCGAAACAGGGAGCAGGAAGCAAAGCTCGCCGAGGCGCAAAAAGCGCAGGCGGACGCCGTTCGCAAGGAGCGCGAGCTTGAGGATGCCCGCCGCGAACTTGATTTGACGATCGAGCGGCGTGTAGCAGCACAGCAATCCGAAATTCAGGCTCGTGCCAAGAAGGAAGCCGAGGAGCAGCTTCTTCTGAAGGTGCAGGAACGTGAGCAGACGATCCACGCCATGCAGAAGCAGATCGAGGAGTTGAAACGCAAGGCCGAGCAGGGCTCGCAGCAACTTCAGGGCGAAGTGCAGGAGTTGCAGCTGGAGGCGCTACTGCGGTCGAGTTTTCCGCATGACATCGTCACGCCGGTGCCGAAGGGCGAGTTCGGGGGCGATGCCATACAGCAGGTGACGACCCCGCTCGGGCAGGACTGCGGCAAGATTCTTTGGGAATCGAAGCGAACCCGAAACTGGAGCGACGGTTGGCTCGTAAAGCTGCGCGACGACCAGCGCGTGGCCAAGGCGGATGCTGCGATCATCGTCAGTCACGCGCTCCCGAAATCGGTCGAAGCCTTTGGCCAGATCGATGGAATCTGGGTGGTTTCGCCCAAGTGCGCAGTTGCAATGGCGATAGCCGTTCGTCATTTACTTATTGAAGTCGCAGCCGCTCGCAAATCGGCCGAAGGACAGCAGTCCAAGATGGAGGCAATGTATCAGTATCTCACCGGCCCCCGTTTCAGACATCGGGTGGAGGCCATTGTTGAGAAATTCGCCGAAATGCAAGCCGACCTGGAACGCGAACGCAAAGCGATGCAAAAGGCGTGGGCTAAGCGTGAGGCACAAATTCGTGGCGTTATCGACGCGACAGCGGGCATGTATGGCGACATGCAAGGCATCGCGGGGCGTTCGCTTCAGGAGATTGACGGTCTCGACTTCGCAACCGACAAGGCCATCGAATTGAGCCAAGCCGATCAGGGAAGGATACGGCTGCTCAACTCCGACGGCGTTTCCTGACGTGTCGCTGAGAACCCGCGCAGGGTGCGCCTCTCCTTCCGGGCCGCACCGCCAAGTAAAACCCTTCAGTGCATGGCAGCCGTGCCAATGATCCACCCGTGCTAGCGTCGTTACCAACGCCACGACGCCAACGGTAGTCGGTGCCCGGGGGATCAAGCCCGCGCGGGACGCCGCCGCTCATGAAACCGCGCGCGATAGTCCTGCATCTTCGTTCGCTGGGCGGCGCCCGGGGGATGGATCTGAAGCTGAGGCTTGTCCTGCGCTCGATCAACGCGATGGAAGAAAGAGGGAAATCCTAGCCTCGAAGCGTCGAGATAGCGCGCGATGAATGCCTCCACCTGCGCCATGTTTTTTTGAACTTTGCGCTCGTGAAATCCTTGTCCCGGTTGTTGACTGCTTTGAACTTGCTGCCATCGACGATCGCCTGGAACAGATTCAGCAGGCGGCATAGCGCAACGAACTGCGTGCAAACCGCCCGGATGGCAGTTCCGTTGTCGCGACGGAAATCGGCGATGGTCTTGAAATCGTCATCAAGCGGCCAATCAGCCAAATCAACTCCATGTGCGCTGGGTCTCACGTTCAAGCCTGCGGCTCGATGGGATGCGTTTCAGATAGCCGTAAAGGTAAATCTTCAAAAGCGCCGCCGGATGATAGCCAGGCCGCCCTATCGCTGCTGGCGCCACGCCCTCGAAGCCGAGGGCGTTCAGATTCGTCGATAAAAGTCTCGATGACGCGGACCGGATTATCGTCAGAGACATAGTCTTCCA
>NZ_JFZJ01000041.1 GCF_000636015.1 Rhodomicrobium udaipurense JA643
GCTGTCGACGCCGATGCCACCGCTTGCGCCGCCGATGGTCAGGCCTGCGCTGTGGACGCCAATGCTTCCGCTTGCGGCGCTGATGGTCAAGCCTGCGCTGTCGATGCCGACGCCACCGCCTGCGGTGCCGACGGTCAGGCTTGCGCTGTCGACACCGGTGCCCAGGCATGCGCGGCTAAGGCGGGAGCCTGCGGTGTCGATGCAGGCGGCGCTTGCGCGGCCAATGCAGGCGCTTGCGGCGTGAATGTCGACAACGGCGACGTCGTTTCGGCATGCGCCATCAACGTCATCCCTTTCCTGCCCTCTTGCTGATGGGCAAGGATGGATCGAGGATCGCGCCATGTTGATGGTCGACCTGCGTAACACGAATGCGCGGCTCACAATGAGGGAGTTTCTGGCTTCCGGAAGGCGGTACGCTTCCAACCCTATCGCCTTCGCCTCATTCGCCTCGGGGCTGCGTTTCGGTCCCCGCATTCTCCTTGACGAGCGTTGGCGGTTGCCGGGGAACGCGAGCAGCCGCTTTGCCTTCTTCCGTGTGCTCATGCACGAGATCCTGCCGCCGAATTATGATGTCCGGCATCTCGAAACGTTGGGCGGCCGGTTTGCCCTCAGCCTGAAGCCGGTGGGCGATTACACCGTCATCGCGCTCAACCGCCGCGTCGTCACGCTCAGCGGGTTGCCGCGCGACGAAAAGACGGGCGCCGCGATCGCCGATGTCACGATGCGGCCCGATGCGTTTCTGGCGCTTTGCAACGAACTGATCGCCGATCTGTCGGAAAAAACATTGAAGGCGCTCGGAAAGTCGGGATGACGCCCGGTTGACTGGTACCCCGTGAGGATTGATGGATTACGTCACCGAACCGCAAACCGATGCTTCGCTCGACACCGCCGACGCGGCCGTTTCTTCCGCCGCCTTGCGCGATGAGGCCGGGGCGAACGAACTGGCCGAAGCGGCACGCAAGGTGCTGAAGCGTTTGGGCAACGCAGGGCGCACCGCCGCAACTGCATCGTATAAAGTGTCGCATTACGATATCCCCGTTGCAGTTGCCGGTGGCGGAGCGTTGCTTTTCAACGCGCGCACGCGCTCGCTGATCCTCTTGTCGGATGCCGAAGCGAAGGCTTATCGCGCTCTTGGCCCCAGCGCATTTTCGGCCGGCTCCGTCTCCGACAAACTGCTGTTGCAGGCGCTTGTTTCCGGCGGCCACGTGGTGGGTGCGACCGTTAACGAGCTGGCGACGGTGCGTTCGGCTTACGAAAACGGGCGGGCAGCGAAGAACGCGCTGACGCTCACTATTGCGCCGACGATGGCCTGCAACTTCGGCTGCGGCTATTGCTTTCAAGGGGCGGCAAAGCCGACCAGCAAAATGACGCCCGAAGTGCAGGATGCGATCCTTGCATTCGTGAAAGCGCGGCCGGACCTGAAATTTCTCACCGTGGTCTGGTACGGCGGCGAGCCGCTCATGGGGCGGGACGCGCTCTATCGACTTTCGGACAGGCTGATCAGCTATTGCGACAAGCGCAAGATCAATTATAGCGCGGGCATCGTCTCGAATGCCTGGTTCCTCGACGCCGAGGTTTCGTCGCAGCTCTACTCGCGCCGCATCAAGTGGGCGCAAGTCACGGTAGACGGCGATAGGGCCACCCACGACAAGATGCGTCCGCTCACATCCGGGCACGGCACTTTCGACCGCATAATAGAGAACATTGGAGCGACGCTCGACGAAACGCCGCTCTCGATAGGCATTCGCATCAATGTCGGCGCGAGCAATGTCGAGAAGGCAAGCGCTCTGCTCGACAGCTTCGCCGAGGCGGGCTTCACCAAACGCGGCAGCTTCAGCGTTTATTTCGCGCCGATCGAAGCTTCGACGCCGGAAAGCGGCAGCGCTTTCGACGAAAAACTGGCCCGCGCGGATTTCAATGCGCGTGTGCTGGAACTGGAAACGAAGGCGCAGCGGCTTGGCCTTGCGGGTATTCGGAAGGCACCCGGTGGCTTTTCCGGCATGTGTGTGGCCGCTTCGAACGGAGGCTACGTCATATCCGGTAACGGCGACGTGCACAAATGCTGGGAAACCACGCACGACCCATCCAAGCGCGTCGGAACTATCTTCGAACCGGACACGCTGGGCGAGAGCGTCAATGCCAGCCTGTGGCAGGAGTGGACGCCTTTCGACAACGACATCTGCTCGCAATGCAAGATCCTGCCGATGTGCGGCGGCCATTGTGCGCATCGCTTCATCTATGGCGGACCGGACCAGAACGCGCTGCCCTGCCCGAGCTGGAAGTGGAATACCGCCGAATACATTTTCAGCCGCGCGAAAGATCTCGGAGTCGTGCGCGCCGATCAATGGATGCCGGAGGAGGCTTCCTGTGTCGCGATGCAGGCCGGCGCACGGCATTCCCCCGTATCGCTGCAACTGGCGCAACTCCGTGTGCTGGACCGCGTAAGCGTGCGCCATGGCCGTGATATCGGTCATAGCGCGCTGTTCGAGCGCGAACCGGATCGCGAGAGAAGCGCATGACGCACATGCCGCCCCGCTACGCGTTCAATCTCACGCCCGATCGGTTCGACACTCATGTGATGAGCGTTTTCGAGGATACCGCGCAATCCAGATTCAACCGCGACCGACTGCTCGCCGACGTGCAAGGCGGCCGCTACGATGACATGCTGCCACGAAGTCTGGGCGGTCTGGAACGCCTTTCCGATGAGGCGAACGTGAAGGCGGCGCAAAACGTCATCGATTTTCATTTCGAGCCGATCGTCCTTGCAACCATGCCGGTGCCCCAGGCACGCGACTATTTCCACGCGCTGGAGCGGGTAATGACGCTGAAAAGCACGGCGCCGCTTGATGAAGGCGGTCCGCTGTGGATCGACTGTTTGCACCACGCCTGCGTGTTTTCCGCGCTCTTCCAGATCGGGACGCACCTCATACGCCAGCGCGGTTACAGGCGCACTGTATTGCTTCATCAGGGACAGCGGCCAGAACCGCGCCTCGCGGTGATCGCTAATGTGCTGCAAAAATATCACGGCATGCGGCCCGACTATATCCGACTCACCGGCAATTGGTTTTTCACCCTCAGTCAATTGGTGACACCGGATACCGCCATTTTCTATCTGGCTGACATGCCGATCGAAGTATCGTCGCGCAAGGCTCCGAGGGAGCGGCAGCCGACGCTGTTGCAACTGGATGTTGCGCCCGATTTTGCAGTGCGCCTTGAAACCCTTTCAGCGTCGGCGACGCTTGCAAAACGCCTTGGCGCGACTCATCTGGTGCTGGATTTTCCCGGCTCCGGCCAAATCGCCATCCGCGCCTACGATCCGGCGGCACCGATGCGCTGTCCATTCGAGGAGTGGGTGTTCTGGCCTGCGGTTGCCCCGTTAAAACAAGCTGGATAGAGATGGCCGGGTCTCCCCGGCCATCGACATTTTCTGCACGTCCAGAATGGCAAGCGCCAGCCCAAACATCCGGCATTTGCCAAGCGATCGCCTACTGGTGGGCAAGCACCGCGAGGATCAGGAGCGCCACGATATTTGTGATCTTGATCATCGGGTTTACGGCCGGGCCAGCCGTGTCCTTATACGGGTCGCCCACCGTGTCGCCGGTCACCGATGCCTTGTGAGCATCAGAACCCTTCATGTGGCGGACGCCGTCCTTGTCGACGAAGCCGTCTTCGAAAGACTTCTTGGCGTTATCCCATGCGCCGCCGCCCGAGGTCATCGAGATGGCAACGAATAGTCCCGTGATGATCACGCCGAGGAGCATCGCACCAAGCGCGGAGAACGCGGCCGATTTGCCCGCGATCGCGCTGATGATCACGAAGATCACGACAGGCGATAACACAGGCAGCAGCGACGGGATCACCATTTCCTTGATGGCGGCCTTGGTCAGCATGTCCACCGCGCGACCGTAGTCCGGCTTCTCGGTGCCTTTCATGATGCCCGGCTTCTCGTGGAATTGACGGCGGACCTCCTCGACGATGGAACTTGCCGCGCGCCCGACCGCCGTCATGCCCATCGCCGCGAACAGGTAGGGCAGCAGACCGCCGAACAGCAAGCCGACCACGACATACGGGTTCGAGAGCGAGAAATCGACAGTCACGTTTTTGAAGTACTGGAATTGATCGGGGCTCGTTGCAGCCCGTTCGATGAAGTAGCGCAGGTCTTCCGTGTAAGCCGCGAACAGGACAAGCGCGCCGAGCCCCGCGGAGCCGATGGCATAGCCCTTCGTCACGGCCTTTGTCGTGTTGCCGACCGCGTCGAGCGCGTCGGTGGTCTTGCGCACGCTCGAAGGCAGATCGGCCATTTCGGCGATGCCACCCGCATTGTCTGTCACCGGGCCGAAAGCGTCGAGAGCAACGACCATGCCGGCGAGGGCGAGCATCGTCGTTACGGCGATGGCAATGCCGTAAAGACCGGCGAGGTTATAGGTGGACAGGATGCCCGCGATGATGACGATTGCCGGAAGCGCTGTCGCCTCAAGCGAGACGGCAAGGCCCTGAATGACGTTCGTGCCGTGGCCGGTCACAGACGCCTGCGCGATCGATCTCACGGGGCGATAGCCCGTGCCGGTATAGTACTCGGTGATCACGACGATGGCGGTTGTTACGGCGAGACCAACCACGCCGCACCAGAACAAGTCCATACCCGTGAACGTCGTTTCGTTGGCTTTCAGCGTCGTGCCGAGGCCGACGAGATAGTCGGTAAGCGGATAGAGGGCGATCAGGGAGAGCAAGCCGGTGGCGATGAACCCCTTGTAGAGCGCGCCCATGATCGAGTTGTTCGAGCCAAGGCGGACGAAGAACGTGCCGATAATGGAGGTCACGACGCAGGCCGCGCCGATGGCGAGAGGGAACACCATCATCCGGGACAGGAGGTCCGGATCGTAAGCGAAGTAGATGGAGGAAAGCACCATCGTCGCAACAACGGTCACGGCGTAGGTCTCGAAAAGGTCGGCCGCCATGCCTGCGCAGTCGCCGACATTGTCGCCCACGTTGTCGGCGATGGTCGCCGGGTTGCGCGGGTCGTCCTCGGGGATACCGGCTTCCACCTTGCCGACGAGATCGCCGCCGACGTCGGCGCCTTTGGTGAAGATGCCGCCGCCGAGACGCGCAAAGATCGAGATCAGCGAGGCGCCGAAACCAAGAGCCACGAGCGCATCGATCACGCGGCGGTCATTCGGCGCATAGCCGAGATACTGCGTCAGCACGCCGTAATAAAACGTGACGCCCAGCAGAGCGAGGCCGGCCACGAGAAGCCCGGTCACAGCGCCGGCCTTGAAAGCCATGGAGAGGCCTTGTGCGAGGCTTTCGGAAGACGCCTGCGTCGTCCGCACATTCGCACGAACTGACACGAGCATGCCGATGAAGCCAGCCGCGCCCGACAAGATCGCGCCGATCAGGAAGCCGACGCCGACCGTCAGGGAAAGGAGATAGGTGAGGATGACGAAGATGACCGCTCCGACGATCGCGATCGTGGTGTACTGCCGCGTCAAATAGGCTGACGCGCCTTCCTGAATCGCCGCGGCGATTTCCTGCATACGCGCGTTGCCGGGGCTGGCCGCCAACAGCGAGCGCGTGGTCAGCGCGCCATACAGGATGGAGAGCGCGCCCCCAGCAATAATGATCCAAAGTACTTGGTTCATGGATGAGATCCTGGAACGAGAGGGTTGGGCGAAAGAAGCCCACGGCCGGACGAGTGGAAATATCGTTTAGCTTCCGGCACAGCGCCGCGACCTTAGAAAACTTGGCCGCACAAGGCAACACGCGAGTGTCAACACATTTTCCGGAACCGCATGGCTGGTATCATTGGCAAATCGCGGAAGAGTCGAGCATGTTTTTTCGGCGGCGCTGTTGTCGGGATGAGTTGGCCGGGAGGGCTTATAGTCGCAGTTTTGCTTCCGCCGTCGAAATCGAACCGGCTGGACCCTCGCCTCGCGCGCGAAACTCGACCATAAGGTTTCGAGAACGACTTTACGAGGTCGCCTGAAACTCGCCGGGTTTCGATAATTCCGGCGTTTCGGGTTGTGGACGAATTGAGCGCCACCGCCCTTGGGGCGAACGTGAGTGCGCTTTCCACGCAGGCCGAAAACATGGTCAAACCGGTGCAGCGCATCGGTGCCCCCGGCAAACGCAACAAATCAACCGCTACACGCGACATCGCTTTTATTACCTGAGCATAAACAAGTGATCGCGTTCCAAAAGAAGCTGGAGCGCGCCTTTATTTTCCATCTTACTCGCCCCTTGACCGCTGCACGTGCTCAACCGACAAGCCCAACCATACTGTTTCCGTTTTGTTCTTTCAACGGATCACAGAGGGCGCGTACGAAATAGGTGTGGATAATGTGTCGCTCGCCATGCGCGAAGTAATCCGCCCTTTAACCAGGATCTCCGCACTGCGGAGGCTCTAATTTGCGAAGCGGAAATGCAACACATCGCCGTCATTGACGACGTATTCTTTCCCTTCGAGGCGGAATTTTCCCGCCTCCTTGGCCCCCGTTTCGCCGCCGAGCGAAACAAAATCGCTATAGGCGATCGTCTCGGCACGGATGAAGCCCTTCTCGAAATCGGAGTGGATCACGCCTGCGGCAGCGGGTGCCGCCGTGCCCTTCGTGATCGTCCATGCGCGGGTTTCTTTCGGGCCGGCGGTGAAATAGGTGATCAGGTCGAGAAGGTGGTAGCCCGCTGAAATCAGGCGGTTAAGGCCCGGCTCGGCCAGGCCAAGATCGGCCAGATAGAGCGTGCGCTCCTCCTCGTCGAGTTGCGCAAGTTCGGATTCGATCTTCGCCGAGATGATGACCACTTCCGCGCCTTCGGGCTTGAAGCGATCCTCCACGATTTTCGAATATTCGTTGCCGGTTCCCGCGCTCGCCTCGTCCACATTGCAGACGTAAAGCGCGGGCTTTGCCGTGAGAAGCTGAAGATTGCGGAAGGCGCGGTGATCGGCCTCTGGAATTTCTGCCAGCGCGAGGCGTGCGGGTTTTCCTTCCGCGACGTATTTGAGGGCGATATCAATCAACTGGATCGCGGTTTTTGCTTCCTTGTCGTTGCCCTTGGCCTTCTTTTCGAGCGCAGGGCGGCGGCGCTCCAGGCTTTCGAGATCGGCGAGCATCAGTTCCGTCTCGATTGTGTCGGCGTCGGCCAGTGGATCGACGCGGCCTTCGACATGCGTCACATCGTCGTCTACGAAGCAGCGGAGCACATAGGCGATGGCATCGCACTCGCGGATGTTGGCGAGGAATTTATTGCCGAGACCTTCGCCCTTCGACGCGCCGCGCACGAGGCCTGCGATGTCTACGAAGGTTAGGCGCGTGGGGATGATCGCGGCGGATTTCGCGGCGGCGGCGATCTTCTGAAGGCGCTCGTCGGGCACGGAGACTTCGCCGACATTCGGCTCGATCGTGCAGAAGGGATAGTTCGCGGCCTGCGCTGCCGCCGTCTGCGTCAAGGCATTGAAAAGCGTGGACTTACCCACGTTTGGCAGGCCGACGATACCGCATTTGAAACCCATGAAACGTCCTGTCGATGCTTGTCGGTGCCTGAACCCGCTCTAATCGATTGCATCGCAATCAGATCAAACCGTGCTCTCCTCCTGGATCAGAGACGGATGCAAACGATGAGGTTGCTCAACCTGATCTGATCCGCCTAAGAGCGTCTTCGAGCGAGGTGGTTACATATTCGCTTGAAGAAAGCGCGTCAAATCAGCGGGATGGAGCGTGGCGACGCCACCGCACCACAATGCACGCCCTCGATCCCAATCACAGATGGCGACACTCACGCCCGAACTCACCGGCGCATACGCCACGCCGCCGTGCTTGCGACGGATTGCGGAACCACGGCGTGCGCCCGCCGTGGCAGCCTGCGGTTGCTATAAGGTCGTGCGCCACCGAAGTCCAGACGGCGGGCGAACTTTGGCCCGCCGATACGGCTTCACGATTACGAATCCTTACGGCGGCGGAACCAGCCGAAGAAACCGCCGCCCTTCTTTTTCGCAACCGGGGCTGTGGCAGGCTCGTTTTCAGAAGTTGGCGCGGTGGGTTCTTCCACAGCACTCGGCCGCTCGATCACTGCGGCGGCGGCGCCTGCAAACTCCAGCTCGCGCGCGGGTTCCGCGACAGCGGCCGGTGCCACAGGTTCAGGCTCACGAGCCTGCTCCGGAAGCGGCTCCGGCTCAGGTTCCTGGACCGGGTCAGGATTGGCAACGGGCGCGGGTTCTGGCGCAGGGTCCGGATTGCCCACGGGTTCAGGCCCGGGAACCGGCTGCGGCTCAGGCGCGGGAACGGAATCGATAATCAGCTCGGGCGATGGTGCAGGTTCAGGGGCCGGCGTTCCAGACTGAACCGGCTCTGCGGCTGGCTCCGGCTCGATTGCGCCCGCGTCTTCCTGCTCCACCGTAATTTCAGCCCGCTCGAACGCGATCGATTCGGCGGCCACAACGGCCTCCTGCACGACCGGCGTTTCTGCGGCTTCGCTCTCGATGCTGACGTCAACGGTTTCCGCCTCGGCGACAGCGGTGTCGACGAACGTGTTATCCAGAACCGGCGCGACAACCGCCTCATCCGAGACAGCTTCCACCTCGCCTGTCGCTTCCGCGATGGCCTCTTGATCGCCGCTCGTAGCGACGGGTGTCAACTCGGGTTCGGCCTGTTTCGGAGCTGTCGCCTCAGCGAGCGCTTCCCTCGCGGCGAGGATCTCCTGATCGCGGGGCACGCGTTGCGGCGGCACTTCGCGTTCCAGATCGAAAACGGTTTCTGTGGCGCTCTCGGCTTCCGCGTGCGGCAGCATGACTGCGGAGGAAACCGCGCCGCCGCTTCCGTCGCGCCCGGCCGACACCGTGATCGGGGGAAGGGGCATTGGCTCGATGGGCTTCGTCGCGGCAGCCACGATGGCGGCCAGCGCTTCGGCTTCGGGGGCAGCGGCTAGCGGCTCGGATGCAACATCGGCTTCGACAGGTTCAGCCGCTTCCGGTTCGGGGGCGATATCTTCATGCGCGACAGCTTCGCCGGCGGGAGCTTCGGCCTCCGGCTCGGCTGGGATCTCATCCGCTGCGACAAATTCAACAACGGGCGCATCGTCAACGGAGGTAACCCCTTCCGCGACGGGCTCAGAGATGACAACTTCTTCCACCGCTACAGCTTCAACGGCGGGAGTTTCGGCTTGCGGTTCGGCAGCGACCTCTTCCGCAGCGACATTCTCAACGGCGGGGGCCCCGGCTTCCGGCTCGGGCACCGCTTCGCTTACCGACGCGAGCGAAGTTGCTTCCGCCTCGGTCTCGGCCGAAGTTTCCACAAGGCTCGGTGTTTCAATCCCAAGCGATGCTATGGCGTCTTCGACCGAAGCAAAAGCGGTTTCGCCATCGGCGGACACAGGCGCTTCGGCTACTGCCTCAAAAACAGCGCTCGCTGCGACCGCCGCTACGGCAGTCGCCAGCGGAACCTCGACAGATGGCTCTTCGACACGCTCCGGCGCGGTTTCAGCGGAGCCGAGCGCTTCCGCCGCCTTCGGGAGAGGCTTCCGTCCCCGGGCGGCTTCGCTCAAAAAACTGGCCTCTTTTCCATCCACGAGGTTCGACATGCCGCGCGCCACGCCTTCGAGGAGCGGCACGAGCCATTCATCATCGGCCTTCGCGAAATCGTGGAGAACGTAATTGGCGACGAGCGCCTTGTCGCCGGGATGGCCGACGCCGAGCCGAACGCGGCGATAATCGTTGCCGACATACGCCGTGATGGACTTAAGTCCGTTGTGGCCGGCATTGCCACCGCCAGTCTTCAAGCGGATCTTGCCGGGCTCAAGGTCGATCTCATCATGGATGACGATCACGTCACCGATAGCGATCTTGTAGAAGCGCATGGCTTCGCCGACCGCGCGACCGCTCTCGTTCATATAGGTGGCGGGCTTCAGGAGGATGCAGCGCTGAAGGCCGATCTGCCCCTCGGCGACGAACCCCTGAAATCGCTTCTTCCATGGCGCGAAGCCGTAGCCCCGCGCCATCTCGTCCACCGCCATAAACCCGATGTTATGACGGTTTCCCGCGTATTTCTCACCCGGATTACCCAATCCGACGATCAGCTTCATGATGAAATCTCTCACAATTTATCGATGATGAACGCCGAACTGGTATGGGAGGATGCTACTCGCTCTTTTCGGCCGCGGCAGCTTCAGCCGCCTCTTCCGAGATCTGTGCAGCCGCACCCGCGATTGTCGCGACCGTAAAGTCGCGGTCGGTGATGGTGGGCGTGATGCTGGCCGGAAGCTTCACGGCGGAGATGTGAATGCTGTCGCCGATGTCGTAGCCGGTAAGGTCGACCGTAATTGACTCAGGGATTGAATCCGCCGGGCACGACAGTTCGACCGCATGGCGCACGATATTGAGCGCGCCGCCGCGCTTCAGGCCGGGCGAGGCTTCTTCGTTGATGAAGTGCACCGGGATTTCGACTTCGATGCGCGAGGACTTCGAGACGCGCAGGAAATCCACATGGATCGGAAAATCGCGCACAGGATCGACCTGCACGTCGCGCGGGATCACGCGCTCTTTCTTGCCGTCGATGTCGAGCAGATAGACCGTCGAGAGGAAGTGGCCGGTCTGATAATGCTGCCAGACGTGCCGATATTCGAGCGCGACATTCGCCGGGCCTTTTTCGCCGCCGTAGATGACGCCCGGAACGAGCTTCTTTGCCCGGAGCGCGCGGTTCGCGAGCTTGCCGGTGCCTTCGCGCGCTTGCGCCTTGAGTTCGATAACCTCAGCCATTTTTGTCTCTGTTTTGTTGGATGAGCGCGTCATTGCGGCGATCAAGCACGCGGACGTTCTGCACTCAGGGATGTCTCAAACCCTCTCTATAAGGGCAAGTTCAACGAAAGACAATAAGCTGCTTCGTTCGTTCAACCGTCATTCATATCGAGTGCGCACGGCCTTTTCGTCGCGCGCACCTATGAAATCGAGGTGCCTACGCTTGCCACGACAGCAGCTATTGCCTGCAAGATTGGCCGGGGCTTGACGCCCCGCGCCCGCTAATCGAACAGGCTGGAAACCGACTCCTCGCCGGACGTGCGGAGAATCGCCTCGCCGATCAGCGCGGACAGAGACAGCACCTCGATGTTGCTCGCAACGCGCACGGCCTCGGTCGGCACAATGGTATCCGTGATGACGAGCGTATCGATCTTCGACGCCTGGATGCGGGCCACCGCGCCACCGGAAAACACGCCATGTGTGGCGTAGGCGGCGACCGAAGACGCGCCCTTCTCGATCAGCGCATGCGCGGCGTTGCACAGCGTACCGCCAGAGTCGATGATGTCGTCGATGAGGATGCAGTGACGGCCGGTCACGTTGCCGATCACGTTCATCACCTCGGATTCGCCCGGACGATCACGGCGCTTGTCGATGATGGCCAGCGGCGCATCGATGCGACTTGCGAGGCTACGCGCACGGACCACGCCGCCCACGTCCGGCGAGACAACGGTGATGTTGCCGTCGGTGTAGCGCTTGGTGATGTCGCGCACCATGACCGGGGCGGCATAGAGGTTGTCGGTCGGGATGTCGAAAAAGCCCTGGATCTGGCCCGCGTGGAGATCGACCGTCAGCACGCGGTCGGCGCCCGCATGCGTGATGAGGTTTGCCACGAGCTTCGCCGAAATCGGCGTGCGAGGCAGCGTCTTGCGGTCCTGCCGGGCGTAGCCGAAATACGGGATAACCGCCGTGATGCGTCGCGCCGAAGCGCGCCTCAGCGCATCGGTGAGGATCAGCAGTTCCATCAGATTGTCGTTCGCCGGGTAGGACGTCGACTGGATCACGAAGATGTCTTCGCCGCGTACGTTTTCACGCACTTCGACAAAGATTTCCATGTCCGAGAAGCGGCGCACGAGGCATTCCGTCAGCGGTGTTTTCAGATAAGCGGCGATGGCGTTAGCCAGGGGCCGATTGCTATTGCCAGCGACCAGCTTCATGATGCGGGATTGTCCATTGGATGACGAGAGTTGTGCACAAACAACAACGAGCGCGCTTGTACCAGCGCGCTCGTTATATGTAAACCTATGAGCGCGTCGTGGCCACCCACAGGTTGAGTTATAATGACTTCGGGATTAGCCCGAGGTACCGTTGCCAGCCTGGGCCTGACCGGTGGGCGACTTGCTGAGCAGCTTCGTGACCTCTGCCGCAGCGGCACCGGCCGCCTGATCCGCGATCTCGCCCCACGGACCATCGAGCATGCCCGCGTTGATCTTGTTGTTCTGAACGACGGTCTTCTCAAGCTGCTTGCCGGTCGGATCGACCACCACCCAGCGGATCGTGATCGGCTGCTGGCCGTTCTGGGCCGCGCCCATCTCGACCTGACCCTGGATCTTGTAGGAGGCAGGTGTCGCCGATGACAAAAGCTTGATGCCCTGGCGATTGAGCGCCCGCTTCATGGCTTCGGTCAGCGAGGTCTTGCCGTCGCCCGGAGCGCCGGTCACGCCGGAAACCACCGCGACCACTTCAGCCGGATTGGCCGAAGCATGCGCACGTGGCGCCGGAGCGGCAATGGCTGAAGCCAGCGAAGGCTCGGCGGCGGGAGCGGGCTGGCGGACCTTCGGCGCCGCAGGCTGAGCCGCAGCCGTCTTCACGGGCGTCGGGGCCGGAGCCGCAGCCGTTTTCACCGGCGTCGCGGGCTGAGCCGCCGCAACGGCGGGAGCCGCCGGCGGTGCGTTCGGATTTTCAACCCACAGAGCCACGTCCGTCGCGGACTTGAGCGCGACCTTCTGGATGCCTTCGTCGTTCAGATGCTTCCAGTTGTCGCCGCCGCGCTTGTTCGAAACGATCTCTTCGCCGGAAATCGTGCGAACCTTGTTGCCGGCCTTGTCGGTCACGTCGATCGTATAGGCGACCTTCGTGCCCTTCTTTTCGGTGGCCGCGGCATAAGTCGGCTTCAAAATATATTGGGCGTCCTTCGCATCGACGAGGACGATACCTTTGGCCTTGATCGAGGCAGCAAGCTGCTCGTCGACCTTGCTTGCGTGAGTCTGCGGAACACCCTGTCCAGCGGACAGGGCGACAGCAGGCTTGGCCTTCTGAGTCAGGCTGGCGTTGTCGCTATTCTGAAAGAGATCACCGCTGCACCCGGCGAGGCCGGCAAGCATAAGTCCCCCAGTCAAGAGCGACGCGGCACGGCGAGCTGCGCTTGGCGCGGCCAGTTTGTTCTCGCGCGTCACTTTCTCCACTCCTTGCTTTTTTGCTTCAGGAACGGCGGTACTTGACTATACCGGCACCTATAATTCCGCCGAATCTTTATAACGAAGGAAATTTAGCCGCCGCCGCAAAACGCGTCCAGAACCACGCGGTCCAAAGCGGCGAAGCGACCCAAAAACACGTTAATATCGGGTATACGCCCCCTAGTTATCCACATCACCCGACCACAATGGCGGAAATTTGGCGTCCGTAATCCGGTTGGGAGCGCAAGCAAGTGCGCCGGTAGCTGAAGAGAATCGATTCGTTTTCGAGCGTGCAGACCCCGATGTCTTCCGCCGTTTTTACTCCCGCCGTGACAAGTCTATCAACTACATAGGCAGGCAAGTTGAAGTGCGGACGCCCGCCGAACGCATCCGAGAAATACTTGTCGTTCTCCGGTGCCCCTTCGGTGAACGCCGCGCGAAATTCCGGCCCGACCTCATACGCGCGACGCGATATGGCGGGACCGATGGCGGCCGAGATGCGCGACGCCTTCGCGCCGAGGCTCTCCATGGCCTCGATGGCGGCTTCGAGCACACCGGCCTTCGCACCCTTCCAGCCCGCATGCGCGGCGGCGACGACGCCTGCCTGCGCGTCGGCCAGAAGAACGGGCGCGCAATCGGCCGTGAGCACGCTCACCGCAAGCCCCGGCGTTGCGGTCACGACGGCGTCGGCCTGCGGTGCGTCGCCCGGCCCCCACGGCTCGTGCGCGATCACCGCTTTCGGCGAATGGATCTGATAAGGCCCGATCAGCGATGCGGGCGAGACGCCGAGCACCATGGCGACGCGCGCCCGATTTTCATCGACGGCCTCGCGCCGGTCGCGGGAGCCGCGCCCGCAATTGAGCGACGCATAGATGCCTTCGGACACCCCGCCCGTGCGCAGAAAGAAGCCGTGCCTGATGCCTGGGACCGAAAGCCCCTCCGTCGCTTTGAATGTCACTGCCTCAGCCACCGTCAGCCTCCTTTAACGTGCTCGCCATAAGGCGGCGGTGGCTCCGATATGCCACGCGTCCATGAAAGGATCTTGAAAAGCGCGCCCATCTGCGCTGGATCGACGAGCCGAGCGATGCTCTGCGCGATGGCACGCGCCTCCTCCGCCGAAGCGCTGGCAAGCAGCTGGTTCGCGCGCGCTTCGACGCCGAGACGCAGAAGCCATTCGCCCATCGCCATCGGCCCGAATACGACGAAGCCCGCTTCTTCCGCAAGCCGCGCGAGCCGCGAAAAGTCCACATGCGCGGTGAGGTCAGTCTCGCCCGGCGCGTCGAACAGCCCGGCGAACTTGTGGCGGCGCACGGCTTGCAGCGTCTCACCGAAGGCCGGTTTTGCGTAGCCGTAATCGATGACGAGTGCCGCAAGCGGAGCGTCGACCGCGCGCGCCGCGAATTTGGCGAGAAGCGGCCCGACGCCGGGGCAGTGTTCGAGGATGTCGCCGTCGCGCGGTTCACCATAAGAGGCGGCTGTCAGCGGCGGCTGCACAACGTCCGCCGCCGCCGCGAGACGGAAAGCGCCGTTCTCGAAAGCCACAACGCGCTCCCGCCAAACCTTGCCCGCGCCGTCGAATGCGAACTGGCGGACGGGCAGGCAGTCGAGAAATTCGTTCGCGATGACGATGGCGGGGCCGCTCGGCACTTCGCCCATGTCGCCATGCCAATGCAGCGGAACGGGAACGCCCGCGAGCGTCGCCTTCTGCGCCTCGCGCAGCACCTCGGAGCTTTCCACGAGATGCACCGCGATGCTTTGCAAAAAGCCGGGCATAACGCGGGCGGCCCGAAGCGCATCCGCCATGAGCGTACCGCGCCCCGGCCCAAGCTCGACGAGACGCACCGATTGCGGCTGGCCCATCTGCATCCAGACTTGCACCGCCCAGAGGCCGACCAACTCGCCGAAAACCTGCGAGATTTCCGGCGCGGTGATGAAGTCTCCCCCGCGTCCGAGCGGATCGCGCTTGCGGTAATAGCCGTGCTGGAGGTCGTAAAGGCACGCTTCCATATAGTCGTGAAGCGGGATCGGCCCACGCTCCGCAATGTCGCGGCGAAGTTTCAGCGCGAGCGGCGTCAAGCTCGAATCGGAGGCGTCAGACGGCATGCAGCCGTTTTACGATTTGTCGGGGCGGATGGAAAGCTGCTGGTAGCCCTTGCCGAGGATGATGGGTTTCCGGCTTGAGATGCGGTTGTTGTTGACGCCCACCCAGCCGATTTCGCCCGACAGCCTGCCATATTCGATCTTCGGGCAGCGGTTCATGACGACCTTGAGTCCTTCCCTCTCTGCGAGCCGGGCCGCCTCGTCATTGCGCACCCCGAGTTGCATCCAGATGACCTTGATCGAAAGCTTGTCTTTCAGCGCGATCGTTTCTTCCACAATGCCTTGCGCGGCTCCCGAACTGCGGAAGACTTCGACCACGTCCACCGGCTCGGTCAGATCGGCGAGGCTGGCGAAAACTTTCTGGCCGAGGATTTCCCCGCCCGCGTGTCCCGGATTGATCGGGAAAACCCGGTAGCCTTTCGCGAGCAGATACTTCAGCACGAAAAAACTCGGGCGAACGGTGTTCGCGCTCGCGCCGACCATGGCGAAAGTCTTCGCATCGTGAAGGATGCTCGCGATGTAGGTGTCGGGATAGGTGTCGTGGTTCATGTGCTCGCCTGCCGCAGTGGACTCCGCCATATAGTGCCCGGCGCTGCTTTTCAAGCGCGCCGCTCGGCTTTTGCCCGCTGTTCTCGGAACGGGTCGCGGCGGAAGATCCCCACGCTCACCCGAGGCGCGGCCGCTGCGTCGGCGTTGAGAGATCGAAAACGCGATGGATGCTGCGGCACACCCCGATGATCTGGCCGGGCGAAATGCTGGAAATGCGGATCGTGCGAAAGTTGGGGTTCAGGGGCACGAGATCGATGATGATGGAGCCGTCCTCCGCGCGCCCAACCTCGCGATAGAGACGAAACAGGGCGGTCTGCTCCTCGGGCACGAGCGCCAGCACGAAATCCGACGGCGACGGCTTTGCGTCGAGGTCGATCAGCGCCTTGTCGCCCGGCTCGAAGGAGACAGGCTCATAAGGGTGCGACATCGACTTGTCGCGGATGTCGATGAAGACGCAACGGCCGGGCAACGCCTCCTCGCCGAAGACCGGCATGGCCATGGAGGATGCGGGCTCGGATCCTTCAGCGATACGTTTCAATTCATCCATGTTATCGAGCGCTAGCAAGGGTATGTGGCGGATCGTCGGTGACG
Source organism: Rhodomicrobium udaipurense JA643 (assembly GCF_000636015.1). Lineage (GTDB taxonomy): Bacteria > Pseudomonadota > Alphaproteobacteria > Rhizobiales > Rhodomicrobiaceae > Rhodomicrobium > Rhodomicrobium udaipurense. The sequence continues at coordinate 16,414 of NZ_JFZJ01000041.1, forward strand.
ATAACGCCTTCACCCCTTCATTCTTATTTAAAGCAGATCCTTTTCCGAAATATAAATAATCTACCGTGACGCCAAATGCGGCAGCAAACAGGATGGCCTGTTTCGGCGGAACCGCACGCTCGCCGTTCTCATAATTCATGTAGCGGCTATAGCCCCAGCCGAATTTGCGGACCGCGTCGCTCGCCTTGTCATACCCAGCGTCGATGCGCGCTCGCCGAAGGCGATCCGCAATCGATCTGAGTTCGTCGGGGGTCCAATCTCGCATCTAACTTTTGCCTACCTACACGTACTGTGTAACACGTGCGAACGTGACATGGTGAGGGAACGTAAGAGTTTGATCTGATTCGCAGGTCTTTGTGATGCAACCCGCTTGCATAGCGATCAAGCGGCGGCGTGCCGCTCCCGTTAACATCAATTCCAACATGAACTTTTTTTCCTTCGCCTCTTCCGTAGGGCAGGGGCGCCGCCGCTCTTATCCAAAACAGAATAGCACTTACGATAATTTTACACGTTTTGTGTAGGTTTCCACACCGAAGCGTTCACTCTTTCCCAATGTTGTGCCCAAGATGTGTAATCTCACCCCGCTTCGCCTTCCACGCGCCGAAGCGATGCAGGCCCCCCAAGCCCTTCCTGCCCTTGCTCTCTCGCGTTTGTCGCAACCCGCGCCCCAACCGATCCACGGACGGCGGCGCTGGACGACGGGCGACCTGACCGAAATCATTGCAGCCCTCGCGACACTCAGGACAAGCGATATCGCGAGAACGCTCGGCGTCAATCCAAAGGCGCTGCGCTCTCTCCTTCGCCGCAACGGCATCAGCCTGCGCGCGTTGCGCGAACATGCCCGGCGGGACGAGCCGCAAGACGGCGGTCTCATCGTCCGGCGCTCGGTCGCAGGACCCTCCGCGATTTACGGAGCCGCGGCGCTTGAGCATCTGCCCGACGGCGCGTGCCGCTGGCCGCTTGGCGATCCCGCGGAGCCGGATTTTTCGTTCTGCGGATGCAAGGCCGAACCCGGCCGCTCGTACTGCAAGAAACATTGGCAGCTGGCTTTCCAGCGTCAGGAAGAACCGAGGGGCGCATGACAGAAGCGAAAAGCCGCCGTGACCTATCCGACGGCCCGTCGCCCTGGCGACGCCAGCATACCGCGTTCACGCGCGATGTGCTGACACCGCCGAGCGCGCCCGTCGTCGCACGCCACCGGGCCCGACCGATCCTGACCCCGCACGAAATGCGGCTTGCGATCCTGGAAGATGCGGCGGGAAAACCGGAAGCCGTGCGCATCCGCTCCCTTCGCCGCCGCTTGACCGTGCTGGACCGCGCGCTCTCCGACCGCGAGGCGGAAGCGCTCGAACGGTTATCGTCCTGCATCGCCGCTCTCTCCAATGCCGGTGCGGTCAATTACCTCAGATCGGAGGTGCGCTCGCCGCCATCGGGTGGCCGCGTGCCGTTCGGCGAGAGGCAGCGGCGCGAGATTGCGGGCGTGAGCTACGTGCTGAGAGGTCTGGGTGCGGAAGATCGCGCGGCGGTGCTGCGGCTCGTCGCGCTTCTCGATCCGGGCTACAGCGGCGTTTTCAAGCCCGACGAGCCGTTCGTGGCGGGCGTGCGAAAAGCGGCGGCGGCGGCCGTTCTGCTCTACGACGCCTTCGCGGTTGCGCCTCGACAGCGTGGCGAGCCGATCGAGCCAGAGACGGCGCGAACGCCTTGAGGGGCTTCGTGCTTGGGCGGCAAGGCGTCAATGTCTCACGCCGGGCGCAAACTCGGCTTTACGCGGCGTGATGCTCCGCCCGTCCCTCTCGCGTTCCGAATGCCCCGCTTCGTCAGGCGGAGTGCAATCGGCGGCCGTCTCATGCGCGGCAATTCGACTCCGGGTACGGAACTCTTTGCGGGACCGCGTTTTGCCGTCCCGCCCGCAGTCGTGGCGCGAGCACTGTCTTTTCCAGCCGCTCCCGTGGAGGTTCGCATGATCGACTGGCCCGATGCCGTCCTGCGCCTCACCGCGGCTGCGGCTGTCGGTGCGGCCATCGGCCTCGACCGTGAAGCGCGCGGCAAGCCGACCGGCGTCCGCACGCTCTCTATCGTGGCGCTCGGCTCGGCGCTGGCGGTGCTTCTGAGCGAGCATCCCTCTGGCGTTCAGGCGGATGCATCGAGCCGGGTTATTCAGGGCGTGCTCACCGGCATCGGCTTTCTGGGGGCGGGCGTGATCCTTCGCCGCGATTCCGGCGACAAGGTTCGGGGGCTTACCACCGCCGCCGCCATCTGGTTCACCGCATGCATCGGGATGGCGTGCGGGCTCGGCGCATGGCCGCTTGTCGTCACCGCCGCCGTGCTGGTAGTGCTGATACTCACGCTCGGCAAGCGGCTCGAACGCCTGCTCGTTCCGCAGGACAACAAGGACGAGAAACACCCGCCCGGCAGCGCTTAACCCACGCTGGGACCTTTCCTCACTGCGCAAATCGAGCCCGATTTACGCCGGCCGATCTACCGCGCCGCCCACGGCATGACCGGCACCGTGGATATCGAGTTCTGAGGCGATCCCTCGATCAGCTTGTCGCTGATGGCCACATACACAAGCGTGTTCCGCTTCTTGTCTACGGTACGGTAGACGTGCGTCTTCTTGAAAAAGATGGAGGTGCGGTCGGAGTAGACTTCCTCGTTCTCGCCGAGCTTTCCGATATCGACCGTGATCGGGCCGACCTGACGACAGGCGATGGAGAAGCGGCTCGGATCTTCCGCGAGTCCGATGGTGCCGCCGAGGCCACCGGTCTTCGCCTGCGCGATATGGCAGGCGACGCCCGGCACTTTCGGGTCGTCGAACGCGCTCACGCACACCTTGTCGTTCTTGCCGATGAGGCGGAATGCCGTGCTGATGCAGCCGATATCGTCGGCCCGAGCGGCACCGCCTGCCAGCGCCGTCAGCGCCAGCACCGCGCTAATCAGCAGTTTCCCGCCCACATTCCATTTCATGCAAACCTCCGCGCCCCTGGACCGTCTCCATATCGTTCGCCGTTAGCGAAACGCAAAGGCGCGCTGCTTTATCCGCATTCATGGGCGGTGTGTGAAAGCGGGAAGCGCGCTAAGCCGCGTGACTTTTCAGCTTGGGAGCAGCCGGAGCCAACTTCGGCGCGGGCAGGATCGCGACGGGACGCACCACCAAATGCTCGGCGCGCTCGGCGATGAGGCCGTCTTCCGCTTCCGGCTCGGCGCGCTTCGTGAGGTGATCGGTGCGGCTGATGAAGTAGACGCCCGCGATCACGAGAGCGATGCCGAGCATCTGCACGGCGTCCACCGATTCTCGCAGGAAGATCGCCGACATTACCGCCACGCAAACATAACTCAGTGCCGTAACCGGCTGCGCGAAGCTCAAATCCGCGTTGGCGAGCACGACCATCCAGTTGAAGAACTGCAAGGTCATGATCGTGATGACGACGAGGAACAGCGGCTCCTTGAAGATCGCGAAAAACGAGGCGTCGTCCGGCAGATCGAGAACCGCCGTCTTCCAGAAAATCTGGATTGCGGAATCCACGACGATCGCAAGGACGAGGCCGAATGCTACCTTTAAGGGCAATTTGCGCGGAATAATCATCCGGCATTCATAGCCCGGAGCGGCTAACGCCTCAACGGGCCACGGGTATTTCCGCCCGCGATGCGGCGTTTCGGCCACAGGTTGGTTGCATGAGGCTGCGCAGCCGCACCGTGCGCCCTCATCAAAAAGAGCGTGCGTCGGTTTCCGGCAGCGCCTCAATCAGGGCGTCGAGCGTCTTCAGCGTCGATGGGTCTGCGCGCCCGTCCACCAGTGCGGGCCGGAAATGGCGCTGGAACGCCCTCACCACAATCCGCGTGGCGTCATCGTACGCGCCCGTGACATCGATGCCGTAGCCATAGGCCGCGAGCTTCTTCTGCAACTCGCGCACGGCAGCGCCACACGATCCCGTGTCGAGCGCGTCGCCTTCCACAATCGGCGCGGGCTCGACCCAGTGGCCGATGCCGCCAAGCGCCAGCCACGCCCAGTTGAACTTCTCGCCGGGGTCGTCCTTGCGGGCGGGCGCGATATCCGAATGGGCGAGCACGTGACGCGGCGCGATCCGGTTGCGCGAAACGATGTCGTGGCAGAGCTTTTCGACGGCGAGCATCTGCGCGCGCGGAAAGTCAGGATAGCCGAGGCCGTGGCCGGGATTGTGGATCTCGATGCCGATGGAGCGGGAATTCACATCGTCGCGGCCTTCCCACATGGAGAGGCCCGCATGCCAGGCGCGCAAGCCCTCCGGCACGAGCTGCGTGATCGCGCCCGCCTCGTCCACGACGTAATGGCAGGAAACGCCCGACTCGCGGAGCGCGAGCCAGCGGATGGCCGCCTCTGCGCTTTCCATGCCCGTGTAATGCAGGATGAGGATATTCGGGGCGGAGCAGCCGCGTCGGTCCTCCCGGTTTTCGGCGGCGACGATGCGCGACACGAGGTCAGAATCGGGCTGGAATGCGGTTGGGATTTCGGATGTCATGCTGATGATACGCTACGCTTTCTGAGGCTTTGCCGCCCGTTCTTGCTCCTAAATCGCGTGACGGGATTGCCGGATCTCATCATAGGCGGCGTTGATGGCGGCGAGTTTCTTCGTCGCGATCTCGATGAACTCGGCGGGCACGCCGCGCGCGATGAGCTTGTCCGGGTGATTTTCCGCGACGAGCTTGCGATATTTCGCCTTGAGGTCCGCGTCGGAGATATTCGGCGACACCGAAAGCACAGTGTAGGGGTCGTACAGGTCGCAGCGGAAATGCCGCCCCCGAATGCCCATATAGTCTATATGGGTGAAGCCGAACTCCTTCGCTACGTCGGCGAGAAACTGATCCTCGGCGGGAAGCAACTGGCCATCGGATATGGCGATGTGGAACAGGCCGTCGAGAACGTCTTCGAGCAATTGCCGGTCGTTGCGAAGGAGGCGGCCAAGCTGGCGCGCATACATCTCGAATCCCGCAACGTCCTGCTTCGCGAGATTGAAGACGCGCGCAACGTTGTGCTCCTCGCCCGGCGGGATCTTGAACACTTCCTTGAAGGCCTGAATCTCGCTGATCGTGACGACGCCGTCGGCCTTCGCCATCTTCGCCCCGAGCGCGATCACGCCCATGGTGAAGGCGACCTGCCTGTCGTGCCCCGAATCCGAAAGGGTTCGATCGACCGCGTGCCCCGCCACGCCGCCGAACAGCGCCCCGAGCGGCCCGCCGAACGCGAGGCCCGCCGCCGCTCCGGCAAGTTTTCCCCAAATTGACATCGTTTCGGACCCAGCCGCCAAGGCGAAGTTGCAGCAGGTACTCTAGCCGAAACCGGGTTGAAAAAGAAAGGGGATAGCGCCGCAGGAGCTTTCGCAGTCTATCGCGCTCTGGAAGGAGCCCAAACCTTCGTCTTTTCCCAGTTTGGGCGCGCCAGAGAGATTTCCATTGCGCGGACGATGCCCGGCCGTGCAATTCCATCATGGAAGCTGCCCGCCGCAAAGTGCCACGGTTACGCCCCCCTTTGCTCGTGTATGGTGCCTAAAAATGAAGCAGGAAAGCCGCATGAGCAACCAACTCAAATACGTTCTCGACGAAACGCAGATCCCGAAATTCTGGTACAATCTCACGGCCGACCTGCCGGTGCCGCTGCCACTCGTGCTGCATCCGGGCACCAAACAGCTCGCCGGCCCCGCCGACCTTGAGCCGCTGTTTCCGATGGCGCTCATCGAGCAGGAGGTGACGAGCGAACGCGAAATCGAGATCCCCGAGCCGATCCGGGATGTCTACCGCATGTGGCGGCCGTCGCCGCTCTACCGCGCGCGCCGTCTCGAACAGGCGCTCGGCACGCCCGCGAAGATCTACTACAAGAACGAGGGCGTCTCGCCTGCGGGTTCGCACAAGCCGAATACCGCCGTGCCGCAAGCCTGGTATAACAAGGAAGCGGGCATCCAGCGGCTTTCCACCGAGACGGGCGCGGGACAATGGGGCGCGTCGCTGGCTTTCGCAGGCGCTTTGTTCGGCATCGACGTGACGGTGTTTCAGGTCCGCGTGTCCTACGATCAGAAGCCGTATCGCCGCGCGCTGATGGAAACCTACGGCGCGCGCTGCATCGCTTCGCCGTCGGACCAGACCGACTCCGGCCGCGCCATGCTCGCGCTGGACCCGAACAGCCCCGGCTCGCTCGGCATGGCCATTTCGGAAGCGGTGGAGATCGCCGCCAAGGACCCGGCTGTGAAATATGCGCTCGGCTCGGTTTTGAACCACGTCATGTTGCATCAGACGATCATCGGCGAGGAAGCCATCAAGCAGTTCGAGATGGCCGGCGACGACCCGGATGTCGTGATCGGCTGCACGGGCGGCGGCTCGAACTTCGCGGGCATCGCGTTCCCGTTCCTCGGGCTGCAACTGCGCGGCGGCCGCAAACGGCGCATCATCGCGGTGGAGCCTGCCTCCTGCCCGACATTGACGCGCGGCACCTATGCCTACGATTTCGGCGATACCGCGCACCTGACGCCGCTCATGAAAATGCACACGCTCGGCTCGACGTTCATGCCGCCCGCGACGCATTCCGGCGGCCTGCGCTATCACGGCATGGCGCCGATGGTTTCGCATGTCCTTGAACTGGGCTTGATCGAGGCGCGCGCCTATCACCAGAAGGCGTGCTTCGATGCGGGCGTGCAGTTCGCGCGCTGTGAAGGCATCGTGCCCGCGCCGGAGTCGACCCATGCTGTGCGCTGCGCGATCGACGAAGCGCTGCGCTGCAAGGCCGAGGGCAAGGCCGAGACGATCCTCTTCAACCTGTCGGGCCACGGCCATTTCGACATGGGCGCTTACATCAACTACTTCGAAGGCCGGATGATCGATCAGGATTACGACGAAGGCGCGCTTGCGACGGCCCTTGCCGTACTGCCCGCCGTGCCCGCGTAATCGCTTGAAACCAACCCTGCGGCGTCGAGTTTCGGCGCGATGCCGCAGGGATTCCTAATCGCTGGTGCCGGGTGCCTGCCGCTGGCGCTTGACGTCGCTCCGCTTCGATTTACCGGCGAGCCGCCGCTGCTTCGAGCCGAAGGTTGGCCGCGTCGGCCTGCGCACCGGACGCTCGATGGCGGCCTGTCGGATCATGCGCACAAGCCTGTCGACGACATCCTTTCGGTTCGCCTCCTGCGTGCGGTAGCTGCCGCCCGTGAGCACGATCTCGCCGTCCTTCGTTAGCCGCGATCCGGCAATGCGCTCAAGACGAAAGCGCACGGCCTCCGGCAGGCTCGGCGAGCGGCGCGCGTCGAAGCGCAACTGCGCGGCGGTCGAAACCTTGTTGACGTTCTGGCCGCCGGGACCGCTCGCGCGGATGAACGTCACGGCGATCTCGCCCTCGTCGAGGTCGATCCTGTCCGTAATCGCGATCATCCCGATTCCCGCCCGCGTGGTTGTGGTGCTTTGTCGCCCGAAATGGCGCCCTTGCTTGTAGCTTAACTTCGTCGTCTTCGATACGGATTACGAAACGCGGCAGCGCGCGGTGCCGATGGCGAAATTACCTTTCGCTATTCATGAGCATGGGCGCAAACGGAAGGACACGGCCGACATGAAAGAGGAAAAGACGTATCGCGGTCCATGTCCCTGCGGCAGCCTGTTAAGCTATGAGCGCTGTTGCCAGAGATTGCACAACGGTGAACCGGCAGCCGACGCCGAGGCGCTGATGCGGTCCCGCTACACGGGATTCGGGCTGAAGCTTCAGGACTATCTGCTCGAAACCTGGCATCCCACCACGCGCCCCACGGATCTGGACGTTGAGGCGTCCGCGCGTCGCTGGCTGGGCCTGAAGGTGACGCGCCATGAGGCGACCGGCCCGGATACCGCCGATGTCGAATTCGTCGCGCGTTACAAGGCGAAGGGCCGCGTGTGGGAAATCCGCGAAACAAGCCACTTCGTCCGCGAGGAAGGCCGCTGGTATTATGTCGACGGCGACTTCGAAAAGCAGCCTTGATCCGTCATCGTTCGAACTCGCGGCGCGCCTTACGCCGCGAGCTTCGACTGGACCGCAGCGACGAGAGCGCGCGCGTTGAACGGCTTCGAAAGCACGACTTCGCTGGCGGCTCCAAGCTGCTCGGTGACGGCTTCCGGATGAGCGGTGATATAGATGACGTCTGCGTGGATCTGCTCGCGGATCGCGTTCACCACATCGATGCCGGTCTCATCCCTGAGCCGATAATCCGCGACGATCAGCTTCGGGTGAGACAAGCCCACGATCCGCAAAGCTTCCTCACGGTTTTTTGCGATGCCAGCGACGGAAAGGCCGAGCGTCTTGATGATCTTCTGGAGATCGAGAGCGATCATGGCCTCGTCTTCGATTATCAGCACTGCGGGCTTCGCGCGCAATTCCAGCAGCGAAGAGACGTAGGCCCGGCGAACGGCGGCCTCGGTCATCCCCATTATTTCGCCCACGTCGCCGTAAGAGAAACCCATGACCGCCCGAAGTGCCACAATCTGGCGGCGCTGGTGCGGAAGCTTCATAAGTTCGGTGCCGATACCGCACCCTCCGCTGAAGCGCACCTCAGCGAGAGGCGCACTCGACACGGCAGCTTCGTTTACCGCGCGGTAAAGGTTGAATCTCGACGATCCGCCGTTGATGGCTTGCGCTTTCAAAGCTTCAACAATGGCAATACGGCTCAATTGCCTGTTTCCCAGTATGCAAGAAGCATATCGAAAAATACTTTTTAAAAGTTCGCTGGAGACTGCATCGCTCATAATCGAACGGATCCTCACTAAACGTCCCAAGCATTGGCTCGGCTAGGATATGCGACCATACTGGAGATGAAAGTGTAGGAGAAGCTGAAAGTTAATCTCGGGTTGGTGCTCGCGACGCCGTTTGCGCAAAAAAAAGCGCCGGTGCCAGGGCAAGGGAGCACCCTGAGCAACCGGCGATTGAGTTTCCCGTTCCAACTTGGGTCACGTCACGCCAATCCGACCATCACGGCTTGCGAGGCGTACCAGCTGTTAAAGCAATTATCGCGCCAAATAATTTGGCATACAATATCGCCGCAACCGCTCGCTGCGGCGTATCCGCCCGTTTATCGCGGAGCCCGCAAAAAACGGTTGAACGACGGCGGGCATTTGCCAATTTGGCGTCGCGCGGGGGGCGCGCTCCCATCAACGCGCCCCGCGGCTGCGATGTGTCGACGCCGCCCGGTCGGGAGGTGGTGCGCAAAATGCGCGCAGGCCGCCGAACAAGAGAGCAGTTTTTACGCTCCAAATATCTTTTTTCACGCGTTCCCATAGATTAACGGCAATTGTCAGGTTTGCTTCTGGCCGTCTCCTAAGTAGCTCGCGAACCGCAAGCGACATAGCAAGCTATAGTTTAAGTGAGACGTCTTGAGCGGTTTGTTTCCTCCCGAGCCTGCAACGCCATTTTTCATTAGCGATTTCAAGGTATTGGGTAGACCCCCGATGGGAATCCGCGCAGCGCCGCGAAGAGCGATTCAGGCCCGCTTTTCTGAAGCAAAAGCCCGGGGCCAAAGGTTACTGAATCGTGCCCGGAACATATTGCCTTGCAAATTCAATGTTCGGGAGCTACAGTCCAGGAATTAAAGCAGGTAAATTCTTTAAATAAAATTCTATTAAAAGCTTTAAATAATTCGTTTTCCGGTGGTCATACTTAGATCACATTTCGATTCCGGAAATGAAGCTTGAGCCTGTTCTTGACATGACTTGGAACAGCTTCAAACCGCCACTTGGCGTGAGCGCTAGTCTGGCGTAGTTTACAAGGAGTGAAGATGCAGTATCGTTTAGTGTGCGTGCTGGTAAGCGCGATCGCCTTTTGCCTGGCTTCCTTTCAGGGAGCCTCCGCCACAAGCCGGGACGCGCGCGGCGCGGTTGAGAAGGAGAATGCGCTCGCAGCTGAATTCGAAGGCAAAGGCATGAAGCTCGGTTCCCCCGTCTTCATCCGCATCTACAAACAAAGCTCGACGCTGGAACTCTGGGTCGAGAAAGGTCCACGCTACGAACTCTTCAAGACCTACGGCATTTGCAAGTTTGCCGGTGGCCTCGGTCCGAAGATGTACGAAGGCGATCGCCAATCGCCCGAAGGTCTATACCGGGTGGAGTGGGACGACATGATTGGGCCCAATCCCCGTTGGCATCGCGCCATGAACATCAACTATCCGAACGCGTTCGACAAGATGAACGGCCGTAGCGGATCGAGCATCCTCATTCACGGCAAGTGCTCCTCGACCGGCTGCTTCGCCATTCAGGATGTGAATGTCGAGGAAGTTTACGACGCGGTTCGTGCGGCTCTCCGCGGCGGCCAGTCACATGTGCCCGTGCTCGCGCTGCCCTTCCGCTTTGCGAAATACGCTCCGGAATTGGATGATACGCGCAAGCTGAACGAATTCTGGTCCGATCTGCGCCGCGCCGACCTTCTCTTCGACCGCGATCGCCTTCCGCCCATGGCCTATGTCTGTGACAACCGCTATTATTTCGCCGACCGCCGCGGCGACAAGGCCCGCCACGCGGTCCAGCTTCCGGGCTGCAAGCCCCTCGAAAAGCAGCGCCCAGCTCCGCGACAGGATGAGGCCAGCAACGCATCGGACAACATCAAGCCGGTGGGCATCGATCAGCAGCCCAAGCCTGAAGCTCCCGCTGCCATGCCGACCATGCCCACGCTTCACAAGGTATCCAACGAAAACGGTCAACGCGGCAGCCATGTCCTGAAGGCCGCGATCAGCAGCAAGATTTGTCCGCTGAAGTTCCCGCATTGCAAGCAGCACGCGAGCGCGCATGTGCGCTTCGCCAAGCTGACGATCAAGGCGGGCGCCGAGAAAACGGAACGCTGATCGCCGGGGTTAGCCCCTGAGGTTAGAAGAAAAAGAGCGCCCGCGGGTTTACCGCCGGGCGCTTTTTCCTGTC
>NZ_JFZJ01000042.1 GCF_000636015.1 Rhodomicrobium udaipurense JA643
CCGAGCATTTCGGCCGCCGCCGCAACATCGCCCTCCGCGAGCAATTCCCGGATGCGCGTCGATGAAAACACGTCGCCTGCGTAACCCTGTGCCGACACGACCGTCACCCCAAATCCATGTTGTCGCCCGAGCGCGGCAAGCACGTCCGGGTTGCCGCTGCGGCCCTTGCCGAAAAAGAAATTGTAGCCGACGCTTGCGTGCTTGATGGCGAAGGCGTCGACGAGGATTTGCTCGACGAAGGCATCCGCCGGGAGCCCCGCAAGGTCCGCGTCGAATGGGATCACCGCCGTGAAGCCGCAGCCATAGGCGGCCAGAAGGTCGAGCTTGCGCTGAAGCGTCGTCAGCCGGAACAGCGTCTTCTGCGGTTGAAAGAATTTGCGCGGGTATGGCTCGAAGACCATCGCCCCCATCGGCAGACGGCCTTCCTGAGCCTTCTCCTGCGCGGCGTGGAGCACGGCGCGGTGGCCGCGATGGACCCCGTCGAAGGTGCCGATCGCGAGCGATGCACCTTTCGCGGAGTCCGGAACTTCATGCCATCCGTGGACAACGTCCATTCCACCTCACTCAGAGCTTTTCGCGAAGTCATGCCCCGCGAAAAGGTTCAGTCCTGTTAACGCGTTCTTCGCGAGAAGAGGGTTGCGCTACTTCTGCTTCGGTTCGCGCGAAGGAACCATGATGACGGCCTCGCCGACGACAACCGTTTTCCCACCCACTTTGCACTCACAGTGGAAGATTGCCCGTCTCTTTTCCGTGATCAAGTCCGTAACCCGCACCGTGGTGACAACTTCGTCACCGATATGGACGGGGCCTTTGAAGTTCAGCGTCTGCGAGATGTAGATGCAGCCGGGGCCGGGCAGCTTCGTGCCGAAGACGGCTGAGATGTAGGCCGCCGACAGCATGCCATGCGCGATGCGCTGCTTGAACGGCGTGGTGGCGGCGAACGCCTCGTCCAGATGGACCGGGTTCGTGTCGCCGGAAATCTCGGCGAAGCCGGTGATGTGCTCATCCTTCACCGTGCTGGTGAGGCTGCCCTCCTGCCCGACCGACAGATCCTCGAAATAAAGCCCCTGCTGTGCCGTGCCCGTCATGTGTTCCTCCGTGACGCCGAAACCGAGCCTTTGTCATAGGCGTCGGCCCTGACTTGCGCAACATCGTGCGAGCGATCGCGTCACGCCATTGGCCATGACGCCGGTCGAGTTCCGAGGCACGGAAGGCTTGGCGGCCGCCGCGCCTTTTCCTATGCTGGCGGCATGCATGAAGTCGCACGCCCGCTTTCTCGCGACGAGCTTCCCGCAAGGACGGCGGACCTCGCGCGCTTTCTCATCGGCAAGCTCGTGCTGCGCGCGCTTCCCGACGGGTTCGCCGTAGCGCGCATCGTCGAGACCGAAGCTTATCTTGCTGATGACGCCGCGTGCCACGCCTTTCGGGGGCCGACGCCGCGCAACCGCTCGATGTTCGGTCCGCCGGGCCACGCCTATGTGTATCGCGCCTATGGTGTGTGCTGGATGCTGAACGTGACGAACGCGGCGGTTGGCATCGGCGAGGCGGTGCTCATCCGGGCGGCGGAGCCGGTGGCGGGGCTTGACGCGATGAAACGCCATCGTGGCGAGGTGCCGACGCGCGATCTGCTGCGGGGGCCGGGGCGACTCGCCAGCGCGCTGGCTATCGACCGCAGTCACGATGGCGCGGATTTGTGCGCGCTTGGTGCGCTGTGGCTTGGCGCGGACGGGTCGGCGGGCGGCGACATCGGCACGAGCACGCGCATCGGCATCACGCGCGACGCGCACCTTCCGCTCCGGTTCTATCTGAAAGGCAGCCGGTTCGTCAGCGGTCCGGCCGCGCTCAACGGGCAGGGGAGGTCGCGCCGCAACGCTCGTTCAGCGCCCGTCGCGCTCGACAGCGACGTAGCAGGCGAAGACCGCGCTCATGATCGCAAGGCTGATCGCGAAGACCCACTCGACCGCTGACACGCGCGCTTCCACGCACGACGCGATATAGGCGCCTGTCGTCATACTTTGCAGGACGGACAAGATGGCAAGGGCACGCATTACAAACCTCGATACAAGCGATAGTGTAATGCGCGGGCGCGACCGATCAACCCCACGTTTCGGAGTAACTGTAGTGCACGCGGGGCGACAGAGCCAAGATTCGAATCGTTATTGGCCTTGCGGGAAAACCGTTGCGGCTTCGGGAGTCGTCGGAGAAAAGGCCGCGAAATGTCGTGCGCACGACATTCTTTCGATCTCGGTTGTTGTAAGATAAGAAGCCGATGCCCTTCGATGGGAATACCCAGATTGCGGCCGGTAGCGCGCCCGCTGTCCGCTTGGCGGGTTCGGCGCACTTTTCTCAGGCAGAACCCGGCGTTCTGCCGCACCGCTTCGCGCGCAGTATCAGGCAGGAAACCGGACCAGATGTCAGAGCAGATCGACCGCTACGTGAGTTTCAAGAACATCGATTGCAATGCGCGCGCTGAGAAAATGATGGACGCGTTGAAGCCCTATATTGAGGCGGCGGAAAATCCGTTCTGGGCCTATTTTCAGCAGAAGCGCGCCGAGTTCAATGCGAAGGGCTACGACGATTTGCGCGTGCTGCATAACTATCTGCCGACGCTCAAGGAGTTGATCGAAGACGACGAGCTTCTCGCGCAACTGGAAGATCTCGAATACACCTGCATGTGACAGGCGAGGGCAGTAACGCGCATTCGTGGTCCGATTCCGACATTTGCATCCGTTCGCAAGCCACGTTTGCGAGCAAATATCGGAATCAAAGGACCACTAGCAGTTTTCTGATTCGAGTGGAGCGAATTTGACATTTGAGCGAAAGATCGCAACGACCGGGACTCAAATGTCAAATTCGCTCCACTAAATTGCCTGCATCGGTGTTTGCCTCTGAACGGAGATAGTCCAATGCAAACGAAAGCTTATGCGGCGCACGCCTCGTCCTCGCCGCTCGCGCCTTTTTCCCTCGATCGCCGCGAGCCCGGCGCGGACGACGTCGCGATCGACATCCTCTATTGCGGCGTCTGCCATTCCGACCTGCACGCCGCGCGCGGCGAGTGGCCTGGCATGCGCTTCCCCATGGTGCCGGGCCACGAGATCGTCGGTCGGGTGACGGCTGTCGGCGATGAAGTGACCGCTTTCAAGCCGGGCGACATCGTCGGCGTCGGCTGCATGGTCGATAGTTGCGGCGAGTGTCCTTCCTGCGAGGAGGGCGATGAGCAGTATTGCGAAGGCGAGCACGGCTTCATCCAGACCTATAATGGCGCGATGAAGGGTGGTGGCGAAAACACTTTCGGGGGCTATTCAGGGTCCATCGTGGTCAAGGACAGCTTCGTGCTGAAGATCCGCCACAAGGAGGCCGACCTCGCCGCAGTCGCCCCGTTGCTTTGCGCGGGCATCACCACCTATTCGCCGCTGCGCCACTGGGGCATCATGCCGGGCGAAAAGGTCGGCATCGTCGGAATCGGCGGCCTCGGCCATATGGGCATCAAGCTTGCGCATGCGATGGGCGCGCATGTCGTGGCGTTCACAACCTCACCCTCGAAGCGCGAGGCGGCGCTGGCGCTCGGCGCCGACGAGGTAGTGGTTTCCCGCGATCCGGCCGAGATGGCGGCGCATGCGGGCACGTTCGACTTCATCCTGAACACCGTTGCCGCGTCCCACAACCTCGATGCGTTCACGGCGCTGTTGAAGCGCGATGGCACCATGACGCTCGTCGGCGTTCCGTCCGAGCCGCACCCTTCGCCGAACGTGGCGAATCTGATTTTCAGCCGCCGCGCCATCGCGGGTTCGCTCATCGGCGGCATTCGCGAGACGCAGGAGATGCTCGATTTCTGCGCCGATCACGGCATCGTCGCCGACATCGAGATGATCTCGATGCAGGACATCGACGCCGCCTTCGATCGCATGCTGAAGAGCGACGTGAAGTATCGCTTCGTCATCGACATGGAGACGCTGAAGCAGGCGGCGTGAGTTCTGATAGGCCGGGCATCGACCCGGCCATTTTCATTCCGCCGGGCGAACGCCGTAGGCGGATGGCGCGCTCCGCTTCAACCCACCCGCGAAGATCGCAATCGCCGCGCACATCGCCACGATCAGGAGCATCGCCGCCGGAATGCCGAGGCCATGCGCGAGAAAGCCGATCACCGACGGTCCGAGCAGCAACCCGCCATAGCCGAGCGTCGAGATCGAAGCCACCGCGATGCCCGGATCGACGCCCGGATGATTGCCCGCCGCGCTGAAAAGCGCCGGTGCGATCACCGACAGCCCCAGCCCCGCGAGCGCGAACCCGCCGATGGCAAGCGCGGGATGGGGTGCGAGCATCGCCACGGCCATGCCGACTGTGGCGACGGCGGCGAGAGCGCGCACGAGCGCAGTCATTTCATAGCGGGCGCGCAGGCGATCGCCCACGAGTCGCCCGACGATCATCGTCGCCGAGAAGGCAGCGAAAGCCAGGGCAGCGACGGAGTCGGTGCTTCCATGCGCGGCCTTCATAAGGAGCGCGCCCCAGTCGGAGATCGCGCCTTCCGAGAGAAACGCGCACAGGCAGAGAAGCGCGAGACCGAGGATGGGCAGCGGCGGTAGCCTGAGTCCGCCTTTCTCCCCGCTTTCGGTTTCGGCGTCGGCAAGGAGAGGGCGCATGGCGAAGGGCAGGAGCGCAAGGAAAACGGCCGCGAGCGCCGCATACTGAGCGGCAGGCGCGATGTCGCTCGCGGCGGCGGAAATGAGCGCGCCCGCAAGACAGCCGGTGCTGAACAGCGCGAAGAAGCCGGACATCGCAGGTCGCCCGAGTGCGCGCTCCACCATGACGGCCTGCACGCCGCCGCCCACCTCCAGCGTGCCGCAAGCGTATCCGAGCACGAAGAACGCGGCGGCGAGTTGCCACCATTCGCCGGCGAGACCGATCAGCGGCCATGTTGCGAGCATGAGCGCGGTTCCAACTCCGACGAGCATTTTCGAGCCGATGCGCGCCTGAAGGACGCCCGCGACCGGAAAGGCGCACAGTCCGCCGATGCCGAGGCAGAAGATCGCCTGACCCAGCTGCGCGTCGTTCACGCCCGTCTGCATCTTGAGCGCGGGCATGCGCGCGACGACGCTGCCATAGGCGAGGCCGTTGACGAGAAAGAAATAGGCGCAGCCGAGGCGGGCGGCTTGAGCGCGGGCGAGGGCTTTCATCGGGCTGAAGCTTTCGAACGAGTTGAGAGAATACGTGACCGGCGAGCCGAGAGCTTTTCGCGATTGGATGGTACGCGGAAAAAGCTTTAACGCGCTTTGATGTCGGGCGTGAAACGATCCTCGTTCATGAGGGAAGAATTAGACGAACACTTCCGCGCGGTCAATCGCCGGTGCTCGCGGAGCGTTAACCTCGGCGCCGCCACCGTTTCAAGTCCGGGGCAAGATGGATCGTATAATCCGATGCAATGGCTTGGCCGGACGGCGCGGCGCAATCAGATGGTTAAATCGCATTTACGGATTGTTCACGACCTTTAGCTCATAATGAACGCTGATCAGCTACGATGCGTTAACCATCGCCGACATGTGTTCCTTAACCGCGAGTGCTCTAGGGCCGATGCGGCAAAGTCGGGCTTTTGAGCGTGATGTAACGAAGGAGGGCGTCGATGGCCCAGGTCTCAGTTGTCGTGAACGGTCGAAGCTTCAGGTTGGCCTGCCGTGACGGGGAAGAACCCCGCGTTCAGGAGTTGGCCGGGGAAATCGATTCGCTGATCTCGAAACTCAAGGGCAACGCGAAAGCCACGCAGGACGACCGCTTGTTTCTCATGGCGGCTCTGGTGCTGGCCGATCAGCTTTCCGACGCGCAGGCCGAATTGCAGCGCGCGCGTCAGTTGGTAGACGGCCGAGCCTATCACGTCATCGAAGGCGGCGCGCAGGCGATGCAGCGCGACCTGTCGCGGGCGCTCGAAGCCGCGGCCGCACGGGTTGAACCGTTGCCGCGGATCTCGAACGGCTCGTAACGTCTTCGCGGCGACCGCGCGCCCTATCTCGGGCGGCTGTGCGTCAACGCCAACCCGCCCGAACCGAAGGCGAACACCTGAATGAGACCGCCTGCGAGCGCGATGTTCTTCATGAAGTGCTGGAGCTGGTTGGAGTCGGCGAAGTTGCTGTGGAACCCGATCGCGGCCGCGAGCGTGTAGAAGGCAAGGATGAGCGCCGCGTAGCGGGTGCCGAGGCCCAACGCGAGGAAGATGCCGCCGAATATTTCGATCGATGTCGCGATGTAATAGACGATCGTCGGCTCGATCATGTTGATGGACGCAAACCGCGCAATCGTTTCGTCCTTAGTCAGCAGATGGAAAAACCCGTAGGCAATGAATATCAGCGCCATCATGATGCGGCCGATGGCTGCCATATAATTGATGCTCGTCATTGCGGCTCCTTCTCGAATTGCGGACGTTGACGCCGTAACAGGGCAGACACGCATCCAAACGGACGCGCATGAGCTGATTGCCAGCAGAAGCGTTGAGCGTCCAAACGCGTCATTAAAAGCGCGCGCCACGCGAATTGCGCAAATACGCTCCGTTTTTTAGCTTTTGACCGACGCCGGGGCTAGCATTTTCCGCTGCGTCATTTATATCTTGATGGCTGCGGGGTGCGTTAGGGGCTCACTGAATACCCGGGCCCTATAAGATCCTTAAGGGAGCTGACCCTGACTGAGGCCCTGGCCTCGGATACTCGGCACCCACCTGCTAGCCAGGGACCCAGGGGATCGAAATGCCCCGACGGCCTTCGCGGCTCCATTATTCAAGACCGGTTTTCGTGCTGACAGAAGCGACTAACGACTTCGACGCGGTATCCGGGCTCAAAGTCCGGCTCCGTGAAGAGGCTTCCGCGCGCCGCTCCGAGGCGTGGACGCGGGCGGGCGAAAGCGCGGCGAAAGCCGTCGCCGAGGCCGGGTTGCGCCTCGCCGCAAGCCTCGATGGCGAGCAAATAGTCGCCGGTTATCATCCCTTCCGTTACGAACTCGACGTGGTGCCGCTCCTCGCCGCCCTTCAGGCGGAGCGCTATCCCGTCGCGCTGCCGCGCTCGCACCCGGAACGGCGGCTGACCTTTCACGCCTGGACGCCCGGCGCGCCCCTCGAACGCCGAAAGCTCGGAATGCTGGAACCGCCCGAAACGGCTGAGGAACTGCATCCGTCTGTGCTCTTCGTACCGCTTCTCGCCTTCGACGCGCGCGGCAATCGCCTCGGCTACGGCGCGGGGTTTTATGACGTGGCGCTGAGCACGATGCGCGCTGAACGGCGCGTGCTGGCGGTTGGCGTCGCATTCGATGAACAGGAGTTTCCCGCCATTCCCGCCGAACCGCTGGATCAGCCGCTCGACCTGGTGCTGACACCGACACGCCTCCTCACCCGCGAGGCTTCCTGATGCGCCTTCTTTTCCTTGGCGACGTGCTTGGCCGCGCGGGCCGCAATGCCGTTTGCGAGGCGTTGCCCGATCTTCGCGCGCGGCTTGCGGCGGATTTCGTCATCGTCAACGGCGAGAACGCGGCGGGCGGCTTCGGCATCACCGAGGTGATATGCCAGGATCTGCTGGATGCGGGCGCGGACGTCGTCACCACCGGCAACCATGTGTGGGACCAGCGGGAGGCGCTCGTCTTCATCGGCCGCCAGCCGCGCATGCTTCGTCCGCTGAACTTTCCCTCTGGCACACCCGGCCTTGGCGCGGGGCTTTTCCGCGCAGCCAACGGCGCCGATGTGCTGGTGCTGAATGTGATGGGCCGCGTGTTCATGGACGCGCTCGAAGACCCGTTCAAGATGGTCGAGCGCGAGATAACGGCCTGTCCGCTGAAGCGCGGAGCGGACGCGATCTTCATTGATTTCCATGCGGAAGCGACATCGGAGAAGCAGGCGCTAGGCGTGGCGTTCGACGGGCGCGTGAGCGCAGTCATCGGCACGCATACGCATGTGCCGACGGCCGACGCGCGCGTGCTTCCCGGCGGCACGGCTTATCTCACCGACGCGGGCATGTGCGGCGACTACAATTCCATCATCGGCATGGACAAGGAAGAGCCGGTGCATCGCTTCCTGACGCGCATCCCCTCGGGGCGGTTCACGCCGGCGCTCGGGCCCGCCACAATCTGCGGTGCGTTCATCGAGATCGACGACGCGACGGGGCTCGCAACTTCCATTGTGCCGGTGCGCGACGGCGCGGCGCTCGGCGGCAAGCGCGAGGATGAACTCACGAGCCGCGCCATCGCCGAATGGCTGGAGAAGAACCGGTAGCCTGCGCTGCCGGGAAGGGCGACCTCAACCGTCAGCAGGATCTTGCCGACTGTTCGCCCGGTTTCCAGCAGCGTGTGTGCTTGCCCCAACTCTGACAACGGAACGTCTTCGCGATACGCGGCCGGATCGCTCCGGCGGCGAGTAGTTTCGCGACCTCGCCCATTCCGTCGCCGCGCGAAGCGGCATGTACGAGCACGCGTTGTCCCGGTTCGTTGCGGGTGAGGCGCGTGGAGTCTGCCGCGCGGTCAGCCCCCGCCAGACCGCCGCTTCCTCGCACGAGATCGACGATGATCTGCGCGCGAGATAACCCGCCGGGGCGACGGGCGTGTTTCGCGTCAACCCTCCCCGGGAAAGCCGATGGAGCGAAGGCCTGGTCTCCGACGTTCCACTCCGTCACGTTGTCACCGAGCGCGACGAGGTGCCGGAGAGGTCTTTGTGATCAGGTGAAAAATCCGCTGCTCTAGAACAGCTTCAGGCCCGGAGGCAACGGCAGGCCCGCCGTCAGCTCCTGCATCTTCTCCGCCATGACATGCTCAGACTTCTGTTTGGCGTCGTTGTGCGCGGCGACAATGAGGTCTTCCAGAATTTCGCTTTCCTCCGGCTTGATGAGGCTCGGATCGACGGACAGGCCCGCCATCACGCCCTTGCCGGTAAGCCGCACTTTGACGAGCCCGCCGCCCGAGGTGCCTTCAACCTGCATGGTCTCAAGCTCGGTCTGAAGCTCGGCCATCTTCGTTTGCAGTTCTTGCGCCTGCTTCATCATCGACATGATGTTTTTCATTTCAAAGCCTCTCCTTGGTTCGGCTCCGACCCTCGGCCGAAGCCCGGAACCCGTTTTCGCTCGTCGACCGATCCGCGCGGACGATCTGCCCTGACGCTCTCAATCGAGCTTTCGCACATCCGTTATCTCGGCATCCGGGAAGTGGTGGAGAATGCTCTTCACCGCAGGATGCTTGCGAATCTCTTCCTTGGCCTGCGCCTTTTCGTCTCTCATGCGCGCGCCGAGCGGGGGAAGCCCGCGCTCCTCCGAGAGCGAAACGATCCAGCGCTCACCCGTCCAGGCTTGCAGTTTCTTCGCAAGCTCTGGCGCGAGTGATTGAGGCGCGCCTTCGAGCAGGCGAAGTTCCAGAAAGCCCGGCCCGAATTTCACGAGTTCGACCCGTTCTTCAAGGGCTTTTTGCAGCATGATGTCTCGGGCCGCCCTGACCTTTTCGACGATCTCCTCGAAGGAAGCAAAGCTGCGCGGGGCTTCTCTTGGCGCTTCGGCCGATGATTGTGCCACGGCTTCGCTTCCGCGCGACGAGAGGACGCGGGGACGCGCCGGCTCGAACCCGCCGTTCGGAGCGCCCGAGGCTAAATCGCGTGCCGGAGCGCCGGAAGCCGATTCGCGGACGGGAGCGCGTTCGCCGCCGCCGCGCTTCAACTCGCCGATGACATCGGCCGGAGACGGCAACTGCGCCGTGTAGCACATGCGGATGACGAGCATCTCGGCGGCGGCCAAGGGGCGCGGCGCGCGGGCGGCCTCGTCGATTCCCTTGAGAAGCATCTGCCAGGCCATGGCGAGGCGGGGCACCGGAAGCGACGCGGCGAGACGGTCGGCGCGGGCGCGATCGTCGGCGGACAAATCGTGCGGGTAGGCGCCGGGCAAAACCTTGAGCCGCGACAGCGCGTGCACCGCGTCGGCCGCGTCAGAGATGATGAGCGTCGGGTCCGCGCCGCGTTCGTTCAGCGCGCCGAGGGCGGTGAGCGCGCCCGCCGCGTCGCCATCGAAAATGCGTTCCAGCAAGTCGAAGATCGCGTCGCGGCCCGAAAGACCCAGCATGTCGAGCACGGCGGCGGCGGTGAGGCGGCCCTCCGCCATGGTCAGCGCCTGATCGAGCAGCGACAATCCGTCGCGCACCGAGCCTTCCGCCGCGCGCGCAATGAGCGCCAGCGCCGAATCGTCGGCGGCGTAGCCTTCCTTTTCGAGGATGCGCGCGAAGTGGGCGGACAAGACTTCCGGTTCGACGCGGCGCAGGTCGAAGCGCTGGCAGCGCGACAGGATCGTGACGGGGACTTTGCGGATTTCCGTCGTCGCGAAGATGAACTTCACATGCGGCGGCGGCTCTTCAAGCGTCTTGAGCAGGCCGTTGAAGGCCGACTTCGACAGCATGTGCACTTCGTCGATGATGAAGACGCGATAGCGCGCGGCAGCGGGCTTGTAGCGCACTGCCTCGATGATCTCGCGGATGTCGTCGATGCCGGTGTTGGAGGCCGCGTCCATTTCGAGCACGTCCACATGGCGGCTATCCATGATGGCTTGGCAATGGCGGCCAAGTTCGGCGATGTCGAGCGACGGGCGATCCGGCAGGCCGTCGCGCTCGTAATTCAGCGCGCGAGCGAGAATGCGGGCGGTGGTGGTCTTGCCGACGCCGCGCACGCCGGTCAGCATGTAGGCTTGCGCGATACGGTCCATCGCGAACGCGTTGCGCAGCGTGCGGACGAGGATATCCTGGCCGATGAGATCGTCGAGCGTCTGCGGGCGGTATTTGCGCGCGAGAACGAGGTAGGACTGCGCCTTGCCCAAAACTTCGGAGGTGGGGAGCGCCGGGGCGTTATCGCTATTGCTCATGTCCCAGATCCGGCAGGCGGACCGTCATGCGCCCGTTTACATGGTGCCGCGAAAGCGGCATCAAACGCTTGTACCGCAAAGGCGGCATCAAAAGCTTCTGCCGCGAAACGGCAACGAAAGCTGGTGCCGCGCAAACGGCAGTGAGAGGCTGGACAGCAACCCGCATCGGATTCGTTAGGGCTGCTTCCTTCCGGACCTGACCCGGTTGGCGAGCGATACGCCTGCGCCAACCTCCCGCCCCTTATATCGCCGCTTCGCGCGTTTCTGGCAAGAGGGCTTTGCGTTACGCTCTGGCCGCCAGCTTCTTTTCGCATTTGCAACCCGGCCCGCATGGCGGCTTCTTCGTGCATTTCTGCTTTTTCCGCCGACCGCGGCGCTTTTCATCGGTGCGGCTGACGCTCTTCCAGTGGGCTTTCAGCCGAGCATGAAACCCCTTCGGCTTCTCTGCGAAGAGGTGTTCGCCGCGTTCCTTTGCATCGGCGAGCAGCGACGCCTGCTTTTCGTCGATGAACCGGAGCAGCGTATTCACGTCGGCGGGCGTGCGAAACACCGCGCGATTTTGCTCGATCATCTCGCGCAGCACGGCGAGGTCGTGATGGAGACCGAGCGCATCCGACAGCGTCTTGGCGAGTTTCGCGCGCGCTTTCGCTTCCTTGGGCCACGCCGTTCGGAGCAGCAGCGTCTGCCGCCAGTGGCGCTGCACTTGCTTGCGCCACTCGTGCAGATCCTCGACGTGTTCGGAGGCGAGCGCCTTTTTCATCTCACGCCGGCCGCGCTTGTAGGTTCGCGAGGAGGCGGCCAGCAAATCCTTCGCGGATGCGTCGCCGAAATCGAGCTGCGAAAGACACGCCTTCGCCTTGGCAACTTCCCCGATTGCTTTACCTATGTTTTCGGAAACCGCCCGCTCCAGCACCTGCTCGTGCCTCGCCTGCAGCCATGACGACAGATCAGAAAAAAGCCGTTCATGGGACGCGTCGGCGAACTCTTCGCGCAGTGTCTCCGCCGCACCAACGGCCACCTGCGCGTCGCGACTCGCGGAAAGCAGCTTCCCGGCACCCGACAGAAGCTTCTGCGAGCTTCGGGCCGCGTCCCCTTTATCCACCGATTTCACAAGATCGAGGAGCGCGCGGGTCCGCTTGAAATGCCGCCTTGCCGCGTGGATAGCGGTTTCGTCATGGTCGGCAGTCATGAGCCGCTCAAGCGCGGCGTCCAGTTGCTCGCAGCCAACGGCCGGAACCGACTGACTCAATGGGTCGAAAAGGTTTAGCCGATAATTCACTTGAGTATGCTCGTGACAACGGGATCACTTACAAGGTCGGGTGTTGCGGCCACCTCGTCAAGCGTCCGGATTGTACCTACGCCGCCTTCAGCATGGGCTCCCGGACCGCAGCCGGTTCGCTTTCGCGGTCAACATGAAGCCAGCGCAGGATCTCGATCTGCCCGTCAGCGTGCTCGGCTATGGCTGTGCAGTTCTCCGTCCAGTCGCCGCAATTCAGATAACGGACGCCATCGATCAGGCGGTCGGCCGGATGGTGGATGTGGCCGCACACGACACCGTCATAACCGCGACGTTTTGCCTCAGCGGCAAGCGCCGTCTCGAACTCGTCGATAAAGGCCGCCGCCGCCTTCACCCGTGTCTTCACGTAGACGGAGAGCGACCAGTGCCCGAATCCAAGCTTGCGCCGCGCCCAGTTCAACGGCCCGTCGCACCACAGCACGAACTCGTAGGAGCGGTCGCCGAGGAAGCGAAGCCACTTCGCGTAACGCACCACCACGTCGAACTCGTCGCCATGGAGCACGAACAGCTTGCGACCGTTGGCCGTCGTGTGCACGCAATCGCGCGTGATCTCGATGCCGCTGAAGGTCATGCCGCAATAGGCGCGCAGCGCCTCGTCGTGATTGCCGGGCACATAGACGATGCGCGTGCCTGAGTGCATGCGTTCCAGAAGGATTTGCAGAATTTCGTCGTTGCCGCCGGGCCAGATCACGCCGCGCTTCAGGCGCCAGAAGTCGATGATGTCGCCGACGAGGTAAATCGTCTCGGCGTCGTGGGTTCTCAGAAACTCGACCAGCGCGTGCGTTTTCGCCGCGCGCGTGCCGAGGTGCAGGTCCGAAAGGAAGAGCGCGCGATAACGCTTTTTGCCGAACCGGATCACCGGCACGTTCCGAAAGAAGCCATGCATAAGCGTGTCCCTCATCCCCTTGGCTTACGCTAGACAAGAAAAGGGAAACGCATTGCAACCGTGTGACAGCCGGGCGTTTTCGATTGCGCACACTACAACGTGACCGGGTACGGACGAAAACGCCGCAGGGCCTCGCGCCCGCTCCCGAGTGACACCATCCGCGCGAACGCCCTTGCATCTTCGCGCGCGCGCCGTAATTTTGAGCAAGCGCAAAGCCGACCTCGGAAAGCCCGATTTCGGAAAGCCGACCTGGAGACTGCATGTCCGCCGCCGAACCCGATCCGAACGAAGAATTCTACCGGGGCCTCAGAAAGCCCAGCATCGCCGCCGAGATTCTTTCGGAAGCGCTTCCCTACATGCAGCGCTACGATCAGGCGACGGTTGTCATCAAATATGGCGGCCACGCGATGGGCGACGCCAAGCTCGCGGAGAGTTTTGCGCGCGACATCGTCATGCTCGAACAAGCGAGCGTAAAGCCGGTGGTGGTGCATGGCGGCGGCCCGCAGATCGCGAAGCTGCTGAACCGGCTCGGCATCAAGAGCGAATTTTCAGGCGGCCTTCGCGTGACCGACGCCGCCACCGTCGAGGTGGTGGAGATGGTTCTCGCGGGCTCCATCAACAAAGGCATCGTGGCGGAGATCAACGCCCTTGGCGGCCATGCCTGCGGCATCTCCGGCAAGGACGGCAATCTGATGATTGCGAAGAAGCTGACGCGCACCGAGATCGACCCCGATTCGGCGATCGAGCGCGTAGTGGATCTCGGCTTTGTTGGCGACCCGGAGGAGGTGAACCCGCGCATCGTGCAGGTGCTCGCCGAAAACGAGATCATTCCCGTGGTCGCGCCGCTCGGCCTCGCGCGCGACGGCACGACCTACAACATCAACGCCGACACCTTCGCGAGTGCGCTCGCCGGTGCGCTGAAGGCGAAGCGCCTGCTTCTCCTCACCGACGTGGCGGGCGTGCTCGATCAGAACAAGAAGCTCATCCACCGCCTCACCGTCAGCCAGGCGCGCGCGATGATCGCGGACGGCACCATCACCGGTGGCATGATCCCGAAGGTGGAAGGCTGCATCAGCGTCATCAAGCAGGGCGTGGAGGGCGTCGTGATCCTCGACGGGCGCGTGCCGCATGCCGTTCTGCTGGAGCTGTTCACCGAGCACGGCGTCGGCACGCTGATCGAGCGGGATTAGGATACGGCCGGGGCAACCCGCCCTTTTCTTTTCGACGGTGGGGCATGGCGAATAAATTCAAAATACCGGCGGATGTCGAAATGGCGATCCGGGCAAGGGATGCTGTGTGCGCCTATTGCGGCGGTCAGATGCAAAACCATCCTGGCGTCAGAGGCTGTCAGAAGGATAAGGCGACGATCGAGCACCTGAACTTTGATGGCCCCTTATATTGGGGGGAAGGTTTGGTGGCAGAGGATATCGTAATCTGTTGCGGAAGCTGTAATTCGAGCAGAGGAACGAAGGCGCTAGACGTCTGGTTCAAGAGCTCCTACTCATCGCCCGGAGCATCAACGCCGAAACAGTGGCCACGCCGGTAAAGGAATATCTGAAGCGGCGCGCTGCAATATTGTTTGCAGAACCTACGCCACTGGAAGGTGCGACGGTATCGGACGGCGCTTAGCAGCGACTTGACCGGGCTGGCCGGACGGCGATCTGCACGCCATATGTCAAGTGCGGCTATTTCAGCCGCGCATGAAATTTGAAAGCAAGAATCTTTGTCCGATCACGCAAACAGGATCACGAGTGGGGGGGCTGACATTTCCGCCACGCGGGATCGCGTCGCCGTCCCGGAGGCGGAGGACGCCGACGCGGCCGCCGCAACGCTCGTGGAAGCCGCGGCCGAAGCGGCGCAGCTCGCGCGGTCCTTCGCCGATACGCGGCTGTGGATCTTCGACCTAGACAACACGCTCTACCCGGCCGAATGCAACCTCTTCGCGCAGATCGATCAGCGCATGTCGGGCTTCATCCAGAAGTTGCTCGGGCTGGACCACGCGGCGGCGCGGAAGGTGCAGAAGGATCTCTACTATCACTACGGCACCACGCTCGCCGGGCTGATGGCCGAATATGGCGTGAAGCCGGAAGAGTTTATGGACTACGTCCACGACATCGACCTCGCGCCGGTCTCGCCCATGCCGGAGCTTGACGCCGCCATCGCGCGCCTCGAAGGCCGCAAATTCATCTTCACGAACGGCTCGACGCGGCATGCCGAGCGAGTCGCGGCGAAGCTCGGCGTGCTCGACCGTTTCGACGGCATTTTCGATATCGCGGCGGGCAACTATGTGCCAAAGCCGAAGCCCGAAAGCTTCAGCGCCTTCATGCGCTATTGCGAGGGAGGCGACTGCAAGGCCGCGATGTTCGAAGATCTGCCGCACAATCTCGAAGCGGCGCATGCGCTCGGCATCAAGACCGTGCTCGTCCGCTCGGACTACCTCGACCACCCGTCGCAGCATGCGCTCGCAGCCGCCACCGCGCTGCCGCCCTACATCCACTACGAGACGGACGACCTCACGCGCTTCCTCGGCAGCATCGTGGCGAAATAGCCACGTACCTTCACGCCCCGATGCGCGTGACGCCGCCCATATACGGCAGCAGCGCATCCGGCACGCGGATGGAGCCGTCCGCCTCCTGATAGTTCTCGATCACGGCGATGAGCGCGCGGCCGACCGCAAGGCCGGAGCCGTTCAACGTGTGGACGAACTGCACATCCTTCGCGGCCGAGGGCCGGAAGCGCGCCTGCATGCGCCGGGCCTGGAAGTCGCCGCAGTTCGACACGCTCGAAATCTCGCGATACGCGCCCTGCCCCGGCAGCCACACTTCGATGTCGTGCGTCTTGCGCGCGCCGAAGCCCGTGTCACCCGCGCATAGCACGACGACGCGATACGGCAGGCCGAGCCGCTTCAGGATCTCCTCGGCGCAACCCGTCATGCGCGCGTGCTCGGCGGGCGAGGCTTCGGGCGTCGTGATCGACACCATCTCGACCTTGTAGAACTGATGCTGGCGGATCATGCCGCGCGTGTCGCGCCCCGCCGCGCCCGCTTCCGCGCGGAAGCACGGCGTCAGCGCGGTGAAGCGCAGCGGCAGGTCGGCTTCGGGGAGGATGCTCTCACGAACGAGGTTGGTCAGCGGCACTTCGGCGGTCGGGATGAGCCACCTCGCGACCTCTATCACTGGGTGAACTCCGATCAGTCTGCCGTTTTCAAACCGCGCATCACTCACATTGACGCTGACAGTCCCCCCTAGACCAATATTGAAACTCTGTTCCAGCTCCTTTTTTCGTAACCCTTTAAAATTGAACTGCATCGTACCGGCGGTGTCGGCAATTACTACGTCTACCTCGTCACTTCCAACGATCTCGGATGATCTAGTTGAGAAAAGATCTTCCGCGAATTTCGGCAATTGAGCGGTGCCCAAGAGTGCCGGATCCTTCACAAGCAACGGCGGGTTCACCTCGGTGTAGCCGTGCTCGCTCGTCTGCACGTCGAGCATGAACTGGCCGAGCGCGCGCTCAAGCCGTGCAAGCTGCCCCTTCAACACCGTGAAGCGCGCGCCGGAAATCTTCGCCGCCGCCTCGAAATCCATGAGGCCGAGCGCCTCGCCCAACTCGAAATGCTGCTTCGGCGCGAAGTCCTCGGCGGCGAAATCGCGCGGGCTGCCGACGCGGCGAAGCTCGACATTTTCGCTCTCGTCCTTGCCGTCCGGCACCTCGGGCGCGGGCAGCAGCATGTTCGGGATGCCCGCGAGCAGCGCCGTAATCGCCGCGTCAAGCTCGCGCTCCTTCGCTTCGCCCGCCGCAATCGCGCCCTTGAGGTCCGCCACCTCGGCCATCAGCGCCTCGGCCTTCGCCGGATCGCCGCCCTTGCCCTTCGCCTTGCCGATCTCCTTCGACGCCGCGTTGCGCCGCGCCTGCATGTCCTGCAACGCCTTCTTGTGCGCGCGAAGCTCCTCGTCGAGCGCGAGCACGGTGGACGACAGCGGCTCCGCGCCCCGGCGTGCGAGGCCCTGATCGAAGTCGGCGGGGTTCTCACGAATCCATTTGAGGTCGAGCACGGAAGGTCTCCCAAAGAAGCATGGCCGGGAATGCCCCGGCCATCGAATGAGTTGCGTCAGCTATAGAAGGCTCGCGCGCGGGCGTAAAGACGGTGCGCCGTCGCGGCGAAGCGGTCGCGCCGCGGTCAGTTCCCGCCGCCGTCGCCCCGATGTGCGTTCGGCACGCGCCGCGTCGCATAATCCGGGAGCAGCACGATGGAACCCGTCGTCTCGCGCGCTTCAAGGGCTCGATGCGCCTCGACGGCCTCGGACAGGCGATAGACCTTGCCGATGTTGATCTTCACGCGGCGCAGTTGAACCATATCGATGACATCGTTGGCATTTTGGACCAGCGCATCGCGCGTTGCTATGTAGCTGTACAGCGAGGGCCGCGTGGCGAAGAGCGACCCCTTCTGCGTAAGAAGGCCGAGTTCGAACGGCGGCACCGGGCCGGACGCGTTGCCGAAGCTCACGAACAGGCCTCGCGGTCGCAGGCAATCGAGCGAGCCGGGAAAGGTGTCCTTGCCGACCGAGTCGTAAACCACATCGACGCCGCGCCCGCCGGTGATGTCCTTCACGCGTTCGACGAAATTCTCGGTGCGATAATTGATGACATGCGTGCAGCCATGCGCGCGGGCAAGCTGCGCCTTCTCGTCCGAGCCCGCCGTGCCGATGATCGTCGCGCCGATATGGTGCGCCCACTGGCTGGCGATGAGGCCGACGCCGCCCGCCGCCGCGTGCCACAAGAGCACGGTGTCTTTCGTGACGGGATACGTCTCCTTGAGGAGATAGCGCACGGTCAGGCCTTGCAGCATCATGGCCGCCGCCGTCTCATAGGGAAAATCGCTCGGGATCTTCACGAGACTGTCCGCCGGGATGAGGCGTTCTTCGGCATAGCCGCCAATCGGCCCCGCATAGGCCACGTGATCGCCCACCGCGAGGCCCGTCACGCCTTCGCCGAGCGCCACAACCTCGCCCGCGCCTTCGCTGCCCGGAATGAACGGGAAGGACGGCTGCGAATAGAGGCCCGTGCGTTGATAAACGTCGATGTAATTGACGCCCGCTGCGTGCTGGCGAATCTTCGCCTGACCGGGGCCGGGCGCGCCGACCTCGACTTCCTCCCATCGGAGGACTTCGGGGCCGCCATAGGCGTGGATGCGGATAGCGTGGGTCGGACGCGGCATGCCTCACCTCTCGTGCAAAAGCACGCAGGACAATCCAGCGTGCCTTATGGCCTGTTTGTCGCAGTTATGCGGGATTTTTGCGCAAAAGTCGACCAAAGTCCAAGGAGGCCGCCGCTCATTGCGCTGGCTCCGAACCGCCGCGTTTGAGAACGACGAAGCCCGACCTAAGCCGCCCTGCTCAGACCTCCTCTGGCACCTGAAGCTTCTGCCGCAGCAACGCATTCACCGCGTCGGGATTCGCCTTGCCGCCCGTCGCGCGCATCACCTGCCCGACAAACCAGCCCAGCGTCTTCGGCTTCGTCTGCACCTGCTCGACCTGCTTCGGGTTGGCGGCGATGATCTCGTCCACCACCTTTTCGATGGCGCCGGTGTCCGTCACCTGCTTCAGCCCGCGTTCCTCGACGATTGCGCCCGGCGTGCCGCCCTTGTCGAGCATGATCTCGAAGACTTCCTTCGCGATGCGGCCCGAAATCACGTCGGACGAGATAAGGTCGATCAGCTCGCCAAGCTGCGCCGCCGAAATCGGGCTCTCGGTGATGTCCTTGCCCGTCTTGTTCAGCGCGGCGAAGAAATCGCCCATCATCCAGTTCGCGGCGAGTTTCGGGTCGCGGCCCTTGGCGACGGTTTCGTAGAAGTCGGCGGAGGCGCGGTCCAGGATGAGCACGCCCGCATCGTATGCCGAAAGCGCGTATTCGCTCATGAAACGCGCGCGCTTTTCGTCCGGCAATTCCGGCAATACTTTCTTCAAATCCTCGACGAATGCCTCGGATACTTCGAGCGGCAGCAGGTCCGGGTCGGGGAAATAGCGGTAGTCGTGCGCCTCTTCCTTCGAACGCATGGGGCGCGTCTTGCCCGACTTCGCGTCGAACAGCCGCGTCTCCTGCTTGATCGTGCCGCCGTCTTCGATCA
The DNA here is from genome assembly GCF_000636015.1 of Rhodomicrobium udaipurense JA643. Lineage (GTDB taxonomy): Bacteria > Pseudomonadota > Alphaproteobacteria > Rhizobiales > Rhodomicrobiaceae > Rhodomicrobium > Rhodomicrobium udaipurense. The sequence continues at coordinate 19,161 of NZ_JFZJ01000042.1, forward strand.
CGTCGATCTGGCGGCGCGCCTCATATTCGATGGCCTGACCGATGAAGCGGATCGAGTTCACGTTCTTGATCTCGCAGCGCGTGCCGAGAGGCGCGCCGAGCTTCCTCACGGACACGTTCACGTCCGCGCGCAAGCTGCCCTCTTCCATGTTGCCGTCGCACGTGCCGAGATAGCGCAGGATCGTGCGAAGCTTGGTGATGTAGGCCTTCGCCTCCTCCGACGAGCGGATGTCCGGCTTCGACACGATTTCCATCAACGCGACGCCGGAGCGGTTCAGGTCCACGTAGGAATGGTCCGGGTCCTGATCGTGCAGGCTCTTGCCAGCGTCCTGCTCAAGGTGCAGGCGCTCGATGCCGACATCGAAGGAATATTCCTTGAGATCGACCGTGACGACGCCCTCGCCCACGATGGGAAACTTGAACTGCGAAATCTGATAGCCCTGCGGCAGGTCGGGGTAAAAGTAGTTCTTGCGGTCGAACACGGAGCGGCGGTTGATCTGCGCCTTGAGCCCTAGGCCGGTGCGGATCGCCTGCTTCACGCATTCCACGTTGATGACGGGCAGCATGCCCGGCATGGCCGCGTCCACGAGGCTCACATGGCTGTTGGGCTCGCCGCCGAAAGCCGCCGACGCGCCGGAAAATAGCTTCGCGTTGGAGAGCACCTGCGCGTGCACCTCCATGCCCACGATCACTTCCCAGGGGCCGGTTGCGCCATCGATGAGGTTTTCTTTTCTCGTGTCTGCCATGGGTTTGGTCCGAAGTCCGGTTTAGATGAAGCGGGTTCGCCCTGTCGCGCGCTAGAAGCGCGGCGGATAGCGAAGCCCGATGACAAGCGTTCTCGGCGCGGCGAGCGCGAAGCGCGCCTTGTAGAACCCGATCCGCGCCGCGACGGGGTTCACGTCTTCGGGAAGCGTCTGGCTGAAGCCGCGTCCCTCGATGGGCCGTTTGAAAAGGCCGGTGTCGAAAATGCCATTGCTGTTTTCGTCGTGGAACACGAACACCGCATAGTCGCCTTCGGGAATAGGGGGAAAGGTGTAGGACACGGTGAGGTTTTGCAGGCTGCCGATCGAGCGGATGCACACAGGGAAATTCGCGAAGTCGCAGGGCGGATCGCCGGGGCGCTCGTCGCGGAACTGGATCTTGGTATGGTTTGGATATTTCGACGAGTCGGTCGCGTCCGCCCAAAGCGCAAGAACCACGCGCCCCTTGTAGCTGCGCAAGCCCGAGACATCGACGCGCAGATCCGCGAAATCGTCCGCGAGCGCGGGCGCCGCTCCGGCCAAAGCCGCAAGCGCGATACCGAGATGCACGCCAATACGCCTGGCGCCAACGCCTGCGGAAAAGGTCTCGGGAATGGCCGTCGAACCGCGCGCGCACCACTTGCCCCGATCCCGCTGCGGAACAGCGAAGGGCAACGGCGAGCTTCGGAGTATGCGGTCAGGGCGAGCCATCGCGTCAGTCCTTCGGCTCTCCGCGTTTCGCGAGTTTCTCTTCCTCGTACTGAATAAACCAACCGATCATCTGACGCCAGAGCGCAACGGCGAGTTCCGGCGGCAGGTCGCGTTCCTTCGCGCGTGCCTCGACCCTGTCGATGACCTGCCGAATGCGCCACGGCACGGTCGCCTCATGCGTGTTCTTCTTCAGTTGCCACGCGCGGTCCACATAGGAAAATCGCTCGGCGACGAGGTCCAGGATCGCGTCGTCCACGCGGTCGATTTCCACGCGAACCTGATCCATGTTCTCGCAATCGGCGGCTTTACGGGGCGTCGTCATTTTTTCTTCTTCGCTTTCTTCTCTGGCGCGTTGTCGGCGGCTTCGGCCTTCTTTTTCGCGTTGTCGGCGGGCTTCGCAGCATCGCCAGCCCACCACGGTTCCGGGATCGGCATGCGGCCCACCGCATCCTCGATCACCTGACCGGCGCGCAGCACCGTCGCTTCGTCGAACGGCTTCCCGATGATCTGGAGGCCAAGCGGCAACCCTTCGGCGGAAAGACCGCCGGGCACCGAAAGGCCTGGAAGCCCCGCCATGTTCACGGTCACGGTGAAGATGTCGTTCAGATACATCTCGACCGGATCGGCGTCCTTCTTCGAGCCGAGGCCGAAGGCGGGCGTCGGCGTCGTCGGCGTCAGCACCACGTCCACCGTCTCGAAGGCGTCGTCGAAGTCGCGCTTGATGAGCGAGCGCACCTTCTGCGCCTTGAGATAATAGGCGTCGTAATAACCAGCGGAAAGCACATAGGTGCCGATGAGGATGCGCCGCTTCACTTCCGCGCCGAAGCCGTGGCTCCGCGTCTCCTCATACATATCCACGATGTCGCGACCGTTCGCGCGAAGCCCATAGCGCACGCCGTCATAGCGCGCGAGGTTGGACGACGCCTCGGCGGGCGCGACGATATAATACGCGGGCAGCGCTGCCTTGGTGTGCGGCAGGCTGATATCCACGATCTCGGCGCCCGCCTGACGGTAGATGTCGATGCCTTTTTCCCAGAGCGCCTCAATCTCCTTCGACATACCGTCGACGCGGTATTCCTTCGGTACGCCGATCTTGAGGCCCTTGAACTTCTGCGTCAGCGCCTTTTCGAGGTCGGGCAGCGGGCGATCGACGCTGGTCGAATCCTTCAGATCGTAGCTCGCCATCGCCTGAAGCATCAGCGCCGCGTCCTTGATGGAGCGCGTGATCGGCCCGGCCTGATCGAGCGAGGAGGCGAACGCCACCATGCCGTAGCGCGAGCAGCGGCCATAGGTCGGCTTGATGCCTACGGTGCCGGTGAAGGCTGCGGGCTGGCGAATGGAGCCGCCCGTGTCGGAGGCCGTTGCCCCGAGGCAAAGCCCGGCCGCGACCGCCGATGACGATCCGCCCGACGATCCGCCCGGCACGAGGTTCTCGTCCGAGCCCTTCGCGCGCCACGGGTTCACAGTCTGGCCGTAGTAGCTCGTCTCGGTGGATGAGCCCATGGCGAACTCGTCCATGTTGAGCTTGCCGAGCATCACGGCGCCCGCATCCCATAAATTCTGCGTGACCGTCGATTCATACGGCGGCTCGAAATTGCCGAGGATGTGCGACCCGGCCGTCGTGCGCACGCCGTCCGTGCAGAACAGATCCTTGATGCCGAGCGGAATGCCTTCGAGCGCGCGCGCATCCTTCGCGTTCGCGGCGAGGCGCTCGTCGCTCTTCTTCGCTTGCTCCAGCGCCTTGTCGCCGGTAACGACGAGATAAGCCTTCAGCGCGTCGTTGGCCGCCTCGATCGCGGAAAGACAGGCCTCGGTGAGTTCAATGGCGGTGATTTCCTTGGCGCGGAGCTTGTCGCGCGCGTCGGAAAGTGTCAGCTCGTTCAACGACATGGTTTTCGACATGGGGCTATTCGATGACCTTCGGCACGAGGAAAAAGCCGTCTTCGGACTTCGGCGCGTTCTTGAGCACGGCGGCGGGTTTGTTGCCGTCCGTCACTACGTCCTCGCGCATATGGAGCTTCGCTCCGCCGACACTCGTCAGCGGCTCGACGCCGTCCGTCGGGATCGCGTTCAGTTCTTCCACCCACGAGAGGATGCCGTTCAGTTCGCGTTGAAGGCTCTTCGCCTCTTCCGCGGTCACTTTGACACGGGCGAGATGCGCGATCCGCCGCACCGTCGCTTCATCGATTTCGGATTTTGCCATTTTGGGATTTTGCTGACGATTAGGCTGAAAATAGTCAAACTTTTTGTACGCCGGTTCAGCTTCGCTCCGCAACCGTCTATTGCCAGACTAAATTCTGGAATGGCGCATTTGCAAACCGAAATCGTAAAAGTTGTCGGAACGCTTCACAATCCTTATAACACGGCTTGGGAAATGGGACTGTAGGGCGCAAGCGCATGCTCGCGCGAAGGAGCTTGATGATGTCATCGCCGCGTTGGACGCCGGAAAGCTGGAGGTCAAAGCCTGTCGAGCAGGTTCCGGTGTATCCCGACGAAGCAGAACTTGTCGCGGTCGAGAAGGAGCTTGCCAGCTTCCCGCCGCTCGTGTTCGCGGGCGAAGCGCGCGGGCTGCAAAAGGGCCTTGCCGAAGTGGCGCACGGGCGCGGCTTCCTGCTTCAGGGCGGCGACTGCGCGGAAAGCTTCTCCGAGCATGGCGCGGATTCCATCCGTGACTTTTTCCGCGTGTTCCTGCAAATGGCCGTGGTGCTGACCTATGCTGGCAGCCGCCCGGTGGTGAAGGTCGGCCGCATCGCGGGCCAGTTCGCGAAGCCGCGTTCCGCGCCGACCGAGAAGCACGGCGACGTGGAACTGCCGAGCTATCGCGGCGACATCATCAACGACATCGCGTTCTCCCCGGAGTCGCGAACCCCTGACCCGCGTCGCCTGCTCAAGGCCTATCGCCAGTCGGCGGCGACGCTGAACCTGCTGCGCGCCTTCGCGCAGGGCGGTTACGCCGATCTCGAACGCGTGCATCAATGGACGCTCGGGTTCGTGAAGGACAGCCCGGCGGGCGAGCGCTACGAGGAGCTTGCGAACCGCATCTCCGACACGCTGCACTTCATGCGCGCCTGCGGCGTCACGTCGGATAATTCCGAGCGGCTGCGGACGACCGATTTCTATACGAGCCATGAGGCGCTGCTTCTCGGCTACGAAGAGGCGTTCGCGCGCGTCGATTCGACCAGCGGCAACTGGTATGCCACATCCGGCCACTTCCTGTGGATCGGTGACCGCACGCGCCAGCTCGACCACGCGCATGTCGAATTCCTGCGCGGCATCCGGAACCCCATCGGCGTCAAGATCGGCCCGAGCATGAAGCCGGACGAACTCATCGACCTGATCGACATCCTGAACCCGACGAACGAGCCGGGCCGCCTCACGCTCATCGGCCGATTCGGCGCGGACAAGGTGGGCAAATATCTGCCGGAGCTGATCCGCGCGGTGAAAAGCGAGGGCAAGATCGTGATCTGGTCCTGCGATCCGATGCACGGCAACACGATCAAGTCCGTGAGCGGCTACAAGACGCGTCCGTTCAACCAGGTTCTCGCCGAGGTCGAAACCTTCTTCGACATCTGCCAGGCGGAGGGGGTCTATCCGGGCGGCCTGCATGTGGAGATGACCGGCAAGGACGTGACCGAGTGCACCGGCGGCGCGCATTCGATCTCGGACGCCGATCTGTCGAATCGCTATCACACCTATTGCGACCCGCGCCTCAACGCCGATCAGGCGCTGGAACTGGCGTTCCTCGTCGCGGAGCGCCTGCGCCGCGACCGTTCACTGCATGAGGCGAAGGCGGTCTTTTTCGCGGCGGAGTAGAGATCGCGTCTGGTGCATTCGTTGTTCGACCACCGAGCGCTCGATTTTCCGATTGAGCGCGACGGTGGTTGGATGGCCCACTTCGGCTAACGGAACTTTGTTCGCCGCTTCCCGCTTACGAACGATGACGCTTCATCGCGCCTTCGAAGCGGAGACAGCCAAGTTTGGGAGAACGATTCCCCCAAAAACAGGGGCGCGCGCCGCGTCCGCGCTGCCTTGTCGCAGCTTGCAAAAGTCTTTTTTGCGAAAGGCGCGGCGATATTAGCGTTTTCAACCGCCACGCTGGCGAAGCCCTGGAAGGAATGTTACAGTTGCGTGAAATTGGCAGCATTCCACGGCCGCTTGGGGGCGAAATGATCGACCGAAACGGATGGTGTCCACCGGCATTGCCGGGGGAAGTTTAAGTGTCGGCCATGAGCAGCTCGGTGCCAAATATCATTATGCCGCAGGACTTGCTTGCAGCCTACACGCCGCCCGCAGTCGGACACGACGAAGCGATCGGCGCCGACGGAAGGATTCGGCCGCAATGGCGGGCCTTCTCCGAGGCGTTCGGCGCGGTTCCTCCCGAAGAACAGGCCCAGCGTCAGGAAAGGCTTCGTCGCCTCGTCGCCGAGAACGGCATAGCGCACGATCTCTTCGCCGAGCCCGGCAGCCGCCAACCCTGGTCCATCGACCTCATCCCCATCATGATTTCGGCCGCCGAATGGGCGGTGCTGGAACGCGGCATGATCCAGCGCGTGCAGCTCTGCGACATGATGGCAAAAGACTTCTACGGCCCGCAAACGCTGCTTCGCTCGGGCCGTGTGCCTCCGCGCCTTGTGTTCAGCGATCCCGCGTTCCTGCGCGCCTGCCGCGAGCCGAAGAACACGGGCCATTTCATCAATTTCTTCGCCGCCGATCTCATCCGCGACGCGAGCGGCGAGTGGCGCATCATCGACGTGCATGCCGAGACGCCGGCGGGCGTGGGCTTCGCGCTCGCGAACCGGCTGCTGCATGGCCAACTCATGGGCGACGTGTTTCGGACGTGTCGCGCCGTTCGGCTCGCCTCGCACTTCCAGGAAATCCAGAGCGAGCTTTTGCAGCGCATCGAGCGCGACGACCCGCTCATCACGCTGCTCACGCCCGGTCCCCAGCACGACGATTATTTCAGCCACGCCTATCTCTCGCGCTATCTCGGCTTCCAGCTTGTGGAAGGCGGCGACCTGCGCGTGATCGGCAGCCGCGTCTACATGAAGACGCTGGAAGGGCTGAAGCCCATCGATCTCATGATCCGCTGCGTGGAAGGTTCGCATTGCGATCCGCTCGAACTCGACCCGAACGGCTTTGCCGGTCCGGTCGGCCTCGTGCAGGCGCTAAGGCGCAATCCGCGCCTGATGATGAATTTCCTCGGCTCGTCCATCATCGAGAACCGCGGCCTAGGGCCGCTTCTGCCGGACATCAGCCGCGCGCTTCTCGGGCAGGATCTCGTTCTCCACGACACACATCGCCGCTGGCTCGGCGACATGGAATCGCGCGTCTATGTGTTCGCCCATCCCGAGCGCTTCGTGATCCGCCGTGTGCATGAGGGCACAGGCCGACCTGGCCGCGCGGAAGTCGGCATCATGCTTGAAACGCTGACGCCCAAGGCTCTCGACGCGCTTCGCTTCGAACTCGATGTGAACGGGCAGGACTACGTCGCGGAGGAGCGCTCCGACAGCGCCTATGCCCCGTCATGGACGGCCGACGGGCTGACCTCGCGCCGCTTTGCGATGCGGCTGTTCGTGGCGGGCATCGACGGCGATTATCGCGTCATGCCGGGCGGCCTCGCGATGTCGCTCGACGGGACGCCGGGCGTCGCCATGTCTGCGCGCGACGGCCATTCTCGCGATGTGTGGATCGCCTCCGACGAGGAGGTGATGCCGCCGCATATCTCGCTGATGCGGCCCGCCGCCGAGGTTGCGCGCGTGCTTCGCGCGGGCATTGGCCTTAGAAGCCGCATTGCGGACAACCTCTATTGGCTCGGCCGCTATTGCGAGCGCGCGGACTGGGTGATGCGTCTCATGCGTGGCGCATTGAGCCGCTCGGAGGATTCCGGCACGGTGCCCATCGGCGCTGGCGGACGACGCGCGCTCGAACTCATCCTGTCGAAGGATCAGCCGGCTTCGACGCCGGGTATCGGCCACGATCCGCGCGCGATCGAGCAATCGGTGCGCCTGCTGATGACCGCGCCCGGCCGCTCGCACAGCCTGCCCGGCCTCGAAAGCAACATGCTTCGCGTGGGCAGCATCGTGCGCGAGCGCCTCTCGCTTGAGGTGTGGCAGACGCTGCTCCGCTTCTCGAACATCGCGTCTCCGCAGGCAAACGACCTCTCCGACTCGGTGAAGCTGCTCGACCGGCTCAATGCGGGCATCGTCACCATGGCGTCGCTCAACGGCCTGACCGCCGAGAACATGACGCGGAACTATGGTTGGCGCTTCACGGACATCGGGCGGCGGCTTGAACGGGCCTACAATCTGGCCGAACTGCTTCTGGCGTTGTTCGGCGAGGTGCGGCGCGAGGACGACGAGACGGCGCGCCTCTTCTTCGTACTGAACGTGGCGGACAGCACCATCACCTTCCGCCAGCGATATCTGTTCGCGCCGATCCTCTCGCTCGTGCTCGACCTCCTCATGGTGGACGAGGCGAATCCGCGTGGTATCGGCTTCCAGC
>NZ_JFZJ01000043.1 GCF_000636015.1 Rhodomicrobium udaipurense JA643
GGCCGATCAGCGGATCGTAGACGGGCTTGTACTGCGCGGGATAGGTGATCTGAAGGTTGAGGATCAGATCATTGTCGCGCACGAGCAGGTATTTCTCGTAATAGACCGTCTCGCCGCGAAGGCCCGAAAGCACCAGCGTCTTCGCATCAGCGAAGCGATAGGTCAGGCCGGAATAATCGTCATTGCCGCGCACGAACGCTTCGTGTTGCTCGATGGTGAGCGGGTTCTCGTCAAGCGCGTTCCAGGAGCCGTAGGCGAGGATGGCCGCGCCGTCCTTCGCCTCGAAGCGGCTGCCGTCCGAGTTCTCGGATGTATCGGCGGCCGCGAACCAGCCGGGATACTCGAACGAGAAGTCGAAACGTGGATTGTGATAAGCCTTCCAGTCGTCCGCCCGCGCCGCGCCCGAAGCCACAGTCGCCGCCGCCGCCGCCAGCCCTGTCAGAACCGCGCGCCTGTTGACGTGGTCCATGCTCTTGATCCCCGTTTGATTGCACTCATGTCTTGCACCGGTAACGTGCCGCCAGTCCGATGGCGCGGCAACCAAAAGCTAATCAGCGGTGGCGCGAAATCCGGCCGCAGGGCGTCTGCTGTGGAAGCCAGCGGCGGATAAACAGCCGCCCCGGCGACAACGCCTCAAATATGAATCACCCGCCCGTAGGCGTCGAACACGCTTTCCAGCATCGTCTCCGATAGCGTCGGGTGCGGGAACACCGTCTCCATAAGCTCCGCCTCGGTCGTCTCCAGCGTCTTCGCCACGCCGAAGCCCTGAATGAGTTCCGTCACCTCCGCGCCCACCATATGCGCGCCGAGAAGCTCGCCCGTCTTCGCATCGAAGATCGTCTTCACAAGCCCTTCCGGTTCGCCGAGCGCGATGGCCTTGCCGTTGCCCTGGTAGGGGAAGCGGCCCACCTTGATCTCGCGGCCGTCCTTCTTCGCCATCGCCTCGGTGATGCCGATGCTCGCCACCTGCGGATGCGAATAGGTGCAGCCCGGAATGTTGCGCACATTCAGCGGATGCGGGTTGCGGCCCGCGATCTTCTCGACGCAGATGATGCCCTCGTGGCTCGCCTTGTGCGCAAGCCAAGGCGGCCCGGCAACATCGCCGATGGCGTACACACCCGCCGCGCTGGTGCGGGAGAACTCATCCACCACGATATGCGTGCGATCCGTCTTGATGCCCAGCTCTTCGAGCCTGATGTTCTCGACGTTCCCGACGATGCCCGCCGCCACGATGACGCGGTCGAACTCGGCGATTTGCGTCTTGCCGTCCTTCAGCGCGAGCGTGGCCTTCACGCTGTCCTTGCCTTTTTCGAGCATGTCCACCTTCGCGCCCGTGTGGATCGTCATGCCCTGCTTCTCGAAGCTCTTGCGGGCGAGAGCGGAAATCTCGTCGTCCTCGAAGGGCAAAATCTTGTCGACGATCTCGACGACCGTCACCTTCACGCCGAGCGCGTTGTAAAAGCTTGCGAACTCGATGCCGATAGCGCCGGAGCCGACGACGAGCAGCGATTTCGGCAAGCTCGGCGGCACCATCGCTTCCTTGTAGGTCCACACGAGCTTGCCGTCCGGCTCAAGCCCCGGCAGCACGCGGGCGCGCGCGCCCGTCGCGATAATGATGTGCTTCGCTTCGACATCGGCGAGTGGCTTGCCGTCCTTGCCCGCCACCGCGACGACGCCCTTGGCCTTCAGCCGCGCGGTGCCGTCGATCACCGTGACCTTGTGCTTCTTCAGGAGGTACGCGACGCCCGAGGCGAGCTTGTTCGCAACCGCCCGCGACCGCGCCACGATCTTGCCGAGGTCGAAGCTGAGCCCCTCGGCCTTGATGCCGAACTCCGCGCCGTGCTGCGCAAGACGCAACACCTCCGCCGTGCGCAACAGCGCCTTGGTCGGGATGCAGCCCCAGTTGAGGCAGATGCCGCCGAGGTGCTCGCGCTCGATCACCACCGTCTTGAGCCCGAGTTGCGCCGCGCGGATCGCCGCCACATAGCCGCCCGGTCCGCCGCCGATCACCGCGACATCGTATGCTTCCGCCATCTGTCCCTCGAAACCTGTGTCGTTGAGTGCCGGCGCCTGGCTTACGCCAGCATCGTCACCGGCTCCTCGATGTAGCCCTTGAACGCCTGAAGCAGCCTTGCGCCGAGCGCGCCATCCACCACGCGGTGATCGCAGGAAAGCGTGCAGCCCATGGTCGTGGCGACGACGATCTGGTTGCCCTTCACCACCGCGCGTTTCTCGCCGCGCCCCACCGCGAGGATCGTCGCGTGCGGCGGGTTGATGACCGCATCGAAATTGTCCACGCCGAACATGCCGAGGTTCGAAACCGCGGTCGTCCCGCCCTGATATTCATGCGGCGCGAGGCGGCGCTTGCGGGCGCGCTCGGCGAGATCCTTCACCTCGTTCGAGATGTCGGCGAGCGACTTCTTCTCGACGCCGCGGATCACGGGCGTAAACAGGCCGCCTTCCACCGCGACCGCAACGCCGACATCGCTCGCCTTGTGCAGGAGGATACCGCGCTCGGTGAACGTCGCGTTCGCATCCGGCACGCGCTGCAGCGCAAGACCGAGCGCCTTGACGATGAAGTCGTTGACGGAAACCTTGAACGCGCCCGGCTGGCCGTCCTTCGGCGAGCGCATGTTGATGCGCTGGCGCGCTTCGAGCAGCGTGTCGATCTCGCATTCGACGAACAGGCGGAAATGCGGGATCGTCTGCGTCGCCTGGGTGAGGCGCATGGCGATGGTCTTGCGCATGTTGTCGAGCGGGCGAAGCTCATAGGTGCCCTTCTCGTACATAGCGATGATCTGGTCGTCCGGGATCGCGGCGGCGAGGCGCTGCGGCACAAGCGCGCCACCGGTCTGCGCGGGCGCGGCGGCTGCGGCGGGCTTCGCGGCGCCGAACGCTTTCGCCTCCTCGACATCGTGTTTCACGATGCGGCCATGCGGGCCGGTGCCCTTCACGGCGGCGAGGTCTAGCCCTGCGTCCTTCGCGATGCGGCGCGCGAGCGGAGAAGCGAAGACGCGGCCGCCATCATGGCCGTTATGGCCGTTGGCCTGCGGGGCGGCGGCGGGTGCGCCGTTCGCCTTCTCGACTTTCACCGGCTCCGCGTCCTGAGCAGCCTTCGCGGGCGCGGGCTGCGGCGGCTCCGCGCCATAGCTCTTGAGCGCGGCAGCGTCCTCGCCTTCGCCCAGTAGCAGCGCGATCGGCGTGTTCACCGCGACACCTTCAGTGCCCTCGGCGACCATGATCTTGCCGATGGTGCCTTCGTCCACCGCCTCGACTTCCATCGTGGCCTTGTCGGTTTCGATCTCGGCGATGGCGTCGCCCGAAGCGACCTTATCGCCCTCTTTCTTCAGCCATTTCGCGAGCTTGCCCTGCTCCATGGTGGGCGAAAGGGCGGGCATCAGGATCGGTGTCGGCATGGCTTTATCCCTGAAGCGCGGGGCAGCGGACGTGCCCGCGAAAAATAGATTCAGAAACCTAAGAAGCAGCATCGCCCGCGTCGATCACGATCTGGGCCGCGCGGCGGCCCATCGGCTGGGTCGTCTCGCCTCGCGCGAGCTTCGCCGCAGCGATGGCCTCGATCTCGTCGTCGATGTCTTCGATAAGCGTCTTGCGGTCGACCGGACGGTCGGCGGGCATGCGATAGCGTGTGTTGAGATAGGCGTCCGTCACGATCACGAAATAGTCCGTGCCCGCAGCCTCGAAATCCGCCGCGTGGCCGTCGCCATATCGTGTCCATGGGGAGCGCTTCTGCATCGCGCGTCAGCTCCGGTAGCAGACGGCCTTCACGGCCTCGACAACCTTCTGGGCGTTCGGCAGCGCGAGCTTTTCGAGGTTCGCCGCGTAGGGCATCGGCACGTCCTCGCCGGAAACCTTGGTCGGCGGCGCGTCGAGATAATCGAACGCCTTCGCCACCACCTGCGCCACGATCTCGGAGCCGACGGAGCACACGGGCCAAGCCTCTTCCACGGTCACGATGCGGTTCGTCTTGCGGACGGAGGCGAGCACGGTGTCGATGTCGAGCGGGCGAAGCGTGCGGAGGTCGATAACTTCGGCGTCGATGCCCTCGGCCTCAAGCTGCTTCGCCGCATCGAGCGCGTAGACCATGCCGCGCGACCACGAGACGATGGTGACGTCCTTGCCGGGCCGCGCGATCTTCGCCTTGCCGATGGGCACGAGCCAGTCGTCGCCCTTGGGCACAGGCCCGGCTATGCCGTAGAGGATTTCGTTTTCGAGGAACACAACCGGGTTCGGGTCGCGGATCGCGGCCTTGAGCAGACCCTTCGCGTCGGCGGCGGTGGACGGGGCGATGACCTTGAGCCCCGGCACATGTGCGTACCACGCGGAATATTCCTGGCTGTGCTGCGCGCCGACGCGGGCAGCCGCGCCGTTCGGCCCACGAAACACGATGGGGCAATCGATCTGCCCGCCGGACATATAATGCGTCTTCGCCGCCGAGTTGATGATGTGGTCGATGGCCTGCATTGCGAAGTTGAACGTCATGAATTCGACGATGGGGCGCAGGCCCGCAAACGCCGCGCCGACGCCAAGCCCCGCGAAGCCCGCTTCCGTGATCGGCGTATCCACCACGCGGCGCGCGCCGAACTCGTCGAGAAGCCCCTGCGTGATCTTGTACGCGCCCTGATATTCGGCCACTTCCTCGCCCATGACGAACACGTCGCCATCGCGGCGCATTTCCTCGGCCATGGCGTCGCGGAGCGCCTCGCGCATGGTGGTCTGCACGAGTTCCGTGCCTTCGGGGATTTCCGACGCGGCGTCCCAGGCGGCGGGCGCAGCATCCTCGCGCGTCTCCTTCACACGTACATCGACGGGTGCGCGCGCAGCTTCTCCGCCGCCGGTCGCGGCTTCGGCCGGAGCATGTGCGCCGTTCGTCTTGCCTGCGCCGTTGAGCGATGCGCCCGCTTCCTCGCCCTCCGCCAGGATGATCGCGATGGGCGTGTTGACCTTCACGCCCTCGGTGCCGGCGGGAACGAGGATCTTGCCGATCTTGCCCTCGTCCACCGCTTCGACTTCCATCGTGGCCTTGTCGGTCTCGATTTCCGCGATCACATCGCCTGAGCGCACATCGTCGCCCTCGGCCTTGACCCATTTCGCGAGTTTGCCCTCCTCCATCGTGGGGGAGAGAGCGGGCATCAATACCTGCGTCGCCATATCAGAGCGCCTTCAAATTGGAATGGGGCAGAGGATGACGCCCTGTGCTGCTTTGCCGATCGTTGTTCGTCATCGCTTGACCCCATTCGTTCGTATGGCGGGAGGGACGCTTCGCATCGGGGGCTGATAGCCCCTCCGTTTAGCGTTTTCCTCCCGAAAAAAGCGTCGGCTCCGTGAGACTCGCCGTCAAGGCCTCGAAGTTGCGGGTATCGCCGCCGTCTTTGTCCTCGACCGGAAGCTTGTAAAGAGAGAAGACGTAAGCGCCACCTTTGTCGCGCGGGACGGCGAAGTAGCGGACTTCCGTGTTCCCGTTCTTGTCGACGCAGTAGGTATTCATCTGCATGAAATAGCCTTTTTCCACGGGGCCTTTCGTGGAGGCGAACTTGCCTTTGCATGCTTGGGAATCGCGCGAGATCAAAGCGCCGGCCAGAGCCTGGTAGTCGTAGTCGAGACCGACCGGGAGCACGTTGAGAGCCCCGAAGAGGCTGGCAGCGACCCAAGCCGCGTCCGTATCGGGAGCAAGCCTGGCGCGTTCTTCCTCGGAAAGGATGCGGTATTCACCCTTGAGCGCAATTGCGAGGAAATTCGCGACGACTGTGACGGCTTCCGCCTTGTAAGCCTGCGCGGCGGCTTTCTCGGCCCGAGGCGCCGTCGCTTTTGCCGTGCCGTTCACCTGAAGCGTCCCAGCTTCCCGGCCGAAGGGATTTGATGTCGTCCCGCGCCCGCGTGCGCCATAGCGCATGACACATCTGAGCCCCGCCGTGAGAGCCTGATGCGAACTCGCGAGGGAGAACGGAATGCGGACACCCGCATAAGTTTTGATGACAAGAGTATTTCCGCGCCGGAAGCGGTTGAAAAGCGCTTCTGTCTCATCGAGAGGAACCGCGATCATTTTCGTTTGCAGCGCCGCACCGCTAACGGAGTTCGGCAATTCGCCATCGATCGCATAGGACAGGCTGTAGACACTGCCTTTTGGCAGTGACCAGCGCGAATTCTGCAGGGTCATCGCCCACTTGTATTCGGAGGTGACGACGAAAGACAGGATATGGCCGTTAACATAAGGAGCCGCGACAATGCACCCTGAGAACGTGTTGGTGGCATCGTCGACCGCCGCATAAATATGCCAGGCGCCCTCGCGCCCCTCAAGAATGGCATCAGCCGCAGCAGGCTTCGAGACGGCGGCCGCGCAGAGTGCAATGACGACAATAGAAAGGAAACGCATGAGATTACCTCTTTATGAAGAGTGCTTTTCCAATCGGGCAAAATTTTACGCCCGAGGGAAGCGATTCTCTCATACTCTCACGACATCCGTATAAAGCTCGGCCACGTCAGGCTCGGGATCGGTCTGCGCGAATTCCGCCGCCTCGTTCACGATCGCGCGGATTTCCTTGTCGATGGCCTTGAGGTCGTCCTCGGTCGCGCGGCCGGACGCGATCAGACGCTGCCGCACCATCTCGATAGGGTCGTGCTCGTGACGCATCTTGTCGACCTCCTCCTTCGAGCGATATTTCGCCGGGTCGGACATGGAATGGCCGCGATAGCGGTAGGTCAGCATTTCGAGGATGTAAGGCCCCTTGCCGGACCGCGCCCAGTCGACCGCCTCTTCGCCCGCCTCCTTGACCGCGCGTACGTCCATGCCGTCGACCTGCCTGCCGGGGATGTTGAAGCTCGCGCCGCGTTGCGACAGGTTTGTCAGGGCCGACGCGCGGTTGATGCTCGTGCCCATGCCGTACTTGTTGTTCTCGACGACATAGACGACCGGCAGCTTCCAGAGTTCCGCCATGTTGAAGGCTTCGTAGACCTGACCCTGGTTGGCCGCGCCATCGCCGTAATAGGTGAGCGAGACATTGCCGTTGCCGCGATACTTGTTCGCGAAGGCGAGGCCCGTGCCGAGTGGCACCTGCGCGCCGACGATGCCGTGTCCGCCGAAGAAATTCTTTTCCACAGAAAACATGTGCATCGAGCCGCCCTTGCCGCGGGAATACCCGCCGCGCCGCCCGGTCAACTCCGCCATGACGCCTTTCGGGTCCATGCCGCAGACGAGCATATGGCCGTGATCGCGATAGGCGGTGATGACCTGATCGCCCTCGCGGACGGCCATCTGCATGCCGACGACGACCGCCTCCTGCCCGATGTAGAGGTGACAGAAGCCGCCGATCTGGCCCATGCCGTAGAGTTGCCCCGCCTTCTCCTCGAAGCGGCGGATGAGGAGCATCTCGCGATAGGCGTGCAATTCCTCGTCGCGTGACAATTCCGGCGGATTGCCTTTTGGCGATGTGCCGTTGGAAAGATCGTCGAACATGATGCGCCTCATCTTCAGGAGAATGCGCGGCTGAGCGAGGTGCGCTGATTCGCCCCGCAGTCACCTTGTTAGATACGGGTTTTGCGAGGCGCGCGCCACCCGGTTATCTCGCACAAGCGAAGGTTATCGGGCGGTATTCTCGGCGTTTACGATCACAATATCGGCAGGTCGCGCGAGATCGAGAAGCGCGCGAGCCTGCTCGTCGAGAAGATCGGAATGCGTGGACGCCTTCGGGCCGAGAAGGTCCGCGTCGCGTTCAAGGCGGGCGCGCTCCCGCTTCAGCGCCGTGAGATCCCGGTTGAGATCGGTGATCTTCGCCCGCAGAAGCTCGTTCGCGATGAGACCGTGCGGGCCGCGTACGGCGTCGGCAGCGACATAGGCGATCAGCGACAGGAAGATCGCCAGCAGGCCGAATTGCCGCAGAAACTTCCCATTTCGTCCCTGTGTCATGGTCCCTCCATCTTCCGGGCCCCAATATGATCGAGCGCAAATACGAAACCGTTAATACTGTTGCGGCGGCAGATTGCCGGTGCGTCGCCCGGCCGCAGCGTGGATGCCTAATCTTTGTTAAAATAGAAGCGGTTAGTCGACAAAGTTAGGGGAAACTTAACGCGCAAACTTTAATCGAATTATATGGGCGCTCCGCCCTCGGCGAGCCCTTCCGAAGGGAGAAATGGACATGTCTGACAGCACTTCGCGGAAATTGGCATTCCTTATTGCCGGTCTTCTCGTGTTGGGAATTTGGCTCAAAGCCCAGGAACAGAAGAAGACGCATGTCGCCGCGACGCCATCGGCAGCGACGATCGGCGTTTCCGCCACTCAGCCGCAGCTCGCCGCTGGGGTTAAGTCCGTGGCCATCCCTGTCGAAAAATGTGCGCTGACGCTGACGAATGGCGGCACCTACGCGCTCGCCACGCCAACCGCATGCCCCGGCGTCACAATCGCGTCGGTGAAGCTCGGCGTCTCCGAAAAACCTTGCTCGGAAAGCAAGGAGTCGGACTTCCAGAGCGTGAGCAGCAGCACCTACTACAAGGGCGAGTTCGGCTTCTATCTCGGAAAGAGCAACCCGCGCCGTTGCCTCGTCGTGCGGGAAATTCTGGGCGCGATCTAAGGCTGTCAGCGATTACAGGCGAGAGGCCGCGAGGAGTCCGCGGCTTTGCTCGCGTTGCGGCGAGCAGGAAAGCACTCGCAGAGCGCTAAGGTATCCCGCAGCGCGTGAGAGACAAGTGGTCGAACTTCGCCAACTGCGCGGCGCTTGCATGAGCGGCGTTGGTTGGCTCAAGCGGGGAAGAGGCGGTGGTCAGGGCTGCGCGGCGGCGCGCCGCTCGAAGGGAATGACGTTGCGTTCGGACGGACGAACGAGAGGGACAATTCCCTTCGCCATATTTGCGCGATCCGCACCCTCGACATGCCAGAAAATTTCGGCGTTGAATTGATAGGCGTAAGCCTCGCCGTCGCTCATGCGAACGCGATGCATTCCGTGATGTGAGCGCGCCATCCGGATGGCCGCTTCAAGCGCCTTTATCTGATCTTCATTCAGGAAATCCGCGTACACGGCTCCCGCCTCCCTCGATGACCGAGCAAACCCTCAACTCCCTTAATGGTTTTGGTCATAACCTGCCTAACAGTTCCATACAAGCAGCGTCGTTGATATTTGCCACGTGAAACGACGCGGCGAGTATTGTGCACAAGTTTGTCGATATTACGAACAATTGTAACTTTCTTTCGTCCTTCCACAATTTCGCCCAAAATGCGCGGATTTTTGGACTGCGTTAACGAATGTTAACGCGACGACATCATCGACAGCAAGAAAAGAGAGACCGATCCCCGATGAAGCGATTTGTCCTGCCCATTCTCCTCGCCGCCCTGCCGGTCGCAGCCGCCGACGCTGGTGAAGAAGCGCTCATTGGCCCGGCCCTTCATAGCGCGGTCTCGGGAAAGACCGTCTATATAAGCACGCCCATGGGCGAGGTGCCGATCCGCTATGCCGCAAACGGGCAGGTGAGCGGGCGCACGGAACTCGCTCTTCTCGATGGCGAAACCACAACCAAGGACAGCGGTCGCTGGTGGGTCGCCGATAGCAAGCTTTGCATCCGCTGGAACCGCTGGATGTCGGGCGAAACGCATTGCTTCACCATGAAGCGCGTCTCGCCGACCGAGGTCCACTGGCGTCGCGACGACGGCAAGAGCGGCAGGGCGCGGCTGGGGTAAAGCCCTCTACAGCGCCTGACCCTCAAGGCACCCTTGGAGCGATCGTCTAGGCGGCGCGGCGCTCGTGCCTGCCCTCGCGCACCTCTTCGATGATCTTCGCTGAAAACGCGTCGAGATCGGACGGCTGACGGCTTGTAATCACGCCGTTATCCGTCACCACGGCCTCGTCGACGAACTCCGCGCCCGCATTGGTGAGGTCGGTGCGGATCGTCTGGTATCCCGTCGCGCGCTTGCCGTTGATGATGCCCGTCTCGATCAGGAGCCACGGCGCGTGGCAGACGGCTGCGACGGTCTTGCCTTCGGTATAGAAGTCCTTGATGAAGGAAAGCGCCTGCTCATTGCCGCGCAACAGATCGGGGTTGATCTGCCCGCCCGGCAGCACGATCGCGTCGTAGTCGCTGGCGTGCGCATCAGCCAGCGGGCGATCCACCTTGACCGGGTTGCCCCAGTCCTTGCCGATCCAGCCTCGAATCTCACCGGTCTCCGGCGAGATCACTTCAACTGTTGCACCCGCCTCGCGAAGCTTTCTCTGCGGCACTTCGAGCTCGGATTGCTCGAAACCGTTCGTCGCGAGGATCGCGATTTTCTTGCCCTGAATGTCGGCCATCTTGTCCTCCTTATCCACGGCGCGGGAGCGAACCGGGCGAAGGCCGCGTTTGGTACGGCGCACCCGCATTTCCTGTGGAGCGGCCCGCGTCGAGCAGTGCGTGTTGAATGGCGAACGGTCCGGCGCGCAGGCTGTTCCAGGCGAGTGCTCTGCGATAAGAGGCCGAAACGGCGGCTTACCCCGGCGAAAGCTGCCAGCTTCCGACAAGCTTCGGCGTGAGCAGCCCGGTGATGCGCTTCAACTCGCAACCTCCACCATCCAGCCGCGCCCCGGCTCGCGCAAATGCACCGGCAGGCGGGGAACTGGCGCAGGCTCGCTCATCGCGACGCCGCAGACGTTTCCGCGCGCTCCCGAAGCGCCCCCAGCCGTTCGAGCGAGGTCACGCCCGCGTCTTCGATCCCGCACGGCACGATGCCCGCGTAATGCGAGAGGTCTGGCCGCACGTTGATCGCCGTGCCGTGGAACGTCACCCAGCGGCGCACGCGAACACCGATGGCCGCGATCTTGTCCTCGCGGGCGCCATCGCGCACCCAGACGCCCGGCCGGTCGTCGCGTGCCGCTCCCTCCACATTGTAATCCGCGAGCGCCGCGATCACCCAGTCTTCGAGGTGGCGCACATGGCGGCGCACGTCGCGCCCGCGCCGGTTCAGGTCGAGGAGCACATACGCGACGAGCTGGCCCGGCCCATGATAGGTATATTGCCCGCCGCGCCCCGCCGCGTGGACCGGGAAGCGCGCTCCGTCAAGCAGATCGGCCGCCTTCGCGCTGGTGCCTGCCGTGTAAAGCGGCGGATGTTCGAGGAACCAGACGAGTTCCGGCGCGTCGCCCGCAAGGATGGCCGCCGCGCGATCCTCCATCGCGGACACTGCCGCCTCATAAGGCACGAGGTCGGCGCTCGTTCGCCACTCGACGCCCGTCAAATCGCCGAGCGCCTCACGGTGTGCCACGAGCTTTTCTGCGAAAGCGGCGACCGCCTGATCCACGTATTTTTATCTCCCACTTATCGAGGACCTTTACCGAAGCGTAACGCCTCCGCGCCATACTGCAACTGTCTCGCGTTGCTGCGGGGCTTTGGGGCGGTTGTCCCGCGTTCGCCCCTCAAAAGCCCCGCAGCCGACGAGAACACTCCCGAACTCCGAACAAGCGCCAGTCTTGCGGTAACATCGCATCAAGGCTTTCAAAAAATCCCCAAGCCGCGCACAGGCGAAGGGTTCGAGTTCGCTCCGCGCCTTAATCATTCGCTCAGAGGTTGGCCGTCTCATGGACGGCAATCGTTCAGTTGAACGCAAACCAGCGAGTGAAGTCATGCGTAAATCGCTTCTGCTTTTAGGCGCGGCATCGGCCGTCGCCCTAACATTTGCGTGGCCTATGCACGTCGACGCGAAAACCATCCGGGCCTGCGAGACCGAATGGCGGGCGAACAAGGACACCCTTCAGGCAACCGGCAAGAAGAAAACCGAATTCATGACGGAGTGCCGTGCCCAGACGGCTACGGCGAAACCCGCTCCGAACGCCGCGACTCCGCCCGCCGCAGCCGCGCCACCTGCCCTCGCGCCGCAGAGACGCTCCGAAGCACCCGTGAATCCGGATACATCCGCGAATACGCCCAGTTCCAACCGTGGGCCGCAGGTTCTCGCCGCCGATGGCCAGTTCCCGACCGAGGCTGCCGCCAGGGCGCATTGTCCGCGCGAGATGGTCGTGTGGGCCAATACCCAATCGAAGGTGTATCACTTCCCCGGTTCAAGGACATACGGGAAGACTAGGAAGGGCGCCTTCATGTGCGAAAGCGAAACCGCGCCCGCCGGCATCCGCGTGGCGAAGAACGAAAAGCGCCCGCCAATCCGGTAAGCTACGTTTTCGTCAGCAATCCGCCTTTTCGAGCCGCGCGCTTTCGTCGCAATTCACCAGAACCGAAGCGCGCGTTTCCCTTGTGTGCAATGCGGTACCTCCTACAAAATATTACAATTTGCCTTCCGCATGACGCGCAAAATTACCAGCCATGCGCTTGCCTCATGATTTTTATCAAATCCCACCCAAAGCCGCGATGATACGATCCGTTCGATACAGGAGCGGACTTTTTCCGCGTCATTTTTTACGTGATACCAACAGGTTCGCTTCGGGGGCACGACAGTTATTCAGGCTGCGGGCCCCGGTCTGGTTGACGTTTTTCAACCTCTCGAACACGATTACAAGGGAGCATTTGAGGTGGCACCATCGGCCCATCAGCCGGAACTCAAGATCGTCCCCATCGAAGCCGGGACAAGCTTGAGAACATTAGCATACGATGCCCTCAGGCTCGCCATCACGCAGATGGACATCTACGGTCAGATCGAGCCGATTCGTCTGGACGAGAGGCAACTTTCCCAAAAGCTCGGCGTCAGCCGGACACCCATCCGCGAGGCGCTGACGCTCCTTGAACAGGAAGGCTTCGTGCGAGCCGTGCCCCGCCGCGGCATTTATGTCGTGCGCAAGTCGAGGCGCGAGATCTGCGAGATGATCGTTGTCGCCGCCGCCCTTGAAAGCCTCGCGGCCCGCCTCGCCGCACAGAAGGCGACAGAAGACCAGCTCAAGAAGCTTTCCGAGCGTTTCGAGAAGTTCAGCAACGAAACCTCGTCCGAGCTTCTGAACCCGTTTTCGCAGGCAAACCTCGACTTTCATCGAAAGATCCTCGCGCTCGGCGGCTGCGAACTGATCCGGAAGACGACCGAAAACCTTTTCGCACATATCCGCGCGATCCGAACGATCTGCGTCACTCATGAAGAGCGGCCGGGCCACGTCGTCGCCCTCTACAAGGACATCGTGGAAGCGATCAGCCAGCGAGACGGCGACAAGGCCGAAAGGCTCGTCCGCGACTACACGCTCGACCTCGCCGCCTATGTTGAAAAGCACGGCCTTTTCGCCGAGTAGCGCGGCCACGCCATCGTAGGCGCATGTCGGGCGGCAAAATTCGCCGTGAACGGAAAAGCGCGTGGGGCGTTATGCGGATGGCCGCATGGCCATCCTGAAAGAGAAAGCGCTCCCATGACCGGAACTTATACTGTTGGCGTTTTTGTCGGAAGCTTGCGCAAGGACTCGCTGAATCTCAAGCTTGCCAAGGCGCTCGTCGAACTTGCACCGTCCGAATTCAAGTTCGAGTTCGTCGATATCGCACCTCTACCCCACTACAATGAAGACGAGGATGCCGATCCGCCAGCCGCGTGGAAGGAATTCCGCGAGAAGGTCAAGCCGCTCGACGCCCTTTTGTTCGTCACGCCCGAATATAATCGCTCCGTGCCGGGCGTGTTGAAGAACGCGCTCGATGTCGGGTCGCGGCCGTACGGCCAGAGCGCGTGGGAGGGCAAGCCCGCAGCCGTCGTGAGCGCCTCGCCCGGAGGTATCGGCGGCTTCGGCGCGAACCATCATTTGCGGCAATCGCTCGTGTTTCTGAACGTCCCCGCCATGCAGCAACCCGAAGCCTATATTGGCGGCGCGAACAAGCTGTTCGACGAAAACGGGCAGATCGCGAACGACGGCACGCGGAAATTCCTGCACGGATTCATGGATGCCTTCGCGCACTGGGTCGAGCTTCACGCGAAGAGGGTATAATCGCGCCTCGCTTGTCCGCCAAACGAGGAACCTTGGACCTCCGCAAACATTCCTCGCCTGAAGGACAACAAAATCGGAGACTTCATGACCACGCTTTATTATGCGCCGGGCGCGTGTTCGCTCGCCCCTCACATCGTGCTGGAATGGATCGGGAAGCCCTACGAGGAAAAGCGCGTCGGCTATCAGTCGCCGGAACTGCTCGCGGTCAACCCGGCAGGCGCAGTCCCCGTTCTCGACGATGACGGCTTTGTTCTGACACAGGCCGGCGCGATCCTTCACTACCTCGCTCGCAAACACCCGGAAGCGCATCTCGACGGTGGCGAGGGGTTGCGCGCCTCGGCCGAACTTGATCGCTGGTCATCGTTCTTCACCGGCGACTTGCACCCCTCGTTCTTCCCGATTTTCATGCCCTACCGCTACACGAAGGACAAATCGGACGCGGCACAGGAAGCTGTGCGGGACGCGGGCCGCGACCTCGTTCGCAAGCGCCTCAAAAGCCTGAACGACCATCTCGAAAGCCGCGAGTGGATTCTGGACGGCGGCCGGTCGGTGATCGACGCCTACGCGTTTCCCATGATCCGCTGGGCCAAGGGCATGCTGCCCGAGGGTATCGGCGCATATCCGAACCTCGAAGCCCTGCATGACCGGATCGCGTCGGACGAGAAGGTGAAGGCGGTTCTCGCCCGCGAAGCTGCCGAAAACTGACACCGCCGTTCCACGGATCTGTCGTCGCGACGCGCTCGACGGCGGGAATGATCGCCGATTGTTCACAAGAAGGCGCGTCCTCGTAAGCATTTAAAAGCCACGAACACGGTGCTATATAGGAAAGAAGACAGGTAACGCCGCAACGAGGCTTGGACGCGACAATGGATCAACCCTTAAGTCAGAAGGAAAAGGCGCGCCTTCATGTGAGCCTCGCCCTGCCTAATGGCGGCAGCCTCGACGAGGAAGACATCGCGCTCATCGAAACCGTGCAGAAGTGCCGTTCGATCCTCGGCGCGAGCAAGCTGATGGGCATTTCCTATCGCAAGACGTGGCTGATGACGGACGCGTTGAACCGCACCTTCGAGACGCGCGTCATCGACACGTTTCCGGGCCGTCGCGGCGGCGGCGCCGAGGTGACGCCCTTCGGCGAGCGCATCGTCGCGGTGTTCCGCTCGGTCGAGCGCCGCTCCGCGCGCGCCGCAACCGCGACGCTCGAAGAGCTTACGTCGTCTCTGGATTGGGCGTTCGAGACTGCAACGTCGGGCGCGGCTCGGGAAGAGACTCAGGATTTACGTTCATCTGCGTGATGGCGATGGTCTTGATCATCGCCCACGCCTTGAGGCCGGGTTCGAGCGCCAGCCGCTCAACCGATTCCCATGTGACGAGCGAATGCAGATTGCAGACGCCGAGATCGAACGTCACCCGCGCATAGGGCGCGTCGAGATATTCCACCTCAACGATAGTTCCGGGCAGCCGGTTGGTGATCGACACGTCCATCGGACGCGACAAGGCGATGGAAACGTCGCTCGCATCGATCTCGACCGCGACACCCGTGCCCGGCTCCGCCTCGACGCGTGGCACGCGCAGCTCGAACGCCCCGAGAAACAGCGTCGTCACGCCGGTCTTGACGTTATGATGATGCACCCGCGCTTCGAGCGTGGTGGAAAGCTTGAACCTGTTTTTCGGCGCGCTGTCGGTCGGCAAAGGGATGTTCCCTGATCGAGTCGTCTGGTTGGTCGGTTTTGCAACACGGGATGCGATACAGCGCTTTGCAAAAAACATGCAAGCCTCGCGCCATGGCATCGGCCCGCATACGCGGGAGCGCCAAGCGGCACTGCGTTCTATCATGAATTGAATGAATGGTGGGCACGACAGGGATTGAACCTGTGACCCTTCGCGTGTGAAGCGAATGCTCTACCGCTGAGCTACGTGCCCGCGCCGCCATAAGCGAGCGAGGAACCTTTATTACCAATGCAGGCCCCGCAATCAAGAGACTTCGGCGAAGTTTTCCTATTTTTCCTGTCCGGCGTTCTTCGACCGGCGTTTCCGAGCGACGAACAGGAGCTTTTTTGCACAATTCGCGGCAAAAGGGGGATGGTGTTCTCCCTCCGATCTCCGGCGCAATATTATTTTCCCGATAACGCTCATACCCGCCAAACTGCGCACTTATTTTCCCAATAATGCGCATTTATCCTTGAGAAGTTTTCAAAGATCGCCAAACTCTGGCCCAAGGCGAGCGGGTTCCGCTGGCCCCGCGGCGGGCTGCGCCGCTCACTTATCAGGGTCGGGGAAACGAGAATGGCACATCCTCATCAGCAGAAGCTCAAGATCAGTGGATCGGTGGTCATTACCGCGAACCGCCTTGCCGATGGCGTTGTGATCCACCGCACGAGTGAAGGGCAGTGGTCGGAAAATCTCGCGGGCGCGCAAATCCTCCTGACGGCCGACGAAGCGCTCGCCGCGCTGAAGGCCGCGCAGGCCGATGGGCTCATTGCGGTCGGCCCCTATGTCGCTCGCGTCGAGGCCACGCCTACCGCCAAGCCAGGCAATCTGCGCGAGAAAATTCGCACCGAAGGCCCTACATTCCCGCTTCCCTCCGATGCACCCGTTGCCTACCTTCCCAATGAAGTCGGCAAGGTGGCGGCTTAGAGCATGATCCGCAAAAGCCGGACGCCGGTTTTGCGATAAAGATCAAGCTCAACCAAGAACTTGGAGCGCGCTTTTGATTTATCGAAAGCGATAACGCTCTGGAAATTCGGAGACCGTTCCGCGATGTATGTTTATGACGAATTCGACCGCACGTTCATCGCGGAGCGTGCCGCTCAGTTCCGCGATCAGGTGGCGCGACGTCTTTCGGGCGAAGTGACCGAAGACGAATTCAAGCCGCTACGGCTCATGAACGGCGTCTATCTTCAGCTTCACGCCTATATGCTGCGCATCGCGATCCCGTACGGCACGCTGTCCTCGAACCAGCTTCGCAAGATCGCCGAGATCGGCCGCGTCTATGACAGGGGCTACGGCCATTTCACGACGCGGCAGAACATCCAGTTCAACTGGATCAAGCTTTCCGATATGCCGGACGTGCTCGTGAGCCTCGCCGAGGCCGGGCTGCACGCCATCCAGACGTCGGGCAATTGCATTCGCAACATCACGACCGACCAGTGGGCTGGCGTCGCGCCCGACGAGATCGAAGACCCGCGCTTCTGGGCGGAAGTGCTGCGGCAATGGTCCTCGCTACACCCCGAATTCACCTTCCTGCCGCGCAAGTTCAAGATCGCGATCACGGCCGCCCCGCATGACCGCGCGGCGATCAAGGTGCACGATGTCGGCTTGCGCCTCGTGCGCAACGACGCGGGCGAAGTCGGCTTCCAGGTGCTGGTTGGCGGCGGCCTCGGCCGCTCGCCCTTCATCGGCAAGCTTCTGCGCGACTTCCTGCCGAAAGAGCACCTCATCAGCTATCTTGAGGCGATCCTTCGCACCTACAACGCCCACGGCCGCCGCGACAACATCTACAAGGCGCGCATCAAGATCCTCGTCCATGAAATCGGGGTCGAGAAGCTGAAGGCCGATGTCGAAAAGGAATGGGAGCGCATTCGCGACGGCTATCTGAAGCTCGACGACGCTTTCCTCGCCGACATCCGGTCGCGCTTCATCTATCCCGCATACGAGACGCTCGAAGACGAGCCCGAGGGGCTGAAGCGGGCGCTCGCCGCCGACGCGCGTTTCGCCACCTGGCACAGAAACTCGGTCGCGCCGCACAAGGCGCCGGGATACGGCATCGTCACCGTGTCGCTGAAGCCTATCGGCAAGCCGCCGGGAGATGCGACCTCTGGCCAGCTCGACGCGCTCGCAGACCTCGCGGACACCTACAGCGCGGGCGAGATCCGCGTCGGCCATGAGCAGAACCTCGTGCTGCCGCATGTGCGCCAGCAAGACCTTTACGCCCTCTGGCAGAAGCTCGACGCGGCGGGTCTCGCAACACCGAACGTGAACCTCATCTCGGACTCGATCACCTGCCCCGGCCTCGACTATTGCAGCCTTGCCAACGCGCGCTCGATCCCGATCGCGACCGCCATCGCGGAGCGTTTCGCCGACCACGACAAGGCGCGCTCGGTCGGCCGTCTGCATCTGAACATCTCGGGCTGCATCAACGCCTGCGGTCATCACCACGTCGGCCATATCGGCATTCTCGGCGTGGAGAAGAACGACCGCGAATTCTACCAGATCACGCTTGGCGGCAAGGCGGACGAGGATGCGCGGTTCGGCGATCTGCTCGGCCCGGCCATCCCCTATGAGGAGGTGGTGGACACCATCGAGCGCATCGTTAACCGCTATCTCGACCTTCGGCAGAGTGAAACCGAACTCTTCGTCGACACAGTGAAACGCCTCGGCGTCGAGCCATTCAAGGAAGCGCTTCATGCCGTACATTAAAAAGGGCGAGATCGCGGACGATCCCTATGTCCGCCTCGGCGGAGACGAGCCGGTGCCCACCGACGTGCCGGTCATCGTTCCGCTCGAATGGCTGCTCGCGCAAACGCCGCAGTCGCTGGAGGGCCGCAACGTGCCGCTCGGCGTAGCGCTGCCGAACGACAAGCCGGAGAGCCTGCTCGAACCATACCTTCCGCGCCTGTCGCTGATTGCGCTCGACTTTCCCATCTACCGCGACGGCCGCGCCTTCACGCAAGCGCGGCGGCTGCGCGAGGCCTACGGCTTCACGGGCGAAATCCGCGCCGAGGGGGACGTGTTGCGCGACCAGTTTCTTTTCATGGTGCGTTCCGGCTTCGACGCGTTCGAAGTCAAGAAAGATAAAGACGCGAAGGCCTTCGCTGAGGCGCTTCAGGAATTTTCGGGCTTCTACCAGCCAGCGGGCGCAGGCGACGCGCATTTTCGGTTTCGCTTCGCTCCGCCGTTTTCTCCGGCAATGAAAGAGGGTGAAAGCGATGCCTGAGGCGTTTCTCTCTTACGTCCGGCTCGGTTCAAGGGGGATATGCGTCCGCGTGCCCCGCCGGGCGTCGTGTGGAAGCCCCAGCTGAGGCGCGAACGCGCGCAGCCCGGGGGGAAGACCAGCGCGAGCTGGCGCATTGCAGAAGCATCGCATTCGAAACTCGAAATTTGGAGATTTTCATGCTCAGACGGACAGTTCTGGCACTGGCGGCGGCTACGCTGATCGGCGCGCCTGCTTACGCTCTCGATTCATTGCTCAACGTTTCCTACGATCCGACGCGCGAATTCTACTCCGAGTTCAACAAGGCGTTCGTCGCCAAGTGGAAAGCCGACAAGGGCGAGACCCTCGAAATCAAGGCGAGCCATGGCGGCTCCGGCAAGCAGGCCCGCGCCGTGATCGACGGCATCGCGGCCGACGTCGTGACGCTCGCGCTTGCCTACGACATCGACGCCATCGCCGAGAAGGGCATTCTCGCCAAGGACTGGCAGAAGAAGTTTCCCGACAATTCCGCGCCTTACACGTCCACCATCGTCTTCCTCGTCCGCAAGGGCAACCCGAAAGGCATCAAGGACTGGGACGATCTCGTGAAGCCGGGCGTCTCGATCATCACCCCGAACCCGAAGACGTCCGGCGGCGCTCGCTGGAACTACCTCGCGGCATGGGGTTACGCGCTGAAGAAGTATGGCTCGGAAGACAAGGCGAAGGAATTCGTCACGCAGATCTTCAAGCAGGTGCCGGTGCTCGACACGGGCGCGCGCGGTTCGACCGTGACCTTCGTCCAGCGCAATCAGGGCGACGTGCTCCTCGCCTGGGAGAACGAAGCGTATCTTTCGGTGAAGGAATTCGGCGACGACAAGTTCGAGATCGTCACACCGTCCCTCTCGATCCTCGCGGAACCGCCCGTCGCCATCGTCGATTCAGTCGTCGACAAGCGCGGATCGCGTGCCGCCGCCGAAGCCTATCTGAAGGCGCTTTACGCTCCGGAAGGCCAGGAACTCGCGGCGAAGAATTTCTACCGCCCGCGTTCAAAGGAAGTCGCCGACAAATATGCCGACAAGTTCTCAAAGGTGGCACTCTTCACCATCGATGACGTGTTCGGCGGCTGGCAGAAAGCCCAGAAGGCTCACTTCGGCGATGGCGGCGTCTTCGATCAGATTTACGGTCGCTAAGATTGCGGGGGGCAAGACCTCAACTCGCGTTTATAATCGGACACGGAAACAGACAAGAGTGAGCGCCTTGCCCCCCTTATCGAAAACCCTGCGCTTTCGCGAACCGAGCGTCATCCCCGGCTTCGGGCTGACGTTCGGGCTGACCGTCACCTGGCTTTCGGTGATCGTGCTGATCCCGCTGGCGGCGATGATCCTCTACGCGTCGAGGCTTGGTTTCGACCAGTTCATCGCCATCCTCACGGCTCAGCGCACACTGAACGCGCTGAAGCTTTCGTTCGGCATCGCCTTCGCGGCCGCGATCTTCAACGTGATCTTCGGCCTGATCGTCGCGTGGGCGCTGACCCGCTACGAATTCCCCGGCCGCCGCATCGCCGACGCGATCGTGGATATCCCGTTCGCCCTGCCGACTGCCGTGGCCGGCATCGCGCTCGCCACCCTCTATTCGCCGCAGGGCTGGATCGGTCAGTTTCTCGCGCCGCTCGGCATACAGGTCACGTTCACGCCGCTCGGTATTCTGGTGGCGCTGATCTTCGTCGGCATTCCCTTCGTTGTGCGGACCGTTCAGCCCGTGCTGAAGGATCTCGACCCGGAACTCGAACTCGCCGCCGCAAGCCTCGGAGCATCGCGCTGGCAGGTCATCCGCAAGGTGATCGCGCCGACGCTGCTGCCCGCGATCCTGACCGGCTTCGCTCTCGCCTTCGCCCGCGCGGTAGGGGAATACGGCTCGGTCATCTTCATCGCGGGCAATCTGCCGAACATCTCGGAAATCGCGCCCCTTCTCATCGTCATTCGCCTTGAGGAATTCCGCTATGCCGATGCAACCGCAATCGCGGTCATCATGCTCTTCGTCGCATTCATCATGCTGCTCATAATCAACCGGCTTCAGCGCTGGACAGAGGCGAGGAGCTAGGATCATGACGTTCATTGAAGCGACGACCAACCGGCAGGCTGGTTTCGGCGGCGCGGAGGAAAACTCCGGGCCGGCACGGCGAAGCGATTTCGCGGCGCGCGCGCCGAGAGGCGCCAAGGCGAATACGGAAACGCTTCCGGTCCGCATTCTTCTTGTCCTCATTGCGCTCGGATTTCTCACCCTGTTCATCGTCATCCCGCTGGTAGCGGTATTCTTGCAGGCTTTTTCAAAGGGCTGGACCGCCTATTTCTCGGCGCTTACGGACCCCGACGCCATCTCGGCCATACGCCTTACCATCATCGTGGCGGCCTGTTCCGTCGCGGTGAACCTCTTCTTCGGCCTCATCGCGGCATGGACAATCACGAAATACCGTTTCCCCGGCAAGACGTTGCTGATAACGCTGATCGACCTGCCCTTCTCGATCTCACCGGTGGTGTCGGGCCTCGTCTTCGTGCTTCTGTTCGGCTTGCAGGGCTTCTTCGGGCATTGGCTTCAGGATAACGACATCAAGATTCTGTTCGCATTTCCCGCGATCCTGCTCGCGACGATCTTCGTCACCTTCCCCTTCGTCGCGCGCGAACTGATCCCGCTCATGCAGGAACAGGGCACGACCGAAGAGGAAGCCGCGCTGTCGCTTGGCGCATCGGGGCTCACAACCTTCCTCAAGGTGACGCTGCCGAATATCAAGTGGGGGCTGCTCTACGGCATCCTGCTTTGCAACGCGCGCGCCATGGGCGAATTCGGCGCGGTGTCGGTCGTTTCGGGCCATATCCGGGGCGAGACCAATACGATGCCGCTCCACATCGAAATCCTGTATAATGAATACCAGCTCACGGCCGCTTTCGCGGTGGCGTCGTTGCTCGCGCTTCTCGCGATTGTGACGCTCGTTCTGAAAGCAGCCCTCGAACGCAAACTGGAGCGCAAGAGATGAAAATCGATGTCCGTAACCTGTCGAAGCGCTTCGGAAACTTCGTCGCCCTCAAGAACGTGGATCTCGACATCGCAAGCGGAGAGCTGCTCGCGCTGCTCGGCCCGTCGGGTTCCGGCAAGACCACGCTCCTGCGCATCATCGCGGGGCTGGACTTCGCGGATGGCGGCGAGGTCTATTTCGCCGGAGAGAACGCTGCCAACCTTAATGTGAGAAAGCGGCATGTGGGCTTCGTCTTCCAGCACTACGCCCTGTTCCGACACATGACCGTCTTCGAGAACGTGGCGTTCGGCCTTCGCGTCAGGCCCCGCCGCGAGCGAAAGCCGGAACACGAAATCGTGAAGCGCGTGAAACGGCTCCTCGAATTCGTTCATATCGAAGGGCTTGCCGAGCGCTATCCCGACCAGCTTTCGGGCGGCCAACGCCAGCGTGTGGCGCTGGCACGGGCGCTTGCGATCGAACCGAACGTGTTGTTGCTCGACGAGCCTTTCGGCGCGCTCGACGCCAAGGTGAGGAAATCGCTGCGCCGCTGGCTGCGCGACCTGCATGGCGAACTGAACGTCACTTCCGTGCTCGTCACCCACGATCAGGAGGAGGCGCTGGAAGTTGCCGACCGCATCGTCGTCATGGGCAACGGCAAGATCGAGCAGGTCGGCACGCCCGAGGAAATCTACAACGAGCCAGCGAACTCCTTCGTGTTCGACTTCATCGGCGAGTCCGTGAAACTGCCGGTGCGCATCGAAAACGGCGGAATCTGGATCGGCTCGCGACGCCTCGCCACAAACGATGAACTTCCGGGCACCGGCCCGGCCCGTCTTTTCGTCCGCCCGCACGATCTGACCTTCGGAGAGGTCTCGGAAGCGCCGCTTCAGGGTGCTGTGCGCGCCGTCCGCCGCGTCGGCGCGCTGTCCTTCGCGGACGTGCGGCTAGATTACGGCGGCGACGACCTTCTGGTGGAAGCGAGTTTGCCGCCGGAGACGTTAGTCCGCCCCGGCGACCTCGTGGGGCTGACCCCGCGGCGCTATCGCATTTACGAGGACGGAGCGGCCGAGTCGCTAACCTCGGCGGCCTTATAGGCACACGACGCGTGAGCCAGGCCGATCCCGCTCCGGCGCCGCCGCGTGCGCTTATTCGGCCGCATATCGCCCCGGCTCGGCGATAGGCTCGGCGGACTCGCGCTCTTCCAGCAGGAAGCCGCCCGACTGACGCGCCCACAGGCTCGCATAGAGCCCGCCGTTCCGGAGCAGTTCCTTGTGCGTGCCGTCCTCAACGATATGGCCCTTGTCCATCACGATGAGCCGATCCATCGCCGAGATCGTGGACAGCCGGTGCGCGATGGCGATCACGGTCTTGCCCTCCATGAGATTGTACAGCTGATCCTGAATCGCGGCTTCGACCTCGGAGTCGAGCGCCGCCGTCGCCTCGTCGAGGATCAGGATCGGCGCATCCTTCAGCAGCACGCGCGCAATCGCGATGCGCTGGCGCTGGCCACCCGATAGCTTGACGCCGCGCTCGCCTACCTGGGCCTCGTAGCCTTTGTTGCCGTGGGAATCCTGAAGATCCACGATGAAATCATGCGCATGCGCCTTCTTCGCCGCCGCCACGATATCGTCCATCGTCGCGTCAGGCCGCCCGTAGCGAATGTTGTCGGCGACGGACCGATGCATAAGCGAGGTGTCCTGCGTCACGAGGCCGATCTTGGCGCGCAGCGAGTCCTGCGTGACCTTCGAGATGTCCTGCCCGTCGATCAGGATGCGACCGGACTCGAGGTCGTGGAACCGCAGAAGGATGTTGATGAGCGTGGACTTGCCTGCGCCCGAGCGGCCGACAAGACCAACCTTCTCGCCCGGTTTGATGCGGAGCGAGAGGTCTTCGATGAGGCCCTTGCCGCGCCCGTAGTGAAACTGAACGCGCTCATAGGAAATCGCGCCCTTGTCGACCGCTAGCGGCTTCGCATCCGGCGCGTCGACGACATTCCACGGCTTCGACAGCGCGCGCATGCCCTCCTCGACCGTGCCGACATTCTCAAAGATCGTCGTGATGACCCACATGATCCATGACGACATGTTGTTGATGCGGATGGCGAGGCCCGTCGTTACCGCGATCGCGCCGAGCGTCACCGCGCCCTCGCTCCACAGCCAGAGCGAAAGCCCGGTCGTGCCCGCGATGAGAAGGCCCGTCAGCACCCACTGGCACATTTCGAAGAGCGTGATGACGCGGAGCTGAGCCTGCAACTTGTGCAGATGATCGGAGATCGCGTCCTTCGCGTAGGCTTCCTCGCTCTCCGTATGCGCGAAAAGCTTCACCGTCAGGATGTTCGCATAGCTGTCGGTGACGCGGCCCATGAGCGTGGAACGCGCCTCCGACACCGTGACCGCCATGCGGATGAGCCGCGGCACGAAATACCAGACCATGACGCCGAAGCCGACGAGCCACAGCAGCAGCGGAATGACGAGCCGCGCGTCGAGATCGAAGAAAATGACGGCGGCCGAAAGCCAGTAGATCGCGACATACCAGAGCGCATCCACCAGATCGATGGCCGATTGGCGCAGCGATTGCCCCGTCTGCATGATACGGTTGGCGATGCGGCCCGCGAAGTCGTTCTGGAAGAACGACAGGCTCTGACGGAGCGTATAGCGGTGCTGCCGCCAACGCACGAGCGCCTGCGTGTTCGCGTTGATGCTCTGATTGATGAGCAGCGAATGGATCGTAAACGCAATCGGGCGGATGACGAGCGCCACGATCGCCATGAAGATCAGCGTCCTGCCGTGGTCGTGGAAGAAGGCAGCCGGGTTCTCGGCCGCCTTGGCGAAATCGACGATCTGCCCGACGAAGGTGAACAGCGCAACCTCGATCAGCGCCGCGACCACACCCGAGATGAGGACAAGGCCGAACACCCACCAGACGCCGCCGATGTAATGCCAATAGAATGCAAGAAGCTTCTGCGGCGGCCGCGTCAGCGGGGCGGTCTTGAACGGGTCAATAAGCTTTTCAAACCAGGAAAACATGGCTTTGCTCGCGCTATGAGTTGATTTTTGCGCGGCAAGGCGAAGCTTAAGTGTTCGCGGAGGCTCGCGCCCGATCAGAAAAATTTTCTCTGTCGCATTGTTTGGGAGATTTCTTTGCTCTCGCTGTGACAACAGGAGCGCTGCTTTTACCACAGAACGATGCATTTGGGAAGCCGCCGGCAAAACGGTTCAACCTTAGCGATTACTGACGCATGCATTCACTTTATTGCGGGACCGCTGTGGAATCCCACACACCAGTCAATTTTATTTTCGCTAAAACAATATATTAAGTTGTCATATAATTATCACATCAATATGATCGTATGCAAGTATAGCGTAGTCGAGTTCAAGGTGGGACCGAACTCATGAATAGCCGCGCCTCCTGGTTCGCCGGCTCGTGTATGGTCGTGTGCCTGTTCGCCGCGTCTTCGCCTGCCCTTTGCGCTCCGGAATGCGGGCCGAGCGTCAGCGTCGAGCCCGTCAGCGCAGGGCTTTCGCGGATTACAATCGCAGCCTCCTGCTTTCCGAGTGGGCGAATCGTGCTGCGCTACGACAGCCTTACGCTCGTTCGGGCGCTCGACGAAAACGGCGCGCTCACCTTGCTTTTCGACTGTTATCTCGGCGAAAAACCTCCCCTCAAACTCACCTTTCCCGATGGCGTGGAGGTTCAGGCTCAGCTCAGGACGATCGATCTCGAACGTGTGACGAAGGTGGCGCTGCTCTGGCGCGGCCGCGCGAACCTCGATCTCCATGCGTTGGAGTACGCCTCAGATTTCAACGACGCCGGACATGTATGGCCGCGCCCGCAGGCGGAGGAGCGGCCCGGCGCGACAAGCGCGGTCACGGCTTCATGACGACCGCTCGGACGGCACGACAAGGCGCCACCGGGCTTTACGCCGATCTCGAATATCGCGTCTCCGTCTTGCGCCCGAGCGGAGGCATTTCGCGCACGCGCGGTTCCTTCGCGCCGCTCCCCTGCGGGCAACCGTCGGATCAGAGCGCCCGCTACAGTTCCAAGGCGCTGCCGCAACTCATTCTCACCCGCTGATCCAACTCGAAACGCCGACCGGCTCACCTCCCGAGGTTTTCCATGTCCAATCGAAACGCTTGTCGCGCCAGCGCATCGCTTCTGGCCCTCGCCGCGTCCTTCGCGCCCGTGAACGCGGAGGATGTCACGCTCACGCTTCGCGGCGGCGGCCTGACCGTGATCGGCGAACTTGTCGCCGCCGACTCCGCCTCCTTCGTGATCCGGTCCGACAAATTCGGCATGATGGCGCTCGAAAGCGCGAAGTTCGAGTGCACCGGGCCGTCCTGCCCGAAGCCGCTGATCCCGTCGCTCGGCATCCACGGCTCGAACACC